>NZ_KV795590.1:65466-124947 GCF_001809055.1 Streptococcus sp. HMSC034B05 | reverse complement strand
TTTTTGTGACTGAGAACTATTTTGTCTCAGACTCGTTATTTTTAGTAGAATTTTTGTGTGTTTATTTTTCCGTTTCTCCGTCAGTTTCTTCTTTTGACTGATTCTGATTCAGAAAATTCATTGCTTCCTTGGTCCAAGTTGGCAAACTTTTAGCGAGCGGTGTAAAACCAATCTTGTAACGGTCATTTGAAAAGCGATGACGTTTCGGTAAATGATGTTTTTCCTCTTCCAATGTTCTCATCGACAAACTAGCCTTACCTGAAAATTCATCATAGTCCATCACTTGCACCAAGACCGGATCATTCACATGCAGAATATCACGGATATTTTCGATGTAACCTGTCCGAATCTCTGAAATATGAATCAAGCCTATTGTTCCTGTTTCCAATTCTACAAATGCACCGTAAGGCTGAATTCCTGTAATTCTTCCTTTTAGTTTTTCACCAATTCTCATTTTAATCCTCAATTTCAATGGTTTCAATCACGACATCTTCAAGTGGTTTATCCATCGCACCAGTTTCAACAGCTGCAATCTTATCCAATACCTGATAAGAAGATTTATCTAATAATTGACCAAATACAGTATGGCGGCGATCCAAATGCGGCGTTCCACCATTGCTTGCATAGATTTCAGCAATTGGTATCGGCCAACCACCACGTTCCAATTCCTTTTGTGCATAAGGAATCTTGCTGTTTTGCACAATAAAAAATTGGCTGCCATTTGTGTTCGGACCAGCATTGGCCATCGAAAGTGCACCACGGATATTGTACAGTTCCGGAGAAAATTCATCTTCAAACTTTTCTCCATAAATAGATTCTCCACCCATACCCGTACCAGTTGGATCACCACCTTGAATCATGAAGTCCTTGATAATCCGGTGAAAAATGATTCCATCATAGTAGCCATCTTTTGATAAAGCAATAAAATTAGCCACTGTCTTCGGTGCCTGTTCTGGAAATAATTGAAATTTCAAATCACCGTGGTTGGTTTTAATAGTCGCTTTCGGTCCTTCTGCTGTTTCCATCGTTACTTGTGGAAAATGTAATTCTTTTTCTATCATTCCTAATTCCTCCAAAGCATAAAAAATGCCATCTTCTTCTACTTTTTTTGTCACAAAGTCAGCCTTGGCTTTTATTTTTTTATGTGAAATGCCCATAGCAATACTGATACCTGCATAATCAAACAACTCTAAATCATTGAGTTCATCTCCAAAAACCATCACATTCTCAGGCTTCAACCCTAGATGCTCCACAACTGTCGCAACTCCAGATGCTTTTGAACCATTTGTTAGAACTACATCTGATGAATGCGGATGCCAGCGAACCAATCGTAGATGTTCTTCTAACTCTTTGGGCAATTGCAAGCTATCTCCGATATCTTCAAATGTCCACATTTGATAAACGTTGTGATCTTGATAAAAATCCGGCTGAATAGGTAAATTAGGATAAACAATATCAATGGCTTCATCAATAAGCGGTGTTCGCGTCGAAAGCGCTGCCTCATGACTACCAACGAGGCCAAAGTCAATCCCAACTTCCTTCGTCCAAGCGATATAAGTTTCTACTAAATTTCGATCAATCGGGGTTTGCGCAATAACCTTTCCTGCTTTATCTTCAATATAGGACCCATTCAAGGTGACAAAAAAATCAGGCTGCAACGCTTTCAACTCCGGCACCACACCAAAAATTCCTCTCCCTGAAGCAATTCCCGTCAAAATTCCTTTTTCTTTTAATTGTTTAAAAACCGTTTTGATCGATTCTGGAATGTAGCCAGTTGCTTTTACTCGCAAGGTATCATCAATATCAAAAAAGACGATTTTGATCTTCTTGGATTTGTATTTTAATTTTGCGTCCATAATCTCCCTCTAACAATAGCAATTTATTTATTTTTCTATTATACCACTAAATATCATCCTGTGGGACGAGGTGATGCTGGAAGGCATAGACAACAGCTTGTGTACGATCCCTTACTGCCAATTTGGACAAAATATTCGACACATGCGTTTTCACTGTCTTTAAAGAAATAAACAACTCATCTGCTATGCGTTGATTTTCATACCCCTTCGCCAGTAGTCCTAAAATATCGCGCTCACGCGCTGTTAGCTCTTCATGTAATTCAATATGATTTCGATGGTATTCCACTTTCTGACTGACCTCTGTTTCAATAGCAAGTTCACCCTTGGCTACCTTTCGAACTGCTCGTAAGATATCGTCAGCACTAGATGTTTTAAGCATGTATCCTTTAGCTCCTGCATCTAAAACTGGGTAAATTTTTTCATTATCCAAATAAGAAGTCAGAATGAGAATCTTAGCTTCAGGCCATTCTTTTAAAATAGCTAGAGTTGCTTCAATTCCACTCATTTCAGGCATAACAATATCCATCATAATAACATCTGGTCGTAATGCTAAAGCTTTTTCAACTCCTTCACGACCGTTTGAAGCTTCTGCCACTACATCAACATCATCTTGTACATCCAAATAACTTTTCAAGCCAAGTCGTACCATCTCATGGTCATCTACTAATAAAATCTGCATCTCAAGCTCCTTTCAATAATGGTACACGAATATCAATCGCTACTCCCTGCTTCGGAGCTGTTAAAATCTGCATCGTTCCCGCCATATCATTTACTCTTTCTTCCATATTTTTCAGACCATAACTCAACTCATCAGACGAAGTGTGCTCAAAACCAATCCCATCATCTGTCATCTTCAACTGCAATTCATTCTGAGTTTGATACAGATATACATCTAAATGATTCGCATTGGCGTGACGGAGCGTATTACTGATAATTTCCTGAGCAATTCGAAAAATATGCTCCTCAATCTGTTTCGGTAATTGTTGAACATCATGATGAAAACTCACTTCAATATCACTCTTGTCTGATAACTCCTTTAAAATAAGGTTTAACCCTTCAACCAAACTTTTCCCTTCCAACTCTGTCGGTCTCAAATGTAGAAGCAAGATACGCAAATCCCTCTGAGCAGTATTTAAAATTCCTGATACGCCCGTCAATTGTTTCGATAAGGTGTCCGTATCTAAGTTCTCCACTTGCCCTGTCACACCTGATAAAATCATATTGGCAGCAAAAAGTTCTTGACTGACCGTATCATGTAGGTCACGCGCAATTCGCTTGCGCTCTTTCTCAATAATCGTCTCTTCATTTTGTAAGGCACGGTTCTCTGACTTTTGTAGATTTTCTGTTAAATGATTTACTTTCTCTGATACCTGCCGAAAGGAAGCGTCAATTTCCGGTTGCTGTACTTCTTGTAATTTTCGACCTTCCAAAATATTTTTCAAATTCGACTGAATGGTCGACAATGTTACCGTTTGAATCACTTTGATTCCTAAAATCATCAGCATCGTTAGAGATACAGTGAGCACAATCACAAAGAAACTGAATTTTTCCAGTCGCTCTACATTACTAAAAACCAATTGCCAGTCAAAATCAAATAGAGCAAAAATATAATGAATAATAATCCCTAAAATGAGTAAGGAATAAAAACTAATCAAGAGATAGTAGACTTTTTTCATTTACGAACCACCTCAATATTCCCTACAAATGTTGATAGGATAATTTTGACACTTTTATGTGCTCGTTTAAAGTCTGGCGTCGTTAGACTGAAACTTTCATTTCGCAATTCATAGATAGGTTGGTCTAAAAACTGCAATTCACCGTATAGATTATTCACTTTCAAGCTGACTGCCACATCAACTGGCACAATAATTTTTGTATTCCCGAAAAATTTTCGCAAAACAATCACATTATCATGGTTTGTAACAATCACTTGCTCCAAATGAATCGTGTCCTTGCCCATGAGACGGAAAAGGTTGATATCGTCAAATTGACAGGTATCAGACGAAGCAAAATGATGAAGATTTCCTAACCATTGATTATTCTCTCGTTTTTGCTCCATTGCATCATCAAAGATGAGAGTTGTCGCTTCATTTTCTTTATAAATATAGGGATAAGCTACAATCATGCCATAAATGACCGCAAAGAGCAAGGCAGCAATGACATAAGGATTGAGCATAATAATGAAAAAAAGCAATATGGTAGAAGTTACTAGCAGAAAATTTCCTCTTTGTTTACCAAAATAATAATAGAGCAGCAACAAGAAAAGCACCAAAAAAAGAATAACACGTGAAAAGTGACCAGACAAAATCGTCACTAATGCAAATGTTAATAGAATAGATTCAACAAAAATGAAAAATTGGATCTTTCGCATAATCTCGATACCTTTCTGCTTCTATTGTATCAAAAACTTTTAAAAATTCCTCCGACTAAGGTATGAAAATAAAGCAATGAAATGGAACTAAATATTTTCAGGTTCTAGTATGTAGTCCTAGAAATTAACATGTTTATTTACAATATACTGGATAAACTTGATTAATCAGAAACAACGCTTATCAATGCTGTAAAACGAGCGCAAAAAAAGTGAGGGAAAATCGGTTAAAAACTACGACTTTATCCTCTCACTTGTTTAATTGCTTGCACTAGCACTTGTGTCTGGCGTTTTTGAACTTGAACCATCATTACCACTAGTTGATGAGTTACTAGACGATGGACTATTTTTTTCTGAACTACTTTCAGATTGCAAACTACTTTCAGATGTAGACGAACTTTCGGTTTTCGGCTCATATACATATAGGACAATGCGGTCGCTCTTCAAATCCAAGGACTGATTTGCTGCTGGCGTTTGTTTAATAATCGTATTTGCTTGTGTTCCCGCCGGAGCTGTTGGAACCGTTCGCTTTTCAATATTAGCACCTTGAATGCCAAGCACTTGCGTTAAATTGTTATAGGCAAATTCATAGGTTGAACCGATATAACTTGGCATGACAACACTTGAAACGGACTTGGCTACTTTCAAAGTAATACGAGCTTTTGAAGTCAAATCATATGTACTACCTGCTGCTGGCGTTTGACCAACGACTGTTCCAGCCGCATACTCACTACTTTCAACTTCTTCTGTTTTAATTAAACCTTTTGAAACCTTGTATTTTTGGACTAGATTGTTGATAGCATCCGCTCTTTTCTGACCTTTATAATCTTCCATAATAAAGGTTTTTGTACCTTTGGAAACAATCAGATCCACCGTGCTTCCGTCGCGACGCTGTGTTCCCGCTTCTGGATTGGTGCGAATAACAGAATCCTTTTTGACAGAGTCGCTATATTCATCTTTTTCCTTACCAACTTTCAAACCTGCTGTTTCAATTGCAGAACGAGCTTGTGCAACAGTTTTTCCAGTAACGTCTGGAATTTTTACATTTGACGGACTCAAATAGACTAATGCCACCAGAGCAGCAATCACTAAAACTACTGCCGACAACAGAACCTTATAACGCGTTCTTAAACGACGCTTTTTCTTTGTTTTTGGCTTGGTTGTGGGTTTAGAATTACTACTGACTGTTTCTTTTATAGGCGTAGGAGTAGTTGGTTTGCTTGCAGAAATTAAGGTATTTTGTGACACTTTAGGAAGCGTTTTGGTGTCTGCTTTGGCAGTATCATCAAAAACCAACTTTTTCTCATTTCGGCGATCTGCGGATAAGCAGCTTGATAAATCCACATACATTTCTGCAACAGATTGATAACGATCTGTTAATTTTTTAGCCGTTGCCTTGATGACTACATTTTCTAGAGGCTGTGGCACATTTGGATTTTCAGCAATCACAGAAGGAAGAGGCTTTTGGAAATGTTGCAAAGCAATTGTGACAGCACTATCCCCATCATAAGGGATATGTCCTGTCAACATTTCATAGAAAATGATCCCCATAGCGTAAATATCGCTTTGAACGGTCGCTTTTGAACCACGCGCTTGTTCTGGTGATAGATAATGCACAGATCCCAGCATTGAATTTGTTTGCGTCAGGCTCGTTTCAGCAAAAGCTACTGCAATTCCAAAGTCCGTTACTTTTGCATCGCCATCTGGAGTTAAAAGGACATTTTGTGGCTTCAAATCACGATGAACAATTCCATGCGTATGCGCCAAACGCATCGCCAAAAGAATTTGTCCCATAATCCGAACCGCTTCTTCATTAGATAAAGGAGCATGCTCTTTAATATAGCGTTTTAAGTCAAGCCCAGCCACATACTCCATCGCTAGATATTGCTGACCTTCTTCTTCTCCAATATCGGTAATCCGGACAATATGAGGATGATCCAAGTCTGCCATCGCTCGCGCCTCTCTTTGAAAGCGCGCCACAGCAATCGGATCCGTCTGGTAATTCGTTCTTAGAACTTTCACCGCGACTTCTTCCCCGTCTAAAATCAAATCTTTGGCCAAGTAAACATCTGCCATGCCACCTCGCCCAATTTGTTTGATGATTCTATATCGCCCGGCAAATATCTTGCCGACTTGAATCATTCTGCATCCTCCTTATGATAATGAATCAGGGCAACTGTAATATTGTCCAAACCACCTGCGTTATTTGCAAAACGAATCAAGGTTTCTGCTTTCTCTGAAAGAGTGATGTCGCTTGTCACAATATCATAAATTTCACTTTCTGAAATCATATTAGACAAACCATCACTATTTAAAACAATGTAATCATCGTCCTCTAGACTAATCATGCCGACATCCGGTTGCACTTCACTTCTTTGACCGATGGATTGTGTGATAATGTTTCGTTGTGGGTGACGTTCTGCCTCTTCAGGCGTAATTTGTCCTGCTTTAAGCAATTCATTTACCAAGGAATGGTCGCTCGTCAACTGTTTATAACTTTCACCACGAATTAGACCGATACGAGAATCCCCTACATGAGCATAAATGGCTTGATTGCCAATAACAGCTAACGCTTCAAGCGTCGTCCCCATTCCCTTATACTCTTCATCTTGACCAAATTGGTGAACCTTTTGATTTTCTGTTTCAAGGTACTCTGCAAACCATTCACGGACACCATTAATAGAATCAATTTGAGTGTCCACCCAAGCAGCACCAAGGTCTGTGACAGCCATCTCGCTAGCAATATTGCCTGCCCGATGTCCGCCCATGCCATCTGCCAAAAGAATCATTGTCATACCAGCACGATTAACAAATTGATTGGCATAATCTTGATTGTTTGTACGTTTCTGACCAACATCTGTTAATAATGAAATTTCCATACTGTCAGTTTCCTCCTGTTAAGATATTCGTTTAAATTGACTGATGAAAAATCCGTCATTTCCATATAATTCCGGTGTAATTAAGATACAACCGTCTTTTAGAATATCCTGTCTATTATGTTCTAGTTTTACCTGTTCAAAATTTGGATGAGCTGCCAAAAACTGCTCAACCACTTGAAAATTTTCTTGCGAAACAATCGTACAGGTACTGTAAGTTATTATACCACCTTTTCGCAAGCTTTGACAAACACTATCCAATATCTCTAGCTGAATTTTTTGCAACGAGATAAAATCTGCATTTTTTTTATTGTATTTAATATCTGGCTTCCGCCGGATCAGACCAATTCCTGAACATGGTGCATCGACTAAAATTTTATCAAAGGCATCCACTCCAAAAGTCTCAAAAACCCTTCTGGCATCCAGTTTTTTGGTAATGACCCTATCTGCTAAACCTAAACGTTGTGCATTTTCTTCTATTAAAGTCAGCTTATGATCATAGAGATCTAATGCCGTAACCTGCCCTGTCGTTAAGTAAGAAGCAATGTGCATGGTTTTGCCCCCCGGTGCACTGCATGCATCTAACACTTTCTCGTCACCTTGTAAATCAAGTGTTGGCGCAACCAATTGGCTAGACTCGTCTTGAATGGTTATTACTCCTTCTTCAAACAAGGCATGCCCTGCAAAATGACCATGATTTTTCACCAACGCACTCGGAGCTAATAGTGAATCTTCTGCCTGCAACAATTGTTTTAATTCTTCTTTGCGACTTAAGTCCGCCACTCGAACGCTAGCTTTATTCCGAAGAAATAAGCTCTCAAAAATGGCTAAAGCTCGTTTTTCACCATACTCTTCGATAATGACTTTCACTAACCAAACCGGCAGAGAATACTGAATAGAGTACCGTTTATTTTTACGCTTAATACTGGCTATATCTGCCACACCATCCCGCAATAGTCTTCGCAACACTGCATTGACGAACTTTTCGCTTCCCTTTTTTCGTGCCTTTGACAGTTCTACCGCTTCATTAACAACTGCATGCGTCGGAATTTTATCAAGATACTGTAATTGATACAAGCTCATCAACAAGAGAATATAAAGCCAAGAATCCAGCTTTTCACGGTCTTCAACAACATGAGACAAATACCATTCTAAGGTCATTTTGCGCGCAACTGTTCCGTATACAATTTCTGTTACAAGCCTTTTATCAACAGAACTTAACGACGCCTCTAGCAAGGCTTGATTCAAGGCAATATTTGAATAAGCTCCTTCTGAAAAGACCTTTTCTAAAACAGCAAAAGCTGTTTGACGCGCTGTCTTTTTCTTATCGACCAAAGAAATCACCTACCGATAATTGTCGCCCCAAACCGTTCAGAAAATCAACGACAGCCATTTTAGGCTTTCCTGCTGGCTGTACGACTTTAAGAAAGATTGCACCCTCACCAGCTGCTATAATCAATTCTTTTTTTCCAATAACAAGAATTTCTCCAGCTTGTCCTGAGCCCTCTACTGGAGTAGCTTCGTAAATTTTAAAACGTTCTCCATTTAAAAGCGTATGTGCCACTGGCCAAGGATTCATTCCTCGAATTTGGTTAAAAATTTGGTGATTTGTCTTAGTCCAGTCAATGCGCTCTTCTTCTGGTGAGATATTTGGCGAAAAAGTAACTTGATCTTTGTCTTGCGGAACTGGTTTTAAATCCCCAGCTATATAACTAGGCAAGCTCTCAAGCAGTAAATCACGCCCTACAAGTGCTAGCTTGTCAAACATCGTACCAACATTATCTGTTTCCTTGATAGGAATCGCTCGACGCGCAATCATATCACCCGCATCCATCTCTTTGACCATTTCCATGATGGTCACACCAGCTTCTTTGTCACCATTGATAATGGCGTAGTGAATGGGTGCCCCTCCACGATATTTAGGCAACAACGATGCATGCACATTGACAGCAAAACTGACCGAATCCAGTAGTCGACTCGGCAAAAATTGACCGAAAGCTGCTGTGACAATCCCGTCTGCACTAAGCGCCATTATTTTCTCCAGTTCCTCACTTCGAGACAACTTTTCTGGCTGATAAACGGCTAAATGATGATCTACAGCCACCTGCTTGACTGGTGTCATACGGATTTCTTTTTTGCGTCCTACTGCACGATCTGGCTGGGTTACAACTGCCAAAATTTCGTACTGCTTGCTTTCCAATAATCCTTTGAGCACTGTTGCAGAAAAATCCGGCGTTCCCATAAAAATAATTTTTGTCATGGTTTCCTCATATTCTTTTTACTATTATATCAGAAGAAGTCACGCTTTTCCTCAAAAAAAGCTAAAAATATCCCTACATAAAGCTTTGTGGCTCATGATCTATGCTCAAACGTAAATCTTTATTGTCCTTTTGTTGCGTCCAATCCAAAATCTGATTTAAAACATCTGGCAAATGATCTTCAAAACGGTATTTAATCATCAACTGATAATGGTAGAGATTATGCGTGCGAGCAATCGGCTTGGGAGTTGGACCTAATATCTGAACCTTATCTGACAAGCCAGAACGTAGTATATTCAGCACTTCGTACGACTTTTTAATCACCGCTTCTTCTATTTTATGAGACAAGGTAATGCCCACCGTAAAATAATAAGGTGGATAAGCCAACTGCCTTCTAACACGCATTTCATAAGCATAAAAGCCTTCATAATCCTGATTTTTCGCAAATGCAATCGCATAATGATTCGGATTGTAACTTTGAATAATCACCTGACCTGCTTTTTCAGCTCGTCCTGCACGCCCGGCAACCTGAGTCAAAAGTTGAAAAGTTCGCTCAGATGAGCGGAAATCAGGTAAATTCAGAGCCGTGTCTGCATTGAGCACTCCTACGAGAGTGACATTTGGAAAATCTAGTCCTTTTGCAATCATTTGGGTTCCCAGTAAAATATTTGCTTCTCCTCCCCCAAACTCTTTGAGAATTTGTTCGTGACTGCCCTTTTTTCGAGTAGTATCAACATCCATTCTCAAAATTCGAGCTTGCGGAAAGGCTTCTACTAATTCATCATAGGCTTTTTGGGTTCCTGTCCCATAGTAACGAATACTCCGACTGGAACAATTCGGGCAACTATGAGGAATACCTTTTGAAAATCCACAATAGTGACAATTCATACTTTTGGTATCCATGTGCAAGGTCAGTGAAATGTCACAATTTGGACAAGTGTCAACCGTCCCACATTCTCTACACATGACAAAACTAGAATAGCCTCGTCGGTTCAGCATCAAAACAACTTGCTCTTTTTTTTCTAACCGGTCTTTAATTGCTTCTAAAAGAACCGGAGTAAAATCACTAGCTTCGTTTTGCCCAATATAATCACGAAAATCCACAATTTCTACTTCAGGAATCTGAGCATGCGGATTTGCTCGCTTGGTCAGTTGCAAAAAATGATAAACACCTTTGCTAGCCCGCGCTCTGCTTTCTAAACTCGGCGTCGCCGACCCTAGTACCAGAACGGCTTGATTGTACTTTGCACGTAGCAAGGCAACATCTCGTGCATGATAGCGCGGATTAGAGTCTTGTTTGTAGCTCGCCTCATGTTCCTCATCAATGATAATAGCGCCAATGTTTTTTAATGGAGCAAAAATAGCAGAACGAGCACCAACAACAACTTGTGCTTCTCCTCGCTCAACCTTGCGCCATTCATCATATTTCTCACCATTAGAAAGTCCCGAATGAAGAATAGCAACTTTTTTACCAAACCGAGAAATAAAGCGATTAGTAACTTGCGGTGTCAAAGAGATTTCAGGAACTAACATAATAGCTGTTTTACCACGGCTGAGTGCTTCTTGAATAACCTGCAAATACACTTCCGTTTTGCCACTCCCTGTTACTCCTTCTAGTAGAAATGGCTTCCCCGTGTGCCCGATTTGCTGAGTAATAGCTTGAACAGCCACTTTTTGCTCTTCATTTAACACCAATGCAGACGTCGCTAAAACATTCTCAAAATAAGCCTTAGAACGACTCACCTCTTTTTCAACGATTTGTAAGGCTGCTTGCTCTATAAAATAATGAATAACTTCCCGTGAAAAGTTCTCTTTCAAATCTGCTAAAAGGTGTATTCCAGTCTGATCCTGTAAAACTTCCCGTAAGACTTGCTTTTTTTTCGCCCGATTGGGAATGACCAATTGACCTAAAACCTCGTGATCAACCCGATACCATTTTTCTGTTTTGATATGTTTTTGATCGGTTGCCTGATATTCCAACTGAATCGCTCCTTGCCGCGTTAAACGCATGACCTTAGCTTGCAGTTCTTTATCAAGTGATGAGAAATGCTGCTGATCTACATTACCAAAAATGAGCAGTCGATCTTCTTCATTCAAAGAGGGTTGAGCATGGAGAATTTTATCATAACTGGAGTTTAGAAACCTCGGCAACATAGCTTTTAAAATTGAAATTTTGTAAGAAAAAACAGATTTTCTCAATTCTTCTGCCAACCACAGCTGCTCCTCATTTAAAACTGGTGTAAAATCCAATACCTCTACGATTTCTTTCAATTCTGTCGTCGTTTCTTCTTCTAGCGCTACGACAATCCCTTGAATCAAGCGATTGGCTTTCCCAAAAGGCACATGCACACGCATGCCAATTTCTAGCATCGTCGAAAATTCTTTCGGTACCACATAACTATAAGGTTTATCTGTCTGCATTAGAGGAACATCCACAATGACTTTTGCAATCTGCACTTTCTCACCACCTCGCATTTCTCAGTAAAAGAAAAAATAAGATTGAGCTGACCCAACCTTAAATTTTTTCACCCTCTTCTTTTTCCTTGGCAATTTGTTCTTTAATTTTACGCTCTTCTTCTTCTTTACGAAGTCGCTCTTCTTCAAGGCGACGACGAACAGCTTCTCGCTTGCCTTCAGGATCTGGGTGAATCCCAACATTGCCAGATTCGATTTCTTCCAAAGCACGAAGTGTTGATTTGACAGACTTAAACTCTTGAGTTGGAGTAGCACCCTCTTCCAATTCATGAGCACGTTTTGCTTCAAGAATCACCAAGGAATATTTTGAAGGTACCTTATCAAGTAAGGTGTCAATTGAAGGTTTTAACATCATAATTCTTTACCTAATTTCTAAATTCTTATCTAACTGAAAGTTGTTCTGATAGCATATCTTGATAGTGACCGATAACACGCTCCACTCGAAAATGTTCAGCTTCAATCACACGTTTGACGCGCTCTGCTGCTAAGGGAACTTCATCATTGACAATCGCATAGTCATATTCGCGCATGAGAGCAATCTCTTCTCTTGCCTTAGCAATGCGTCTAGCAATTACCTCAGCACTATCTGTTCCACGCCCCACCAAACGATCTTGTAATTCTGCCAAATCAGGTGGCGTCAAAAAGATAAAAACAGCATCTGGAACTTTTTTCTTCACTTGAAGTGCCCCTTGAACTTCAATCTCAAGGAAAACATCAATTCCTTTATCTAAGGTTTCATTCACATAATTCAAAGGAGTTCCATAGTAATTACCGACATACTCTGCATATTCCAACATCTGACCTTGTCGAATCAACTCCTCAAATTCTTCTCGCGTACGGAAAAAATAATCCACCCCGTCCACTTCACCGGGACGCTGAGCACGAGTTGTCATGGATACAGAGTATCGAAACTGATTGTCCGAGCTTTCAAAAATCTCACGTCGAACCGTTCCTTTTCCCACACCTGAGGGACCAGAAAAAACGATTAACAAGCCACGATCCGCCATCATATCTCCTTCATTATCTTTCTAACTAGTGTAACAAAAAAGCAGTATTTTTTCAACTGCTTTTTCTCATAGATATGTACCTGTTTTTGAAAATCAATACAGGCACATTTGCTTACAGAGAGTTATATATCATAGATGCGCAACTCATTTTAAGCAGTGTCTATTTTGCGTAATCCACAGCGCGCAGTTCACGAATAACGGTAACTTTGATATTACCTGGATATTCCAGATTGTTTTCAATCTTTTCACGCACATCATGAGCGAGAATCGTGACCTTATCATCCTTGATTTGACCAGGATTAACCATAATTCGGATTTCACGACCTGCTTGTAAGGCAAAACTATTTTTCACGCCTTCAAAGCTATTGGCAATTTCTTCCAAATCTTGGAGACGTTTGATATAGCTTTCCAGAGATTCACTGCGTGCGCCTGGTCGAGCGGCACTGAGAGCGTCTGCTGCAGCTACGATAACAGCAATGACACTTTCTGCTTCTACATCACCATGGTGACTGGCAATCGTGTTAACCACAATTGGATGTTCCTTATACTTACGAGCCAATTCTGTTCCAATTTCCACGTGGCTACCTTCCACTTCACGGTCAATAGCTTTTCCAATGTCGTGAAGGAAACCAGCACGGCGAGCTAAGGCAGCATTTTCACCAAGTTCACTTGCAATGACACCAGATAATTTCGCGACTTCAACAGAATGGCGCAGTACATTTTGACCGTAGGATGTACGGAACTGCAAGCGTCCCATAATCTTCATTAAATCGGGATGCAAATTTGGTGCACCGATTTCATAAGCCGCTGCTTCACCATACTCACGAATCTTATGATCAATTTCCAGACGATTCTTCTCTACCAATTCTTCAATACGAGCTGGATGGATGCGACCATCTTTCAATAGTCCTTCCATTGTCATACGAGCAATCTCACGACGAATTGGATCGAATCCAGATAGGGTCACCACTTCTGGTGTATCATCAATAATGACATCAATACCCGTCAAACTTTCAAAGGTCCGAATATTCCGACCTTCCCGTCCAATAATCCGCCCCTTCATCGTATCATCTGGCAGATGAACAGTTGAATTGGTTTGCTCAGCAACGTAGTCACCTGCAATTCGTTGCATGGCTTGGACTAAAATATCCTTCGCTATTTTATCAGAACGTTCTTTGACATCTTGCTCTGCTTCACGAATCCGTGTCGCAATTTCCTTCGATAACTTATCTTCAGTCTGAGTGAGAATAATATCTCGGGCTTCTGTTTGTGAGAGTGCGGCAACACGTTCTAATTCTGCTTCTTTGTGTTGCTCCAACTCTGTCAGTTTGTTTTCACGCGCCTCAAGGTTTTTTGTTCTGTCAGAAATACTTTGTTCTTTCTGATCGAGCGTTCTTTCTTTGTTGGTCAAATTGTCATCTTTACGATCAAGACTTGTCGCACGTTCTGTCAAACGACTTTCAAGTTGCTTCAATTCTTGACGATCAGATTTAAATTCTGCCTCAACTTCTTCTCGATATTTTCTGGCTTCTTCTTTTGCCTCTAACAGTGCTTCTTTTTTAAGGGATTTACTTTCGCGCTTGACTTCTTTTAATAACAAATCCGCTTCACGCTCAGCTTGTCCACGTAAATTAGTTGCTTCTTGTTCAGCATTTAAAAGAGTAAGTTCCGCAGCTTCTTTCGCTGATTTCATGCGAGCTGAGATACTTACATACCCAATGACTAAACCAATGATGACGGCAAAAACACCTGCAAAAATCATTTCCATGTTTTTACCTCAAATTATTGATATTGAATTGTAAAATTCTTAATTATTTTATCATAAAAATCCATTTTTCACAAACTAAATTATTATCGAAAGTGAACATTTTCACATATTATTTTATTCGCCCTTCTCTCAGCCAAGGTTTCTTAAAAAAATAAATTTTTCTTTATTAAGGTAAAATATGCTATAATTTAGTAAAAGCAAAAGGAGTTCTATTTTATGGTCAAAGAAGTCATTGTTGAAAGTTTTAAGTTAGACCACACGATTGTCAAAGCCCCTTATGTACGTTTGATTGGCGAAGAAATCGGTCCAAAAGGTGACGTTATCTCGAATTTTGATATTCGTCTGGTTCAACCTAACGAGGATTCTATCCCAACCGCTGGACTACACACAATTGAGCATCTCCTAGCAAAGCTCATCCGCACTCGGATTGACGGTATGATTGACTGCTCACCTTTTGGCTGTCGTACTGGCTTTCACATGATTATGTGGGGACGACATAGTACAACCGAAATTGCCAAAGTCATAAAAGCCTCTTTAGAGGAAATTGCTGGAGAAACCACCTGGACTGATGTTCCCGGAACAAGCATTGAATCCTGTGGAAATTACAAAGACCACAGTCTCTTTTCTGCCAAAGAATGGTGCAAGTTAATTTTAGCTCAAGGGATCTCTGACGATCCTTTTGAGCGGCATCTTGTATAAAATAAAAAAACGGACAGGAAATACAAATTCTCCTGCTCGTTTTCTTTTTTATTGACGAATCAAATAATCAAATGCTCCCAAAGCTGCCGTCGCTCCTGAACCCATTGAAATAATGATTTGTTTATAAGCGCTATCTGTACAATCACCTGCTGCAAAAATTCCTGGCACATTTGTTGCACCATGTTTGTCAACAATGATTTCACCACGCTCATTTAAAGCCACTGAGCTATTCTTAAGCCAGTCTGTATTTGGCAAAAGACCGATTTGAACAAAGACACCACTGAGCTCAATTTTATGTTCTTCATTATTCGCACGATCGAGATAAGTAATAGCTTCAACTTGATCGGAACCATGAATTTCTTTTGTTGCTACATTGGTTAGAACCGTCACGTTTTCCAGTTGATGCACGCGGTCTTGCAACACTTGATCAGCTTTCAAAGTTGGTAGAAATTCTAATACATAAACATGCTCTGCCAGACCAGCTAAGTCAATTGCTGCTTCAATTCCAGAATTACCTCCACCGATAACAGCCACTTTTTTACCTGTGAAAATAGGACCGTCACAATGTGGACAATTAGTTACACCTTTGGTTCGGAATTCTTCTTCACCAGGAACGTTGACATTTCGCCAGCGAGCACCAACAGAAAGAACTGCCGTTTTCGCTTTCAGAACAGCTCCATTTTCAAGTTCCACTTCAATCAAATCCTTTTTCTCGATGTTTTTAACACGTTGGTTCTTCATGATATCAATTGGATATTTTTTTGCATGTTCTTCTACTTGCGCCATCAGCTTAGGTCCTTCTGTATAAGGAGTACCAATCATATTTTCAATACCAACGGTCTCCATCACCTGTCCACCAAAAGTTTCAACGACCATACCAGTACGAATGCCTTTACGAGCGGCATAAATCGCTGCACTGCTCCCTGCAGGTCCGCCTCCAACAACCAACACATCAAATGGTTCTTTATTGTCAAATTCCTCACTTGAAGCAGGTCCAGAAATCTTATCAAGCAGTTGCTCAATTGTCATACGACCATTCGCAAATTCTTCACCATTTAGGAAAACCGTTGGAACAGCCATGATCTTTTTATCTTCAACTTCTTGTCTAAACATGCCTCCTTCAACCATTGTGTGGCTGATATTAGGATTCAAAATAGCCATCACATTGAGAGCTTGCACAACGTCTGGACAATTATGACAGGTTAAGCTGACATAAGTTTCAAAATGAAGCGGGGAGTGGATAGCCTGAATTCGGTTTATAACAGCATCTTCTACTTTGGGTGCGCGACCAGAGACTTGTAGCAAAGCAAGCACAAAAGATGTAAATTCATGTCCCAAGGGAAGTCCTGCAAACTGCACACGCCCTGCTTGACCAACTTGTGTAACAGTAAAACTTGGTTGGCGATTAGTTTCTGTATTTTCCAGTGATAAACGTGGAGACATCGCTACGATTTCCTCTAAAAAAGCTCGTACCTGCTCAGAACGCTCATCTTGACCTAAAGAAGCCTGAAACACAACATCAGATTCTAGAAGCTCCAAATACTGCTTAAGTTGCGCTTTAATTGTTTCATCTAAAGCCATAAGAAGCCTCCTTAAATTTTACCAACTAAATCAAGACTTGGTGTAAGTGTTTCAATTCCTTCTTTCCATTTAGCTGGGCAAACTTCACCTGGATGACTCCGAACATATTGTGCAGCATGGATTTTGTCAATCAAGACAGAAGCATCACGCCCAACACCGTCTGCATTGATTTCAAGTGCTTGTACAACTCCATCTGGGTCAATGATAAAAGTACCACGTTGAGACAATCCACTTTCATCTAACACATCAAAACCAAGTGAAATGGTATGAGATGGATCGCCAATCATGATGTATTCAAGTTTTCCGATGGCATCTGAATGATCATGCCAAGCTTTGTGTGTAAAATGGGTATCTGTTGAAACAGAATATACTTCTACACCTAACTTTTTAAGAGCTGCATACTGCTCTTGCAAATCTTCCAACTCAGTCGGGCAAACAAATGAAAAATCAGCAGGATAGAAGCAAACAACGCTCCAATGACCTTTTAAATCTTCGCTAGAAACTGTGATAAACTTCCCATTTCCAGCATGATAAGCATCTGCTGTAAACTCGACAATTTCTTTACCAATAAGTGACATAAGGATTACCTCCAAAAATAGTTTAATTATAAAATAAAAACCTTATACGTTTTATTATAGCGTATAAGGTTTTTAGAGTCTAATAATTTGCTTGAAAACGTTCCCTAATAATCTAAAGCATCTGCATAACCCGCGCCATTTCCTACAAAATAGCCAGTTTTACAGTTGATACTAAAGAGATACGTGCCGTCTGTTCTAAATAGATTGTAATAACCATTTCCGTTGATAATATTCACACGTTCAAGAATATAATTATCTCCCGTGAAATAACCACGTTCCCGTGAGGTTGCTAAGATTTTCTCTAATACACCAGGATTGAAATTCCAAGAAGGATTACTAGAATCATTGATTTTTGCTTGGTCGTACGGGACTCGACTTAAATGTCGCTGTAAAGTTGGACCAGAAGCTGGTGTGGCTGGAGTAGCTGCTGGTGCCTCAGTTTTCGGCGTTTGGGTTTGTGCCGGACTTTGAGACGGTGTAGTGGCGGTCTCAGATTTAGGAGCAGAAATCGCTGATTGCTGGCTCTTTCCTAGACTGATAGCAGCTTTCAAGACTTTATCCAAATCTGTATTTCCTGTTGTGATATCTGTAAATTTAGCATCATTTTTAATCTTTGCCTTAGTATCTAAAACGCCGTCTGTGATTGCCACTGAGGTAAACTGTGCATTCACAGTTTTTACAGCTTCAACTTGTTTGAGCAAACTGTCGTATTTTCCCTTAGCAACATTGTATTCCTTTGTATTCTTTAACTTTTCTAATGCTGCTTTCAATTTATCTACATTGCCAAAACTACTATTTTTCAAAGCTAATTTATTTGCATCCGTAAAGAATGAATCATAAAGACTGTTGAAAGCCTTCAAATCCTTATTTTCAGAGCTAGCAGTAGTAGAAGATTTACTTGTTTGGCTCGTTGAATTTGTAACTGGTTTTGCTTGCTTTCTATTCAAAGACAGATAAACAGTCCCACCGATTAAAGCCAGTAAAGCTACACTTGCTGCAGAATACAGGACTTTCTTATTTTTATAAAATGGAACGTTCCCTGTTTCCATTTCTTCATCAGATACTGTAAAAGTTGAAAAACTTTCCATTGTCTCAGTTGAGCTCACAGGAATGTTATCCATTTCAGGCTGAATTGCTTCCATTACTTTCGTCTCAGCCTCTGATTCCTCCGAAATCTGTGTGCTGTTTTTTCCCAAAGTTTCTTGCGGCTCTGCTTCGCTGGCTGCAAGTGCAGCGACCGTTTCATCAAAGGCAGACTCTTCAGACGCTACATCCGCAGCTTCTAAGACTTCTTCCTCTTGAACACCCTCGTGCATCTCTCGGATAAATTCTGCCAAATCTAACTGACTCAGTTGTTCCTGTCCCTCTACTTCAGACGCTTTCTCTGCAGATTGAGCCGAAAATTTTCCAGCTTCAATTTCTTGACGGTGTTGTTTAATGTATTTATCCAGCACATTATCCTCTTCCGTCACCCCTGCTTCAAGCTCTTCGCTTTTTCGAGCAGCCTGACCAATTGTCATTTCTTTAGCTGTTTCAAAATCAAGAATTGATTCTTCTTGTTCTGACAAATATTTTTCGTCTTTACTCACGGCAAATCCTTTCTAATCTATCCGGCGCTTGACTCTCTGGCCAAAATATTGATATAAATCTACTTTTAAAGTCCCGTTATAGAGTTTACGTTTTTTATCGGCTTGACTACCAAATTTTGTTTCAAATGTTTCATCACTAGTTAAGATAAATTTGCTCCACGTCTTTAGTGGTGCAAAAGTCTGTCCCATTTCTTGATAAAGTTTGGTCACAGCATCATCATTCAATAATCGCTCTCCATAGGGTGGATTGGAAATAATGACACCATTTATCTTGTTGGTGTGCAAATCTTGCAAACGCATTTGCTTAAAAACAATCTGCTCAGAAACACCTGCTTCTTCAGCATTTCGCTTGGCAATCTCTACCATCCGCGCATCAATATCAGTTCCTAAAATATCCAACTGAATATCTTGCTTAATCTGCCCTAAAGCTCTAGCGCGAACACACCCAACCAAGTCTGAGTCAACCCAATTCCATTCTTCAAATGCAAAATGGCGATGAAGCCCCGGCGCCATATTCATGCCAATCATAGCTGCTTCAATACAAAAAGTTCCTGAACCACAAGTCGGATCAATCAGAGGTTTATCTGGATACCAATTGGATAAGAGTAAAATTGCAGCCGCCATATTTTCTTTAATGGGCGCGCCACCTTTTTCAGTCCGATAGCCACGTTTAAAAAGGCTAGAGCCTGTCGTGTCAATCAAAACAGTCGCTACATCTTTCAAGATAGAAACTTCAATTTTAAACTCAGCTCCATTTTCCGTTAGGGGGACACCCTCTGGTCGAGCATAGTGCTTTTGCAACTTTTTGACTACTGCTTTTTTAGAAATAGCTTGCACACTTGGTTCATTGTGGAGTTTTGATTTGACACATTTTGCCTTAGCAATTGGAAATTTTGCCCCAAGTGGCAGGTAGTTTTCCCAATCTAAAGCAAAAATCCCCTGAAATAATTCCTCAAAAGTCTTAGCTGGAAAGTTGCCAACAACAATTTTAATACGGTCTGCTGCACGCAACCAGAGATTGGATTCAATAATGGTCTCGACAGTTCCTTCAAATCGAACACGTCCATTTTCCACTTGACATTCTAAGCCAAGATTTCTGATTTCACGACCAACTACAGCCTCTAAACCAGCCGCAGCAGTCGCAATCAACTTAAATTTTGTTTTCATTTACCCTCTCAAAATAAAAGCTAGCATAATACGCTAGCTAAACCTATATGCAACTTTCTATAAGCCATGTTTTGTTCCAGAAATAACTAGGTATCATTTCCTTCGATAATCATCTGTCTACTGTTTCCAGTCAGAATGCTGTGTTCGTTTCCACGCATTCCGTGCCCCGACCAAAGTTTGGGTTGCTAGCTTGAGGGGTTTACCGCGTTCCACTTTTTGCGTTTCCGCAAAAACTACGTCACTGTGGCACTTTCAGGACTATTCCAGCATATCCAGAGACGTAGCTGTTTCGTCCGCCGTAACGATTTCTCGTCCCTAGGCTTATTGTTTCACCTAGCACAAACACTACGGGCATCACAGCCCGTGCTAGCATGGACTTTCCTCATGAAAAGACGACTCTTCACGCGATTATCCAAAAATTGCACATTACTTATTAAATTTCGTTATTTAAGATTTGCTTGCCAAATACTTCTTTTTCCAAACGATTTAAACGCTTTAAAATATCAAAATTTGTCAACGTAGCAGAAGCCGTCTGAGGAGTTTCCATGATAGACTGTGTTAAAGGTGAAGTTGCCGACTCAGTTGACTTTTTAGCGAGTTCAGCCTTTAAACGAGTATTTTCTTCACGCAGTTCTTTCACCAAAGCAGCATACGTTTCGTAATCTTTAATGACATCGTCTAAAAATTCATCTACTTCTACTTTACTATAACCTCGGACGCCAACTTTAAAATCTTGATCAAAAATATCTTTTGGTGTGTAAATAATACTTGCCATTTCTCTCTCCATTCTCGTTCATTACTTTAATTATATAAAAAATGAACCGCAAAAATCAAGATTAAACATCTAATTTTCGGAAAAATTTTCTGCGACTTCGTTCAAGTCATCAAATGTTAATTTTTTGATAAAATATTGTTCTTGACTTTTCATCATTTGATAAAGATATTTCAAATTCGTCTCATTTTCTTCATCGTAAAAAATATAGGCACCATCTGTATTGTTGAGTAGAAAATGGTTGTAGTCACGAAATTGACTCGGGTTTTCATAATGCGGATAAGCATATTTTACAAAGTCCACCTGTTTGAAATGGTTTAATTTTTCTTGATTGACTTCATTCCAATTTTCCCCCTGATTCTCAAAAGTGAAAATTGTTGCCATTTGAAAATCGTAGTTTTGCTGTAATTCTTTTGCAACTTCTAGTACCCAAAATTCAAAGCCTAAATTTCCAGTGAAAATCAGCCATTCCACTCCTTGTTCCAATAATCGAGTCAAATCACGTTGAATCACTTTTTTAATAATCTTGATTCGAGGATCTTTTTCATCAAAAATTCCCAGATCAAAATTTCGATAGCCTACTACTAATATACTAACCACTTAAATTATCCCTTTATTTCCTTTTTTATGTTATAATAGAGTGATGTTATTGTACCAATAAGGAGATATATGGTCAACTATCCACATAAAGTTTCCTCGCGCAACTCATTGAAATTTCCTAAAAAGAAATCAGTTGATTTTGCCAATCGAGGAATGTCTTTTGAAAAAATGATCAATGAAACAAATGATTATTATCTTAGTCATGGGTTGGCGGTCATTCACAAAAAACCGACACCTATTCAAATCGTAAAAGTGGATTATCCTAGGCGTAGTCGGGCAAAAATTGTAGAAGCCTACTTTCGACAAGCCTCTACAACAGACTATTCTGGTGTCTACCAGGGGCGTTACATAGATTTTGAAGCAAAAGAAACTCGTCAAAAGGCTTCTATGCCTATGAAAAATTTTCATGCGCATCAAATCGAACACATGGAACAAGTCGTCAAACAAGGAGGAATTTGTTTCGTTTTATTGCACTTTTCAGCCTTAAAACTGACGTATTTGCTTCCTGCTCCTTATCTGATTAACTTCTTCAAGATTGACAAAGGGACAAAATCCATGCCACTTGATTACATTCAACAACATGGATATTCTATTTCACAGAATGGACTTCCTAGCATTCCGTATCTTGAAATCATTCAACAAAACTTACTAGGTGGTAAAATAAATGAATAAGCAATCTTTACTGACAGCTGCTAAATATGCTGCTATCGGTCTCATCTCGTTATTTCTTCTAGGAGTTGTTGCTGGCGGAGGAATCTTTCTCTATCAAGTTCACAAGGCGCCCGCCTTGTCAGAAAAGAAACTAGTTGCTACAACTTCCAGTAAAATCTATGATAGTGAAAACAATCTTATTGCTGACTTAGGCTCTGAAAAAAGAGTAAACGCAGCAACAAGTAATATTCCAACTGGTTTAGTTCAGGCTATCGTTGCAATTGAAGATCACCGTTTCTTCAACCATCGTGGTGTGGATTCTGTTCGTATTTTAGGCGCTTTTTTAAATAACTTGCGCAAAGGAAATCGGCAAGGCGGCTCCACTCTGACACAACAGTTGATTAAATTGACTTATTTCTCTACCTCAACTGCCGATCAAACGCTATCACGTAAAATCCAAGAAGCCTGGTTAGCAGTCCAGCTGGAGCGCAAAGCCACTAAGCAAGAAATCATTACTTATTATGTAAACAAGGTCTATATGTCAAATGGTAACTACGGTATGCAAACAGCTGCTAAAAGTTATTACGGCAAAGATTTGAAAGATTTGAGCTTGGCTCAAACTGCTTTATTGGCAGGGATGCCTCAAGCACCAAATCAATACGATCCCTATACACAACCAGAGGCTGCTAAAAATCGTCGGAATCTTGTCTTATCAGAAATGTATAAACTCAAATACATCTCTGCTGAGCAATACGAAAAGGCAGTCAACACCCCCATTACCGATGGTCTGCAAAGCTTAAAAAATTCTGCTTCTTATCCGGCTTACATGGACAATTACTTAAAACAAGTAATTGAGCAAGTTCAGCAAGAAACTGGCTATAACTTGCTGACGACAGGAATGGAAGTCTATACTAACGTCAATAGAGCTGTTCAAGAACGCCTTTGGAACATTTATAATAGCAATGAATATGTTGCCTATCCAGATAATGAACTGCAAGTAGCTTCTACGATTATGGATGTTACAAATGGCAAGGTGATTGCTCAACTAGGAGCTCGAAATCAAACTTCAAATGTTTCTTTTGGTACCAATCAAGCCGTTGAAACCAATCGTGACTGGGGTTCAACCATGAAACCAATCACCGATTATGCTCCAGCCATTGAAAACGGAATTTACACTTCGACAGCTGCTTATATTAGCGATACCCCTTATCATTATCCTGGAACAACTACTCCGGTTTACAACTGGGATATGCGGTATTTCGGAAACATCACCATTCAGTATGCACTTCAGGAATCTCGGAACGTCCCAGCTGTCAAAACATTAGAAGCTGTTGGTCTCAGCAAATCAAAGAAATTCCTTAATGGACTTGGCATTGATTATCCAGATATGGTCTATGCAAATGCCATTTCAAGTAATACCACAAAATCAGATAAGAAATATGGTGCCAGCAGTGAAAAAATGGCTGCTGCCTATGCTGCTTTTGCAAATGGAGGAACTTATTATAAACCTCAATACGTCAGCCGTGTTGTCTTTAGTGACGGAACTTCAAAAAACTTCGCTAATCAAGGCACAACAGCAATGAAAGAAACAACTGCGTACATGATGACAAATATGCTGAAAACAGTTCTCACTTCAGGTACAGGAACCAACGCAGCTATATCAGGTGTCTACCAAGCCGGTAAGACAGGGACTTCCAATTATTCTGATGATGAATTGGCGAAACTAACAAAACCTTATGGTGGTTCAAGTGTTGTGACTCCAGATGAACTATTTGTTGGTTATACACAGAAATATTCAATGGCAGTGTGGACAGGTTACACCAATCGTCTCACTCCTGTTCTGGATGACGGTGTGAAAGTTGCAACAGATGTTTACCGTGCTATGATGTCTTACTTGTCTGAAAGTGGGACAGAAGACTGGGAGATGCCTAGCGGTCTCTATCGTAGCGGAAGTTATGTCTTTTTAGCCAATGCAACTAATAGATATCAACAAAATTATTATAATTCTACTTCAAGTTCTAGCTTAGAAGAATCGTCTACATCTTCAAATAGTCAAGAAAGCTCTACTCAAGAGTCATCAAGTAGTTCTTCATCAAGCAGTTCCTCATCAAGTACGGAACCCAGTGCTTCCACGTCTACAAATTCTCCTAATAACAGTAGAAATTCGGAAACTCCTCCTTCACGAAATCAATAACGAAGAAGTTTCTGAAAGCCAAGCAGTTTAGAAGATAACATCTTTAAATCAGAGTTTTGTAAAAATTAAAAAACACGAACAATTCAAATCCAGTTGCTTACTGGTCTTGATTGCTCGTGTTTTTCTATTTCATTCTCTTACAGAGTCTTTTAAAGCAAGCTTAAAAATTTATCCTACTTCTTTTTATTCTTATTTGCTAGCCAGAGCCCCCATTGGATCCCACGGAGCAAGCACTTTTGGCTCTGCTTCATAGGCTGCTAGTTCTTCAGTTGTTAAAAATTCTTTGCGGACAACGATTTGATAAGTGTATTCGTCCATCCAGTCATCGCTAGCAACAAAATAGCCTTTGTTCCCAACTTTATCACCCCAAGAATTTTCCACTTTCCATTTTGTCGATTTGCCATTTTCGTCCAAGTCAACACCTGTCAAGACCATAGCATGAGTCATGAGACTTTCACTATAATCCAAACGCCCTGCCTTGTCTTGTGTCAAATGAATATCCATGCTGGAAGTAAAATCATACATATCATTCACCATCACACCAGCTTTGCGATTGCTAGATTGACCCACATCAGAGCCAAACCAAACCGTTTCTCCTGCTTGCATTTGAGCAATGGCCAGTTCTTTCAAACGATTCATATCGACATTCAAATAGCGGACGTCACGTGCTCCTACGACATTTCCTAACATCTCGACAGTGTAAGATTTGCCATAAGGTTTGTCAACTGTTGGGGCATTGATGATGGATACATAGTCATCTAGCTTAATATCCACATATTTCTTGTAAAATGCTTGTGGTGTCAATCCACTTTCGCCATGGAAGTTATTGTCTTTATCACGATAAGCAAAATCAAAAGTACGAGGAGGGAGTCCAAGGGTCATTGCCAAGAAATTAAAAATTTCTTGCAAAAGTTCTTCTTTCTTTTCTTGAGCAGCTGCTGCATCAGCTCCGCTAGTAACCAAGTCACGTAAAATTTGTGCATCCTGGCGGAGTAATTTGTTGAGATATTGATTAAGCTCACGACTGTTACTTGATGAAATAGATTCTGGATAAACAGATTTTGGCACCACACCATATTTTTCAAAAAGTGCCACAACCATATCCCATTGACCACCGTCTTGTTGAGGTGTATCAAGTAAGAATTTGACCTTGCGACTGGTTAATTCTTGGTCTGCAGTTGCTAATACTTGCTCCAAGAACCAGTTCGATTTTTCATATTTATCCCAGAAGAATGTATGGGCTTGTGACAATTCAAATTCTTCTAATTGAAAGCCCGCAATCATTTTGTGGCGAAATGTATTGAGTGCTGCAAACATCCAGCAGCGACCAGAAGCTTTTTGATTGCTGACCTTATCTTTGGTCAAATCAATTGAAAATACAGGATTGTTTTCAGCAGCGCTATTGCGTTTTTCCAGTGAAGTTAATAAGCCATTGTGACTGACTGCATTTTCAATTGCAGCATATTTCACATTTGCTTCATAATTAGCATATAATTTATCTGTAAATTGTTGATCTAATGAATTCATAGATACCTCCTTCTAATTCTACACACTATTATAGCTTATTTTTAAAATTCTTCAAATAAAAAGTTAGGCGCACCTAACTTTTTCGCTCTACATCTGATTTTAATAACCTACGGATTTAAAAAACGTAAGTTAGAACAATTCTTCTGCTTATTTCCAAAAATTATCGAAGATGGTAATTGGCAAATGACGTTTGTGCTCACCTTTTTTCCACCAAGATTCAATAGTCGCCTGTGCTTCTTCTGATACAGTTTTGCCTTCCAGATAATCATCAATTTCATTGTAAGTAACACCGAGAGCAACCTCGTCTGCAATCCCTGGTTTTTCTTCTTCCAGGTCTGCTGTCGGCACTTTCTCATAGAGAATGGGGTCCGCACCCAAGGCAGCCAATAGCTGTTTCCCTTGACGTTTATTGAGACGATAAAGTGGTAGAATGTCTGCACCACCATCACCAAATTTCGTAAAGAAAGCTGTCACATTTTCTGCAGCATGATCTGTTCCAATAACTGCCCCATTATAGGAACCAGCTAAAGCATACTGCGCAATCATACGGCTCCTCGCTTTGATATTGCCTTTATTGAAGTCTGAAACCTTAGCACCAGTTGCTCCCACAGTAGCTGTCATCGCATCTGCGGATTCCTTGATATTTACTACAAGGCTGACATCTGGTTGGATAAAAGCGAGCGCTCTTTGGGCATCAGCTTCGTCAGCCTGCACTCCATATGGTAAACGCACTGCGATAAATTGATAGTTATTATCGCCAGTCTCAGCTCGCATTTCTTCTATGGCCAATTGTGCTAAACGTCCTGCCAATGTTGAATCTTGTCCACCTGAAATTCCTAACACATAGGACTTCAAAAAGGAATGTTTTTTTAGATAAGCCTTTAAAAAATCAATAGACTTACGGATTTCTTCTTGTGGATCAATGACAGGTTTCACACCTAATTGCTGGATAATCGTTTCCTGTAAGGTCATCTTGTTTCTCCCATTTGGCTTGCTTTTTTGCGCATTTGATCAATCAAATCCACCTTATCTTGCCATACATCACGTGCCAAATCCACAGGATAATCTTGTGGATTGAGAACCCGTTTGTATTCATCCCACAACTTATCAAACTCTTTGCGAGCATATGTTTGGATTTCTGTTAAGTTTGGCAATTGGTACACAAGTTGACCTTGTTTAAAAATGTCTACCAACAGAGGTACTGCATCAAAATTTGTCACAGTTTTATTAATGTAAGTGTAAGTCGGATGGAACATTTCTAATGCTGTTATCGCATTGACATCTACACCGTCATAAGTGATGTAATCTCCTTCTGATTTCCCTTTTGCACGGCTAGTAATACGCCAAACTTGCTTTTTACCTGGTGTTGATACTTTTTCCACATTATTAGAGAGCTTGATCGTATTACGCAAATTGCCATTTTCATCTTCAATAGCCACAATCTTGTAAACTGCTCCCAGCGCTGGCTGGTCGTAAGCAGTGATGAGCTTCGTTCCGACGCCCCAAACATCAATTTTGGCTTTCTGCATTTTCAAGTTGAGGATTGTATTTTCATCCAAGTCGTTTGATGCATAGATTTTCGCATTTGGGAATCCAGCTTCATCCAGCTGCTGCCGGACTTTTTTAGAAATATAAGCCAAGTCACCTGAGTCAATCCGTACACCGAGGAAATTGATTTTGTCTCCCATTTCACGTGCCACACGAATAGCTGCTGGCACCCCCAGACGAAACGTATCATAGGTATCCACTAAGAAAACACAGTCATGGTGCGTTTCAGCATATGCTTTGAAAGCTTCATAATCATTACCATAGACTTGAACGAGCGCATGAGCATGCGTTCCCAAGACTGGAATATCAAAAAGTTTTCCAGCACGCACATTACTGGTTCCATTTGCTCCACCAATAACTGCCGCACGAGTCCCCCAAATAGCTGCATCCATTTCTTGTGCTCGGCGGGTACCAAACTCCATTAAAGGCTCATCTTCAATGACTGAGCGAATCCGGGCTGCTTTTGTCGCTACCAAAGTTTGATAGTTGACAATATTTAATAACGCTGTCTCCACTAATTGGCATTGGGCAAGTGGGCCTTCTACTTGAACAATTGGCTCATTGGCAAAGACCAAGTCGCCCTCTTGTGCAGAGCGTACTGTTAATTCCAATTTTAAATTGGCTAGATAAGCTAGAAATTCTTCATCATAGCCAAGAGAACGAAGATAGGCGATATCACTTCCTGAAAATGTCAAATGATTTAAATAATGGATCATCCGTTCCAAGCCTGCAAAAACAGAATAACCACTGTGAAAAGGCTCTTTGCGGAAGTATACTTCAAAAACTGCTCGTTTATTGTGAATATTTTTTCTAAAATAAACTTGCATCATGTTGATTTGGTACAAATCTGTATGCAAAGTTAAACTATCATCTGGGTACATAATGACTCCTTGTAAGATATATTTTCATTTATTATACCACAAATAAAAAGAGCAAGCGGAAATCTTGTCAATCTTTGAATGGCAAAAACAATTATTTTTAACTTTTAGTGATTATAAGATTGCGTTTGATTATATATTAGAATGTTTATCCATTACTTTTTTCATCAGAAACTTCTCCCTGTTGACAATCTCATTACCAATATAAAAAGCTAAGAAAGTCTTGAAACAACTTGAAAACATCGTATCATTTTTCTTAGCTTTATTACATATTTATTTTGATTTAAACTTCCATTGGCTGTACATTCCAAATCCAACTATCCAGATGGCTGATCCGATAGCACCCACAACAGTTGACTTTTGTAAAAAGAGCGTGACAAATACAAAAGCAAAGAAGAGTAAGGTGAGTGGGTTGAGAAATTTGTAAGCTGGCATTAGATAACCATCTGCCATAAATTCTTTTGATTTTCTGTATTTCAAGTGAGCAATCATAGTGAGGGCATAGATAGCAATGTAAACACCTGATGAAGAGGCTGTAATCAAAACAAAGGAATCGGACACTCCCGGTAAAACCTTAATAAAAGCAGCCAATGCAATCACTACCGCTGATGTCAAAATAGCATTTTTCGGAACGTTCTGTCTGGATAATTTGCCAGCACCAATTCCATTCAGAAAGCGGTTTGGCGAGTCATGAGCAATTTGATACAAATGGCGTCCTGTCGAATACAAAGTAGAGTTCAAGGCCGAAGCGGCTGAGGTCAGTACCACAAAATTAATCAAAGCTGCCGCCCATTTAAGCCCTGCTAACTTAAATACGATAACAAAAGGAGAGTCTGTTGTTGCTAAATCTCTCCACGGGATGATCGCCATAATTGCCAAAAGTGAGCCACCATAGAACAAGACAATTCGTAAAGGAATTTCCTTTATTGCTTTAGGCAATACTTGACGAGGATTGGCTGTTTCTGAAGTCGTAATTCCAATAAATTCAATCGCCTGATAAGCAAAGAAAACCATTTGAAAGCCCATGACAAAACTCATAAAGCCATTGGGGAAAAGTTGGAAATTTTGACTGATATTACTTAAACTGGCTACACCATTTGGGGTTTTAAAGCCTGTCAACACCATAAAAATAGCTGTCACAATCAAAGCAATAATCGCTACAATCTTAACCATGGCAAACCAAAATTCAACCTCGCCAAAGACTCGTACCGCAATCAGATTGACCATGCTCAAAATAGCAAGGAAGACAATTTGAATCAACCAAGCAGGCCAAGTTGGGAACCAAAATTGGACATATTGCGCAACTGCCGTGATTTCTGCCATACCAATAAAAATGAGGGAGATCCAATACGACCAGCCAGAAAAATAACCCCAGCCATTACCAAGATATTTTGTGATGAAATTGATAAATGTATGCTGGTCTGGATCATAGTACAGCATTTCTCCAATCGCCCTCATCATCAAATACATAAAGACACCTGTCAACATATAAATGAGGATAATAGACGGTCCTGTCAGACTAATCGAACGTCCAGCTCCCAAAAAGAGACCCGTCCCAATAGTCCCAGCGATAGCTATAATTTGCACATGGCGATTTTGCAAACCACGTTCCATCTTGTTTTGATTTTTTTCAGAATGTTTATCACTCATACAAGTCTCCTTTTTACGTGAACTTTTCTATTGTACCACAATTCTGACAATTTCACTAGTCATTTATGAAGGCAGGAGAATTGAACAAGTCCAAAGAAGCACTCTTATTATCACTCCATCAGTGCATTGATGTGTTTTTGCTAATCAGAAAAGACTGGATATGAACCCAGTCTTAAAAATTCTCTGTAATATATTTATAAACTTCTTGTCCTGCGATTGCTCCGTCACCAACAGCTGTTGTTACTTGACGAAGGTTCTTTTCTCGAACATCACCAATGGCATAGATGCCAGAAATAGCCGTTTTCATATGATTGTCAGTCACAATCCAGCCAGCTTCATTGGTAATGCCCAAATCTTTGACAAACTCACTGACTGGCTCTAATCCAACATAGATGAAGACACCGCCAAATTCATGTTCAGATATTTCACCTGTTTTGACATTTTCTACTATAACGCTGCTAACACGCTTGTCTCCTTTGATTTCCTTCACAACTGAAGCCCAAATAAAGCGGATTTTTTCATTGGCAAATGCACGATCTTGAAGCACTTTTTGTGCACGGAGTTCATCGCGCCGATGAATAATCGTCACCGTTTTTGCAAAACGAGTCAAAAATACAGCTTCTTCCACTGCAGAGTCGCCTCCACCGACTACTAACAAATCTTCATCACGGAAAAAGGCACCATCACAAACTGCACAGTAGGAAACACCACGGCTGTTGAGCTCTTCTTCTCCTAATACGCCAAGATGGCGGTGGAAAGCTCCCGAAGCAATGATAACAGTCTTTGTTTCAAAAACTTCATCTTCTGTGAATACTTTTTTCACATTTCCATGATCTTCAATCTTTTTAACATAGCCAAACAAATGCTCTACTCCCAATTTTTCGAGCGGTTCAAACATTTTTTCTGCTAGTTCTGGACCACTAATATTAGCATATCCAGGATAATTTTCAATATCTGAGGTATTATTCATTTGCCCGCCTGGAATGCCTCTCTCCAAAAGAGCAACTTTGAGGTTACTTCTAGCAGCATATAAAGCTGCTGTCATTCCCGCTGGTCCTGATCCAATAATAATTGTATCGTACATATCATCACTTCCTTTATTGTAATCACTGTTATTCTAACGTTAGTAGAGCTTTTTTTCAAGAATTATGCTTTTAAGACAAGTAAAATCCCCATCATAGCAAAAGATAAAATCGGAATTGTCATCACTGCGATTAGCAACATGTCATACAGATGAGCTTGTCGATCTCTGACCGTTTTATCAACACGCCGGACAGCGCGAAGACCAATCCATAATCCTAAAAAACTCCCTACCAGTAGTGCTGTAATCAGTAAACTCTCTAAATAAAGTATAAAAACTCGAAATAACATGTCATTCTCCCCATCAAATTAACTTTTACTTAACATAAAATGCTTGAAATAAACCCAGCTAGCAAGAACTGGGCTTCTTTTTTATTATATCAAATATATGTCCGTTTGTAACTGGCAAAAAATTCTTTTGTGCGTTCTTCTTTAGGGTGGCTCATTATTTCTTCGGGAGTTCCCATTTCAATGATGTGTCCTTTATCCAAAAAGAGTACCTTGTCTGCCACTTGAGAGACAAAGGACATATCATGACTAACTAGAATCATGGTCTGACCAGCCTTGGCTGCATCTGCAATAGATTTTTCAACTTCTCCTACTAGTTCAGGATCCAGGGCAGATGTTGGCTCATCCAATAGTAACACATCTGGTTTCATCGCTAAAGCTCGTGCCAAAGCGACCCGTTGTTTTTGTCCACCTGACAGATGATGTGGATAGTGATTTTCACGATCCGACAGACTAACTTTTGCCAATTCTTCTTTGGCAAGATTCGTTGCTTCTTGGTCTGAGAATTTTTTTACAACCAACAAACCTTCTTTGACATTATCCAAAGCTGTCCGACGATTAAAAAGGTTAAACTGTTGAAATACCATCGCCAACTTTCGCCGCAAAGTTAGAATTTCTTCTTTACTAATCTTGGAAAAATCAACTGTAAAATCATCAATTGTAATCGTTCCGCTATCTGGTTGCTCTAAATAATTCAAACTGCGTAAGAAAGTAGATTTCCCTGCACCAGATGAGCCAATCAAAGCAACTACTTCACCTTTTTGAATCTCTAAGCTAAGATTGTTTAAAACTATTTGTCCAGAAAAGGATTTGCTGAGATTTGAAATACGAATCATTAACGAACATCTCCTTTCGTTCGTATTTGTGGATTGAGATTATCAGGCACTTCAATCACCATTTTCTTTTCGATAAACCGCCCAAATAGTTCAATCACAATATTCACGCCCCAATAGACAAAAGCTACCGAGATAAAGCGCTCGAAGTAGCGGTAATCTGCACCGCCCAAAATCTGCGCTTGAGCAAAAATTTCCACAACTCCAGCACTGAAAGCCAGAGAAGTACCTTTGGTCAGACCAATCAGAGAATTAATTAGTGTCGGTGTAGCAACGACTGCTGCATTTGGGATAATGATACGACGATAAACTTGCCTATTTGTCATGCCCAAACTACGAGCCGCTTCGATCTCTCCATAATCCACTGATAAAATCGCTGCTCGAATAGTTTCGCTGGCATAAGCTGCTTCATTAAAGGCAAAAGCTACAATTGCAAATAGATAAGCTGAAATAGCATTTATATTTAGACCCGTACCGAATCGCAAGTTGATTGCTTTCAGAAGCAAAGGAATCCCATAATACGTTAACATGAGCTGAACAAGCACAGGCGTCCCGCGCAGAAAGCTAACGAAAAAGGCTTGAAGAGGATACAAAATCTTCACACGATTGATTTTGACAATCGCAAAAATGAGAGCCAAAATCAAGCCAAAAAAAGCTCCTCCAAAAGTCAATAGCAAAGTTGTCGGTAATTTTTCGATAATTCTTGGCAGTCCGTCAAACACAGATCGCCAGCTAAAAAGCTGCCCGTCTGGAATTTTCTGAATCAATTCTTGATACCAATTAGACGCTAAAATCACTGTTGTAACAATCATTGTAACTTCTCTTTCTCAATAATGTCTAATTCTATCACAATTTTATAAATTCACCAATTATTTACTACGATAAAAATAGACTAGCAAGACTAGTCTATCACATTCGTTTTATAAAAAATAATTGTTTTTATTTATGAGAGTGATAAAGAAATTTTAAGACTAAAAGCTCTGACGTTTCGCTTTTCTTTCTGCACGACCGCGTGCTCGATTTTCAGCACGCCTGGTTTTTCGGCGTTTTTCATTGACAGCCCATTGAATTTTCTTTTTATAGCCCGGTTTGATTTTTTTCTTCTTCTTTTTAACCAAACCAATCATCTCTGTATCCAATTTTTCTTGGCGTTTTTCACGATTAGAACGACGATCTCGGTCATAAGTATCCTGAAACTCATCAGCTTTTATCATCTTAGGAATGAACTGAATCCCCAATTTCTCTAACTCGCGGATATCTGAATCATCACTTGGCTGATATAGGGTAATGGCAGTGCCTGGCAGCCCATTTCGTCCTGTCCGACCAACTCGGTGGATAAAGAAAGACAAATCTTGCGGAATCGCATCATTGATAACATGACTGACCCCTTCAATATCAATCCCTCTTGCTGCTAGATCGGTCGCCACAATATATTCAAATTCCAGATTTTTCACTTGATTCATAATCCGTTTGCGCTCTCGTGGAGGAACGTCTCCGTGAATTTTAGCGACCTTAAATCCTTGCGCTGTCAAATAACTGTGTAGCTCATCAGCTCGTGTTTTAGTATTAACAAAAATCATGGCTAGATAAGGCTGCAAAAGCTGAGTGATTTGGTAAATTTGCGCATTTTTATCCTGACCTTTAGTCGAAATCAGCCAGTTTTCAATCGTATCAGAGATGACTGTTTTGGTCTTGATCTGCTCTATGACAGGGTTTGATAGATATTTTTTTAAAAATGGCTGTAATTTTTGTGGAATCGTTGCTGAAAAGACTAAAAATTGCAATTCTTTTGGTAAACTGGACGCAATCTTATCCACTGTTTCTAAAAAGCCCATATCCAAGGTCATATCTGCTTCATCTACTACAAAGGTATTCGCCTTATGAATAGCCAAATCACCTGATTTCACCAAATCATAGATACGTCCCGGTGTTCCAATAACGATATGCGGCTGACTGAAAGCCAATTTCCCAATCTGACGATTTTTATCAGTCCCACCAACATAATGAGCCACTCGAATTTCCTTATCAGAGAAAGTAGCAATTTGGCGTGCAGCTTGATAAATCTGCGTGGCTAATTCACGACTGGGAGCTGTAATGACAGCCTGCACATTATCTGCATCCTCATTCATCTTTTGAAAAATCGGTAATAAAAAAGTGTGGGTTTTCCCTGAACCTGTTTTGGACTCTCCAACTAGATCTCGACCTGCAAGTACGATTGGAATCAATTTTCCCTGTACTTCTGTCGCCTCGACAAAGTTCAAATCTATTAATGCCTCTTGAATATAATCTTTAAACTTAAATTCTGTAAATTTCATGTTTTCCTCTATTCGTTACTTGTCCTACCTATTATACCAGAACTTACTTTAAAAATAAAAACGAATCATTTCTTTTGTCATTTCCCGCCCTTTTCTATGAAGCTCTCTCTTTTTATGATACAATAATGTTAAGTTCACAAAAAGGGATTACCATGAAAAAATTTATTATTACTCTTGTAACAACTCTCTTACTTATCTTAACTCCTACTGTCTGGGCCGATAATTTTGACGTAGGCGCCAAGCACGCTATTGCGGTTGATGCCACAACTGGAAAAATCTTGTATGAAAAAGATGCTGATCAGCCAGTTGAAGTTGCTTCTATTACTAAATTGCTAACAGCTTATTTGGTCTATGAAGCCATTCATCAAGGAAAGTTCACTCTACAAACCCCAGTGGATATTTCTGACTATCCTTATCAACTAACCGTTAATCCAGATGCCAGTAACGTTCCGTTGGAAGCAAGACGGTACACTATCGAAGAACTATTAGAAACTTCCTTAATAGCCAGTGCCAATAGCCCAGCGATTGCTTTGGCTGAGAAGGTCGCAGGTAGTGAGAAAAAATTTGTGGATTTGATGAAAGCTAAATTACAACAATGGGGAATCAAAAATGCCACTATTGTCAATGCTTCTGGACTTAAAAATTCTGTTTTAGGAGAAGAACATATTTATCCTGGTTCAAACAAAGATGATGAAAATAAATTGAGTGCTTATGATATTGCAATTGTTGCTCGTCGTTTAATTCTTGATTACCCAGAAGTTTTAGAAATTACCAAAAAAGCTACATCTAACTTTGCAGGTATGACGCTTACATCATCCAATCATATGCTTAAAGATATGCCGGCTTTTCGAGCTGGAGTGGATGGTCTAAAAACTGGTTCTTCTGATAAAGGAGGAACTTCCTTTGTCGGAACAATCCAGCAGAGAGGCATGCGTTTGATTACAGTCCTTCTCAATATCGATCATGCAGATAAAGATGAAAACGCCCGTTTCACAGCTACTTCTAGGTTTATGTCTTATATTTATCAGCAATTTACTGTCCAAACTCTTGTAAAAAAAGGTGAAGCCTATGATAAAAGTTCTGCTCGCATTATCAACGGTCAAAAAGATGAAGTCACTGCCGTTGCAAGTAAGAAACTCACTATTGTGCGGAGATACAATCATAAAAAACCTACTGTCCACTTTACAACCGATAAAAAAGGCTATCCTACGCCTTTAAAAAAGGGTGTCGTTATTGGAAAATTGACCTATACAGACAATGATTTGATTGGAAAAGGCTATCTTGACAAGAAACCACCGACTATTTCCATGCTTTCAGCAGAAAGAATAGAACGCCCCTTCTTCCTCAAATCTTGGTGGAATGAATTCGTCCAATATGTCAATGAAAAATTATAAAAAATCGCGATAATGTACCACACCCCAAAAGTTAGATTTTTTCTGTCTAACTTTTGGGGTGCGGTACATTTTTTATTTAACCTCAATTATTAATCTTTTTCAGACTTTCCAGCTTCTTCAATTGCCTTTTTAAGAGCATTCCAGCCTAAGGTTGAGCATTTAATACGCTGAGGAAATTTAGCAACACTAGCCAAAAAAGCTGCATCTCCCAATTCCGCTTGCTGCTTATCTTCTTTCCCTTGAACCATTTGAGAGAAAATCTCTGCCAACTTTAGTGCCTCATACTTCGTCTTCCCTAGGACTACATCAGTCATCATACTAGCTGATGCTGTAGAAATACTGCAACCAGAATTCACAAATGCAATATCCTCAATCACTCCTTGCTCATCAAACTGAACCGACAGACTGATGACATCTCCGCAGGTAGGATTATTGAGATTCACTTGCTCCACTCCATCCAAACGGCCTTGATGATGAGGGTGAGCTGAATGATCCGTCACAACTGCCTTATAAAGGCTATTTAGTTTAGAAAGTGCCATCGAAAAACTCCTTTGTTTTCTGCAAAGCTTCAACGAGCTTATCACAGTCTGCTTTGGTATTATACATATAAAAGCTAGCTCGAACAGTCGCTGCCACTCCTAGGTAACTCAGCAAGGGTTGAGCGCAGTGATGTCCGGCTCGTACAGCCACGCCTTCATAATCCAGTGCTGTTGCTACATCATGGGGGTGAAGACCAGCTAGATTAAAAGAAATAACACCTGACCGCTGAGCCAAATCCTCCGAACCATAAATGGTGAGACCCTCAACAGCTTGTAATTTGGGAAAGACATAAGCCAGTAATTCTTGCTCATATTGATGAACAGTTTCCATTCCGATCTTATCCAGATAATCAATAGCGGCAGCTAAACCAATAGCTCCAGCTATATTGGGCGTGCCTGCCTCAAACTTCCAAGGGAGCTCTTTCCATGTTGCTTTCTGCTCATAAACAAAATCAATCATTTCCCCGCCAAATTCTACCGGAGGCATTTGATTCAAGAGTTTCTCTTTTCCATAAAGCACACCGATACCCGTCGGACCTAGCATCTTGTGACCTGAAAAAGCAAAGAAATCAACATCCAAGTCTTGAACATCAATCTCCATGTGAGGTACAGATTGGGCTCCGTCCACTACCAAAAGAGCATCTGTCTGATGCACTAGCCCTGCTATTTCTTTTATAGGATTCACCACACCTAATACATTAGAAACGTGAGCCAAGGCAACAAACCGCGTCTTTTCAGTCAATTTTGACTGAAAGTCAGCAAGGTCTAACATGCCGTCTTTCAAATAAGCATAAACCAATCTGGCACCTGTTTTCTGACAGGCTTCTTGCCAAGGAATGATGTTGGAATGGTGTTCCATAACAGAAATCAGCACTTCATCTCCTGGCTGCAACACACTTTCAGCATAGTGCGCCACCCAATTGAGCCCAGTCGTCGCACCTCTCGTAAAGAGAACTTCTTTCGTTGAAGCAGCATGGATAAAAGAGCGCACTCGTTCCCGCGCAGCTTCATAAGCTGCCGTTGCCTGCTCAGCAAGCGTATGAACACCACGATGAACGTTGGCATTATCTTTTTCGTAATAATCCGTAATTGCCCCTAAAACCTGCCTTGGCTTTTGAGTCGTTGCTGCATTATCCAAATAAACCAGTGGCTCATCATTGACGATCTGATCTAAAATCGGAAAATCTTTCCAAAGGACTTCTACATCAAGTTTAGACATTTCTTTTCCTATCTTTTATTTTTAGCTAAAATTTCATCAATAGTTTCAATCATCTCAATACGGACTTCTTTGACTGGAATTTCAACGATAACAGAGCCTAAGAAACCACGCACGACTAACCGTTCTGCTGTTGCCTGATCTAGCCCTCGACTCATAAGATAGTACATATCTTCTGGATCTACCTGACCGATAGACGCCGCATGCCCTGCTGTCACATCATTTTCATCAATCAAAAGAATAGGATTAGCATCTGAACGTGCTTTGTCAGACAACATGAGCACTCGACTTTCCTGTTGCGCATCTGCTCCCTTGGCTCCCTTGATAATGTGGCCAATTCCGTTAAAAGTCAACGTTCCCTTTTCCAAAATCACTCCATGTTGGAGGATATTGCCGATCGAATTGCAGCCGTAATTGGTGACGCGACTGTCAATCCCCTGAATCTGCTTACCACGAGAGAGAGCCACCACTTTCATATCTGCATGACTTCCGCGCCCAAACAAATCACTGTCAAAATCAGCAATCACATTCCCTTCATTCATGACTCCAATCGCCCAATCAATCATAGAATCATCGTCCAACTTGCCCCGACGACTAATATAAGCGGTCACATTTTCTCCTAGTCGATCAATAGCTGAAAACTTAATCTGCGCTCCTGTTTGGGCAATGACTTCCACCGTGATATTTGCTGTCGCAGAAACACTGCTAGAACCATAAGTTTCCAACCGTTCTAAATAAGTCACTTTAGAATGTTTTCCTGCGATAATCAGAATATGCTTGTTAAATGGCACATCACTTTCACTATCTTGGTAAAAAATGCTTTCAATGGGCTGATTGATTTCAACATTATCCGGAATATATAGCACCGCTCCACTATTGAAATAAGCTGTATGGTAAGCTGCTAGCTTATCTTCGTCATATTTAACAGCAGACATAAAATGTTTCTCAATGATTTCTGGAATTTCCTCAAGAGCAGAATAAAAGTCTGTGAAGATGACACCCTGCTCCGCCAAGTCAGCCGGCAATTGCTCTAAAACAGTCTGCGTTCCGATCTGAACTAATTTCAAATGATTATCCAGTGCTGTAAAATCAGGTACATTTGCAAGAGATTCACTTTCTGAAAGCGTGCCGTCTCCCAAGTTCCAGCGGTGAAATTTCACGCGCTCAATGATTGGTAACTTCAACTCTTCTATTTTATCAAAAGCAGCTTGACGAAGATTCGCCAACCACTCAGGCTCCGCATGCATTTGTGAAAAATGTTTAATGGTTTCTTTTGTCATTTCATTCTCCTATCTTTTTCAAGCAAAAAGAAGGGGTAACTAAACTTCTTCTTGGTAATCAAAACCAAGTTCTTCAGCTAATTTGGCATAGCCTTCCTGCTCTAAACGAACAGCTAAGTCTGGGCCACCTGAGGCCACTATTCGCCCATCCATCATAACATGCACCACATCAGGCGTAATGTAATTCAACAAGCGTTGATAGTGCGTAATAATCATAGCTCCAAAATTTTCACCACGCATGGCATTGACACCCTTAGATACCACTTTCAGCGCATCAATATCTAATCCAGAGTCAATTTCATCCAGTAGCGCAAAAGTTGGCTCTAGCATCAACAATTGCAAGATTTCATTGCGTTTCTTTTCACCGCCAGAAAAGCCTTCATTCAGATAACGCTCGGCCATTTCCTCTTTCATATTCAGCAATTCCATCTTTTCGTCCAATTTCATGATAAAATCACGAACAGAGATTTTTTCGTCGTCTTCTTTACCTGCATTCATAGCTGCACGCAAAAATTCTGCATTGGTAATACCTGGAATTTCACTTGGGTACTGCATAGCAAGAAAAAGCCCCATACGAGCTCGTTCGTCCACATCCAGTTCTAAAACATTGACACCATCGAGCAGAACCTCCCCTTCGGTTACCTCGTAATTTGGATTTCCCATAATGGCGGCTGATAGAGTTGATTTACCTGTCCCATTTGGGCCCATAATGGCGGCTACTTCTCCTGTTTTAAGAGTCAGATTAACTCCTTTTAAAATTTCCTTTCCTTCGATTTCTACGTGGAGATCCTTGATTTCTAAGACAGACATGGTAAATTTTCCTTTCTTTGTAACCATAATATACCTTATAAGTATAGCAAAAAAAAGCCAAAAAGGCTTTTATTTTGTTTTAATTTAAGATTCTATTTCTTTCTTCTATTTCTGAATTTTGTACGAATTTCTTCTCGATAAGCAGAATTTCCAATGAACCGAAGAACATTAAGGAGTGGTGTCCGATTTTGACCCAAAACACCGATAAGTTCCGATAAAAGTTCCACTCCAAAGAGCAGACTAATCACTAATAGTACACCACCAATTCGACTTGAAACATTTAGCAAAAGAGAAATCATGGCAAAAATCATCGAAATGCCATAAATAACCAAGACTGTCCCACGATGAGTCAAGCCCAAAGAGAGCAGGCGATGATGAAGGTGACGCTTATCTGGCGTATAAAATTTTTGACCAGATAAAGTTCTACGCACAATCGCTAAAAATGTGTCTGTAATCGGCACACCCAGAATAATCATCGGAGTAATCACTGCGACGGCTGTCGCATTTTTCAAGCCTTGCAGTGACAAAACAGCAATCATAAAACCGATAAACAGTGCTCCCGTATCACCCAGATAAATAATAGCTGGGTGATAATTGTAAGGAAAAAATCCCGCGATAGACATGACCAGAACAAAAATAGTTAAGGTTAAAAACACATTGTGATCCGGCAAGAAAAAATAAGAAACGATCCCCATTGTTACCAGCGAAATAATCGATACACCACTCACTAATCCGTCTAACCCGTCAATCAAATTGACGGCATTGGTAATCGAAATAATCCAGATAACCGTCAAAATAAAAGATAACCAAGGGGCAAAGTGCAATAGTGGTCCGCCAAAAGGAATTTTAAAATGATTCAAACGGAAATCAGTCAATAACCAAATCAAACTGGCAGCCAACACAATTCCTGACATCTTTGCTAAAGGTTTCAACTCTTTCACATCATCAATAAGCCCCGTTAAAGCAATGATGCCGCCGCCTGAGACAACCGGCCAAATATAATCAAAATAACCCTTTCCATGAAAGGTCGCTTGCACAATCATCGGCATAAAAACAAGTGTAGCAACCGAGAAAGAAATGACAATCGCTAAACCTCCGCTGCTTGGCATTGGTTTTTTGTTGATTCTTCGAGCATTGGGATAATCAACCGCGCCTATCTTAAATGCCAATAGACGCACTAAAGGTGTGAGAATTACACCAATAAAAAAGGTTCCAAGCAACACCAAAATGAATTTTAAAGGGAAAGGAATCATGAGCATTTAACCTTTTGAAGACTAGCAACCGCCTCGTTGACAAGCAGTAAATAACCATGCTCTTGCAAAACAGCTCTTGTCACATCTGTGTCTTTTGCATGTTCACGCATAGAAGCCAAAAGCCAAGCTGGATAACGCTTAGGATGTCCTTCAATATCAACCAAGATTGTTAAATAATAGTAACCATCCATTTTGTACAACTCCGAAGTGTTAACAGCATAGTCTACTGTTTTAGAAAAGACAATCGCTTCTTTCAAGCTGGAAAATTTCAAGATATAATAGATATATTTTTGAGTAAGGTCGTCACTGTTTTCTTCTTGATCTTCTATGTCAGAAGTGCTCATATTATTTTCTGCTTCTGCCGTTTCCAAAGACCGAACAGCTTCAATATCGTCTTTGCTTTTCTCAAAAATATTTTTTTCTAATGTCTTTAAAAATTCATCTGGAGACATTTGAGACAGCTCTTCTACATCTGGTAAATCTGCCAAATCATCAAAGTTCAGATTCTTATCAATCTTAGACTTGGTGACAAAAACATCCAGTCGGTCTGGTTTAGGAGTTACACGAAAACTGAGCATACCGCTATCCAAAAAACTCTCTGGCATTTCCAACTCATCTAAAATTGCATAGAAAAACTCTTCTGTCTTTTCTTGCGGAACGAGAAAATCTGCCATCTCCATTCCACGTTCTTCTAAATCTTCTAATTTTATTGTGATCTTAATCGTTGTATCACTGATTTGCTTCATTTCCATCGCATTACCTCATACTTCTAGTCTTTTCATTATACTAAAATTTCGGGTTTTTTACAAAAAATAGACAACCTCATTTTCTTTTACCAATAAAAAACTCAACAAAAACTGTTGAGTTTTGAATACTTAAAAAATAGCTTTAAAGATTCCGTACACGATAAGCAAAACCCCGAGCCCGATACGATATTTCCCAAAGATCGTAAAGTCGTGCTTTTTCACATAATCCGTCAAGAAACGAATCACATAGAGACTGACCCCGAACGCAACGCCCATTGCTACAAGCAGCAAGAAGAATTGCCCAAATCCAAGTGTGTTTCCTTTGATAATAAATTTCAAAATCTTCCAACCACTGGCACCAAACATGACAGGAATTCCCAAAAAGAAAGTGAACTCTGTTACCACAGAACGACTGGTCCCATTCAAAAGCCCACCTACAATGGTTGCTCCTGAACGACTTGTTCCTGGGAAAAGCGACAATACTTGAAATAGCCCAATGTAAAGCGCTGTTTTATAAGGCAAGCGATCCAAATTGGTAATCGCAGGTTCCACACTTTTATTGCGTTTTTCTAACAAAATAAAGGCAACACCATAAATTATTAACATACAAGCGACAGAAATGAAGTTATAAAAATGTGCATCAAACCAATCATCCAAAGGTAAGCCAATAATGGCAGCCGGCGCAGCTGCAATCACCACTTTCGCCCATAATTGCCATGTTTTCTGCACTTCACGCGCTGTCTTTCCAGGTTTAAACGGATTTAATTTATCAAAATAAATCACGACAACCGCTAAAATCGCTCCTAATTGGATTACAACATTGAACATCTCCATAAAAGCAGCATTCTGATCTTTATATTTGAGAAATTCTTGCACTAAAATTAAGTGACCTGTACTCGAAATCGGCAACCACTCGGTAATTCCTTCTACAATCCCAAAGATAATGGACTTCAACATTTCAACGATAAACATTTTCTTCTCCTAAGATTGATTTGTTTTATTATAGCATAATTTCAAGCAAGAGAATAGGGCACTTTTTTAAAAAGCGCCTCCTCCGCCTCCTCCGCCACCACCAGAGAAGCCGCCACCGCTACTTCCACCTGATGAAACAGAGAAACTGCTAGCCGAATTAGCTGCTGCCCCATAGCCAACAAAAGCATGTGAGCTCTCATGAAAATCATACACCATATCCTGATAAACAAAAGCATTCATCGATGGATTGTCAATTGTGATTTTTCGTAGTTTCATCGTCTTGGTCACCTTATCTGCACAATTAAACATAGCAGCATAAACCAATAATCTGTTCCACAAAATCACTCCTTCCACTTCTGTATCCTTTAAATGAGCAATCTCATGCAGCATATTAGCAAAACTCTTCCAGTAATAATAGTTTTCTGTCCCTTCTTCATTTAAGACGCCATCACGCTTCACCATTTTGCATTTTCTCAAAAGGTAATACAGCATTCCGCCAGCAATGAAGAAGCTAACTACAAATTGATAAAATACGAGTCCATACTCCAAGAAAATCCAAGCTAAGATGCCAAGAGAAGCAAACACAATAAGATTCATAAGGAGCATTGAAAGATATAAACACAAGAGCTCCTTTTTAGCAACAGGGCGATAATTATTTGGTAATTGCTCACGCTCAATAATTTCATGTATATTTTCTGTAATAAGTTTTAAATAGCATTTTAATAGTTTTCTCACTCTGTTGCCTGCGCTACGAACCGCTTTCTCGCCACTATTATATATCTTATCGTCAATTTTAAAATCTGAAAACAAATTTTTTACAAGCAACTGCTTGTTGTTTCCCATAGCCATTTTTAAAAATTCTTTTTCAAAATCAGCTAAACCCTTATCTGTCAATCTTTGTAATTTTGGCTGTTTCGTATCATCTGTAAAAACAAGATTGCCTCGATCAATCAAATCTAATAAAGTAGCTTGAACAAGATTTTCAAATTTCAGAGATGTAGCTTGTCGCTCAGTCGGATCCAATTCTGTCAAATCTACTGAATAAACATTTGAAGCAATGACCATTGGTGGTAAATCTTGCGGTATTTCATACAAACGAGCATGCTTAGGAAACGTTACACGGAATTTTGTTCTAAGATGAAAAATAATGTAAAAAGCCAAACTAATTAGGCCAACCAATACCAAAGCAAGTGGTAAGTCCCAGTCTACTAATCTCTGGTATTTTTTTGTACTGGTGGCAACTTCCTTTTCAACTTGACGAAACTCTTGCAACCGATTGCGTTTTGTAACAGCTAAACTATTTTCAGGAACAGTTACTAGCGATCGATCCCAATATGCATGAAATTCTAAATTTCTATTTTTAGCAATACTAGCGACACGGATCAGATAGCTATCTCCCTCTCGTGTCACTTGAGCTGGCTTCATAAAATAACCCGTGTGAGCATACAATTCAGTCTGTTGTGAAGTAGCTGGAGGAGTAATCCGAAATTCTACATTATTTAATTTTTTATCCCAATCACTGATTGGAATCCAGTGTAATTCTACAATATCATTGTAGACAAACAACATATTCTTCAACTTCCAAGTAACCGTAATGGTTACACGGTCTCCTTTATTACCGGCATTATAAATTTTATATTTATAACCACCCGCAATGTATTCCTGAACAGCAGTAATATCCGTTTTTGGTTGTCCATTTCTTAAAGCTAGAATCGTCGGCTTTCCTTCCACATCAAAGCCCAGAGGAACTTTACCAGATGTCCCCAAAGTAATGATTTGTCCTCTGTAGCCGCTTGAGAAATGGTAATTGACTGTTTCAACAAATGTCGCTGTATTATCAGAATGAATCTGTAAATTGCCTTTATAGGATTCAATATCGTAACTCACTGCCAAAACTCGCTGGCTAATGAACAAACACGAGAAAAAAATCACTATACTCCAAAAGAACTTTTTCATCTGACAACCTCCTTTTACTGGTTAGATTTATTATACCATTTTTTCAAGTAAGGGTTTACCCAATATTGAAAAGCATTGCTTTTTTCGATATAATACAAGGAACCTATTTTAAAATTAGGAGAATAATATGAAGAAAATTTGCTTATCTCTATTTACACTTTTTCTGTTCAGTTTAGGATTTGTAAATACCGTTCATGCCGATGAATATTTACGTATCGGAATGGAGGCAGCTTACGCTCCGTTCAACTGGACGCAGGACGATGACAAAAACGGCGCAGTCAAAATCGAAGGTACCAATCAATATGCCAACGGTTATGATGTCCAAATTGCAAAACAAGTCGCAAAAGAATTAGGCAAAAAACCGTTAGTAGTCAAAACGTCTTGGAATGGTTTGATTCCTGCTTTAACATCAGGAAAATTGGACATGATTATAGCAGGTATGAGCCCAACTGCCGAGCGAAAAAAAGAAATTGCTTTTTCAAATAGCTACTATACTAGTGAGCCAGTGCTACTTGTCAAAAAAGATAGTGCCTACGCCAATGCCAAAACCTTAAATGACTTCAAAGGGGCAAAAATCACGTCCCAGCAAGGTGTCTATCTTTATAATCTAATTTCACAATTGACTGGTGCTAAGCAAGAAACTGCAATGGGAGACTTTGCTCAAATGCGCCAAGCACTTGAGTCAGGAATTATAGACGGCTACATTTCTGAGCGCCCTGAAGCCCTCACTGCAGAAGCTGCGAACTCAAAATTTAAAATGATTCAGTTCAAAAAAGGTTTTGAAGTGAATCAAGAAGACGCTACCATTGCAATTGGAATGCGCAAAAACGACAATCGTATAGAGCAAGTTAATGCTGCTATCGCTAAAATCAGTGTCAAAGACCAAACTGCTTTAATGGATAAGATGATTCGAAATCAGCCTGTTGAGACAGACTCCAGCCAAGATAAGACAAGTTTCTTTGGACAAGTAACAAAGATTCTAAAAGATAACTGGCCCCAGTTTCTGCGTGGAGCTGGTTTAACTCTTCTCATTTCCATTACTGGCACAATTGCAGGACTCATCATTGGACTCTTAATCGGTGTCTATCGCACAGCTCCTACTGCCAAAAATAAAGCTCTAGCGATGTTACAAACCTTATTCGGCTGGTTCTTAAATATCTATATTGAAATTTTCCGTGGAACGCCTATGATTGTTCAATCGATGGTTATTTACTACGGTACAGCACAAGCTTTTGGGGTTTCTATTGATCGGACAATCGCTGCTATCTTTATTGTTTCAATCAACACCGGCGCTTATATGAGTGAAATTGTCCGCGGAGGAATTTTCGCCGTTGACAAAGGACAATTTGAAGCCGCAACCGCTCTAGGAATGACACATAATCAAACCATGCGCAAAGTTGTTCTTCCACAAGTCGTACGAAATATTCTACCTGCTACAGGGAATGAATTTGTCATCAACATTAAAGATACTTCTGTACTGAATGTTATCTCCGTTGTTGAACTTTATTTCTCAGGAAATACGATTGCCACTCAAACTTACCAATATTTCCAAACTTTCACTATTATTGCTGTTATCTACTTTGTCCTAACATTTACTGTCACTCGCATTCTTCGCTATGTAGAACGCCGTTTTGACACAGACGAGTACACAACAGGCGCTAATCAAATGCAAACGAAAGGAATAAAAGCATGAGTGATATCATTTTAGAAATTAAGCATCTCAAAAAATCTTATGGCCAAAATGAAGTTTTAAAAGATATTTCTCTCACTGTCCACTCCGGCGAAGTTATCTCTATCATTGGAAGCTCTGGTAGCGGAAAATCAACTTTCTTGCGCTCTATCAATCTCCTCGAAGAACCAAGTGGCGGTGAAATCCTTTACCGTGGAGAAAATGTGCTAGAAGAAAATTATAATCTCACCCACTACCGTGAAAAATTGGGGATGGTTTTCCAAAGTTTCAATCTTTTTGAAAATCTCAATGTTCTTGAAAATACTATTGTTGGACAGACAACCGTTCTCAAGAGAGAACGCGCAGAGGCTGAAAAAATTGCCAAAGATAATCTTGAAAAAGTCGGTATGGGCGAGCTTTATTGGCAAGCAAAGCCAAAACAACTCTCTGGCGGACAAAAGCAACGTGTCGCTATTGCACGCGCCTTATCTATGAATCCAGATGCCATTTTATTTGACGAACCAACATCAGCCCTCGACCCTGAAATGGTCAGTGAAGTACTAAAAATTATGAAAGACCTTGCTCAAGAAGGTTTAACCATGATTGTCGTCACCCATGAAATGGAATTTGCGCGTGATGTTTCAAACCGTGTCATTTTCATGGACAAAGGCATCATTGCTGAGGAAGGTAAACCAGATGATATTTTCACTCATCCTAAAAAAGAACGTACGAAAGAATTCTTACAACGCTATTTACGATAAAAATAGGAAAGACGAGACTAAAACATCTAGCCTCGTCTTTTTTTCTATCCAAAATAGTTACTATCTCTTTTGAAAACTAATTTTTATTCAAACAAAACAAAACGTTTGAACATATATTTCTTAGAAAATATACTATAAAAAAGTAAATTTCTAATTTTTTGGAATATTTTTTAAAATATAATCTATCAAAGAAAGCGTTTTATGATTTTTTTGTAAAAATATTCGTTTAAAGCGTATGATATTTTTTTGAATAAATAAGTTTTTTTATATATAATTATTCATTGTTTTAATCTCAAGCCACATTATTGTACGATAGTAAATAAAAAAAGCAGGCTGGCAGCCTGCTAAAAATTCGATGATTAGTTTTCAAATTTTTCGTGATTTTTGTCGTAAAAATCAATCAATCCGAGAGCGGTTTCAAATGAAATATTCTTCACTTTAGCACGTCCTTGAGCAAGAGCAATGATAGACATTTCACGAGCGTTCGTTTCTTTACTGATGCGATAACCCGTGATTTTTTTATCACGAACCCAGCTAACAACTGATTCTACTTTTTCAAAGTTAGATTTAGCCATTTCCTTCTCCTATTTATTATTTCTAACTAAACATTTTAAATGTTTTTATTTGTTTTGTCAATGGAAAAGACAACTTATTTTGACGAATAAAATAATTCAGAATATTCTTTATTTTGCTTTAAGAGCTGATAAAATTTGCGTTCGGATACTTTCTACTCCGTCAGGATTGGCTGGTAAGAAAATTGTATTATTTCCCTTATTATCTGCAAAATTATTCAATGTATCAAGATATTGGTTGGTTAAAAGAATTGACATGATTTGTTCTTCTTTCAATTCAACATTTGCACCTTTTAACTCTTTGATAGAGTCTGCCAAGCCATCCACAATCGCTTTACGCTGTTCTGCAATCCCAACACCATGAAGACGATCTTTTTCTGCTTCTGCTTCTGCAGCAGTGACAATTTTAATTTTATCGGCTTCAGCTAATTCTTGAGCAGCGACACGTTTCCGTTGAGCAGCGTTGATTTCGTTCATTGATTGTTTAACCTCTGCATCTGGCTCAACTTTTGTAATCAAAGTTTTTACGATAATATAACCATAAGTAGACATTTCTTCTGCTACTTGCTTTTGTACTTCAAGTGCGATTTCATCTTTCTTTTCAAACAATTCGTCCAATGTCAATTTAGGAACAGATGACCGCAAGGCATCTTCAATATAAGACTTAATTTGAGCTTCTGGACGAATCAATTTATAGTAAGCATCTGTTACGTTATTTTCATTCACACGATATTGCGTTGCAACATTCATCATGACAAATACATTATCTTGGGTCTTTGTTTCAACAACAATCTCACTTTGCAACAGACGTAATTGCACACGCGCTGCGATATGATCAATGCCAAATGGCAAGCGTAAATGAATTCCGCTATTACTTAGCTTTTGATATCTTCCAAAACGTTCTATAATTGCCACAGATTGTTGACGAACAACATATAAGGAACTAAAAAGAATAACAATCAGTACGACAACAATAATTGGCAATACTAAAAATAACATGATATGAAACTCCTATCTTCTTTTTCAAGATTATAGCATACTTAAACGTGTTTATCAAACAAAAGCGATAAAAAAACTTTTATGTTTTTTAGATGATTTAAGGCAGTAGTATATAATCTATTTTCATATAATTGATATCAAAGGCCTCTCACTTTTTATCAATGATGAATTGGTTTTAACATCCAGCTAGAAAATACAATTAGCAAGGTTGCCACTGTAAACAATGCTGCCATATACGGCCAAGCAGTGACAATTGTTCCACCTGATTGAAAAATATCAATAATGGAAAGGACCCAGTTTTGCGGCAATAATTTTCCTATCGCTTGCATATAGCTAGGGGTAATTTTAAGTGGCCATAAACAGCCTGCTAACATGGATGTTGGCATAATGATGAGGTTTGCCAATTGGCTACTTTGTTGACTATTTTTAGAAACTGCACCCACGAATAGACCAAAACCAATTACTAACAAGCTAAACAATAAAAAGGTTGTTAAAAGTACCCAGATTGGAATGTAAAAGCTGATATTTACAACTTTTAACATCCCTAAAATAATAGCAATTTGAATGGCATAGACTATCAAACCAACACAAACATAACTCAACATATATTGTAGTCTTGATAATTTAGATAACGTCAATCGATTGTAAATTTGGGAAACCTTATCGGTCAAGATTCCGCTATAAATCACACTAGCGCTTCCTAACATAAGAATCAAAAGAAAACCAGTAGTAGTTGAGGAGACAGACTTACTTTGTGAACGGTCGCTTAATGTTGTTTGCTGAACTTTATAAGATACTTTGTTATTATGAGCTAAAAGATTGTTAAAAATAGTTTGGTTTCCAGCCGCAGCATCACCTATCGTATTATAATTTTCTAAAAGATAGTTAGCATTGGCTTTAAACCACTCTGTCACTTGACTACTAGATATAGCTCGCAAATTCAATGTTTGCTTTTGTCCATGAAGCACTTTGTTTCCAAAGCCTTTGTCAATCACCAAAACAGCTTCTAATGTTTTATTTTTTAAGTAGTTATCAATCTGTTTTCCATCAAATTTTGTGTAAATATTATATTTCTCATTTTGTTTAATTTGCGAAATAAATTGCCGTGAAATTTGACTGTTATCCTTATCTAAAATTCCAATCTTTGCAGCACTTTCACCCGTAAAACTCAAAGACAGTGCCAATAAGGTTGTCAAAATTGGCAATAAGATAAAGGTCACATAGCTTGATTTTTTGCGACAAATCTTCTTAAAAAGAATTTTCATAAAAGAAATCATGCTGTCACCTGCTTTCTCATCCGAACTAGAGCAAAAAGGATAAAGATAGTTCCCAAGCCCAAGTTAACCACTAATGTCGTTGGAATAGGATTCGTTTGTCCTCCAAACATAAGATAAAACAAACTATCATTAACCCACTTAATAGGTGAAATAGTTGATAATTGATTAATAAATGTACTATTAAGAGTAGACAATGGAACGTAACTACCACCCAAAAAAGCAAAGATTGGAATGATTGCATTTGAAGCTACCATTAAGAACGATTCATTCCGGATACCACTAGCTAATCCAATCCCAATCGCAATTGAAAGATATACTAATGATGCTGTTACACCCACAATCTGCCAGTGATGACTTCCCCAATTCACTTGCATAACAAAGCGGGTAAAGAAATATAAGATAGCTAGTTGAACTCCTGTGGCAAACATTCCTCCTATTAACTTTCCTAAAAGAATATGTGTATTTGAAACACCTGTCAAGTGAATGCGGCTTACAGTACCTAATTGATTATCTGAGAGAACCAAATTCATCGCTGACATAATACTGTAAAATGTAATCATCGTAAACATAGAAATGGCATAGTAGTCTGCCGAAGTCATTCCTTTACTTGTTTGAATAGAAGTTGTTTTTATATAATCAACTGTTCGTTTCTTAATATTATTTAGAGCGGTTGGATAAAGGTCGCTAATAGAATCATACGTTTTAGCACTTTCTACATAGGTATCGACCAACATTCTCACTAAATCGGCATTTTGCTGATTGATACGGTTTGTTGTCACCTTAATCGTTTTATCACTTTTTACCTCTAAAGTAGCTGTCAGAGCACCTTCACTGACTTTTTGTTTATCTGCAGAAAGATTCTTACTAACAGTTGCTTCAAGTCCCAATTCTTTATTCAATGTCTTTAGAAATTTTACGAAACTTTTTTGATAATCTGTCTCAGTTCCTTCGAGCTGATAGCTAACCTTTAACTGAGGAACGGTAGTTGTCGTATTAAAACTTGATTTGAATGCAAAACTTAAGATAACAATCATCAAAATCGGAAAAATAATCATCATCAGAATTGCCGTTCGATTTCTAAAGATTTGTAGACTTTCTTTTTTTATTAAATGAAATAGAATCATAGCAACCTCTAATCTCTTAATTTCTTACCTGTTAAGTGTAAAAAGATTTCTTCTAAATTCAAATGTGTATGCCGAATTTCACTAAAATGAATATGTGCGCGATTTAGTTTTTCGATTACCGTTTGGATACTTTCATTTTCAACTGTTATGATTGTTTCATGATCTAGCTCCGTAATTTTCCAATTTGACTCATGTACAAATTCAAAGCCTTCTCCGTCTGTTATAGTTACCATGATTTTTTGAGCAAAGTCTTTTTCATAGCGTTTTTCTAAATCACCCATGCTTCCTTCTTCGATCACTTTTCCATGATCCATGATATAAATATAATCACATAGCGCTTCTACTTCTTCCATATAATGAGTTGTATAAATAACCGTTGTACCTCGATCATTGAGAAGACGAATCGACTCAAGAATATGATTACGTGATTGTGGATCGATTCCCACTGTAGGTTCATCAAATATAATCAACTGCGGAGAATGAACCAGAGCACATGCAATGTTTAAGCGTCGCTTCATTCCACCTGAAAATTGACGTGGAAAATTTTTGGCTTGATCGGTCAAGCCCACAAATTCTAAACTTTCCAGTACCTTTTCTTTTAGTGTTGCTCCCTTTAAACCATAAAGTGAACCGAATAATTCTACATTTTCATAAGTTGTAAGATCTGGATAAATAGCAATATCTTGTGGGACATAACCAATCTTTGAACTTACTTTTTTAATAGCTTTTATTGATTGACCAAACAAACTAATCTTTCCAGATGTCGTTGGAGTTAATCCTAAAATCAAATTGATTAGACTCGATTTTCCAGCACCATTTGGCCCCAATAATCCATAAATTCCTTTTTTTTCAAGTGAAAAAGATACGTGATCAACCGCTGTTTTCCCTCCTGAATACACTTTGGTAACATCTGTTAATTCTACAAGACTCATAACTGATCCCTTTCTTCAATTTATCTATGTTGTTCTTTAAAACTAATCATCATGTAAGTTAAACCGAGAAGTAACGCACCAACTAGCCAACCATATACTATGGTAGCTACCATACACCAAATACCTATATTTAAAAAGAGTAACAATGCTGCCATTCTTTCTAAATTACCTTTAAAAGAGCAAGCTTTTACAACAGAAAAGCTAAGCACAACAATAGGTAAATTTAAGCTCATTTTTCTAAAAAAAAGATTTAGAATTCCAAAATAGAGAATAGCATCTGTCAAAGTGGTCAATAAAATCAAAGCAAAACTAAGCAACGGTTGTTGTTTGGAAAATGCTAGCCATGCCATTTTTTGAAAAATTACTCGACTGTCTACTTTAAAAACAACCTCTAATAACCCAATTAAAACAAACATTGTAACTTCTATTAAGGCTAATAAGTATAATAGTAAAAATAAGAAAAATCGCCAATTCCAATTTAGCTGTCCCAAAAACAGAGTAAAATTGATTTCACTTTTCCCTACGTTTAAAAGCAGGAAACAAGCAAGAATCAGACAGAATTGAACACCTAATAAAATGATTTCAATCATTTGATGATAAGGTAAAGAACTAGCATGGTGCAAGTGCCAACGTCTCAATAGTCTCAAATGATCTCTGTTTAGCCAAAAGGTAACACAAGCAAGAAAAATCAGAGCTACAGTTATCACAATGATTGTCATAAGACTCTCTCCTTTTTCGCTTGATAAATGCTCAGGCAGTCAATCCATAAATTACCACCAACATGCACAAGGAGAACCAACCAAATATTCCCACTCCAATAATAAATCATACCATACAGAAAACCTGTTAATAATTTTGCATACACAATCTCTTTTCCCATTAGAAGGTGATTGAAGGCATAAAAAACGGTAGTAATGATGAGCACCAAAACAAATGGTAATTTCCAATTTTGCAAGAGAATTTCAAACCATACCAAACGATAGGTTATTTCCTCAAAAAAGGCTAAAAAAAGCGTCAGTGCAACATCAATAGGATGAGAAGCCGCTCCCACAAAAGAAATTTTCAACAATAGCCACTTTTTAGCTTTTAAACAACGAAGACTATACGAGAAACTAACTTCCAAAATAAATATTCCAATCATCAAGCAAATAGCAAGAAATAGATAGGTTAAACTTACTTGCCCACGAAAGTGAATCAGTTGAGGATGCAGCAAGTTGAGGCTCAAAAATATCAATAAATAATAAATATTGACTGCTTTTAAAAATCGAGACAAATCAAATCCATAACCATTTGGATTACTTCCAAAAATCGCCTGCATAGGAATAGATGGATTTAAACTAACTAATAAAAAACATAGACTAAGGCATTGGGTGTACAAATTCATTCGTCACACCTCCAAACTGTCTCATACGCGGATGATTTGCAAATGGAAAAGCTGGAATACACATTTCAAGCAAATCTGGCATTAAGACACGTGTAACATACCATCCTTTTTCAGTCGCTTCTGGTGGAGTCATATCTAAAAAGACTGCATTGGGACTGACTTTCTTCGCATAAGCAAGTAAAATCTTTAAATCTTCTTTTTTATTCTTGCCACTATGATTCTCTAGTTCACTTAGTGTGACGTTCCCAGAAATAAGTGGTTCAAAAGCTTGCCATTTCTCCTCTAGATTCTTGGGATGTGCATAGTAGAAAACGTTACTGTCCAAATCTAGAAATTGTGGACTCTCACTTTCAATATTGACCAAAGCTGCTTGATTATAGAGTAAATTATAATAGTAACTATAACTAATAGCAGCAGCTTCCATAATTCCTCTAAGAAGTGTGTGCTTCGGATCAAGACCCGCTTGAACTCCAAACAAAAGATAAGGTGCTTCTTGATATTTATTTTTCAAAATAATACCAAAAGTATAAAGAGGATTGTCCTCACCAATTGTCATATCAATCGGAATAATCTCATAAAGGCTGTCCTTACCTAAATGCGCATCTTCTAAGATAGCTAAAATCTCTGGATCATCAATTTCAATACGGCAACAAGGTTTTTTAGTATGCCAGCTTAGCATCATTGAGTCAATTTGCAAATATTCAATAACACTGTTACACATAGCAGCTTCCAACGTTTTATGAGAAGCTGTTCCTGTTGAAAAACCTGGAATAACATACTGCTCACCTATTTCATGATTGGGTTTATAACCTACACAAAGCATTTGGACAGGAATATACATTTCTTCATCTTCAAAAAGCATGGGACATTTTACCCAGCCCAAAATATCTTTTTCTGTTACTTCCTTTTGACACATTGTCATATTCAAAGCAATATTTTGTTCAATCTGCTCTTTCGTAAAAACACGTAAATACTCTAACGGCATAACACGATTCGTTTTGCTTAATTCCTCATACGAAGCATAAACAATCTGATCTGCTAATAAATCCCCAGCAATAATTGTTGCATAACGCTCAATACTCTCGCCTACGTACTTAATTAATGCTTCTTCGTAGTGGCTCCCATATCCAATAATATGGTAACTAACTTGACTATTTTCACCAATAAATTGTTTATGATACTCTGGCATCTGCCCCGTTACACTTTTTAAATAAACATCATGAGGATGATTACAGATAGGAACTTGAGATTGATTTAAAATCCCTGTTCGATTACCACTTATCGCTTTAAATTCTGAAAAAATATGATTAAATGATGGATAAAAGTTTAACATACATCTATTCCTTGTCTTCTCTCAACAAATTTCTAACTATTTCACGTGTTGAAATTTGCTGATCCTCATATCTAAGTTTTGCTAAGGCACCTTGCGTTTGAGAATTAGCCATTTTCAAAATATCTTGCACTTGAATTTCCAAAGTAGGTAAGTAGATACTTAACAGGCGTCCCTCAAATTTTGAATTTCCCGTACGAGCTACTAAAAAAGCTTCACTAATGACTAAATTCATTAGGATATTCAATAGTGGTAAAAATGCCTGACTGACAGATTGTGTAGGTGGTAATAGTTGATTTGCAAAATGTTGATACAAAGTATGATCTTGTAAACGCGCTAAAACACGTCGTTCCAAACTATCGAAATCTGCTGTGTGTGGTGGATTCAAAGTACAAGCATGGATAAATGGACCATCCACAAACCCAACAATCAACTGCTGTTTCAAAGAAACAATGACTTCGTTTAGATGACGCATCATTGTTATGTTGAGTCGCTCTTGACATACAACAATAGCTTGATAAACTTTTAATTCTTCTATCAATATCTGCATATTTTGTCGATGAACTAAAGCATCCAGACGCGATGACACATCAGTAGTTTGAATTTTCGATTTTAGTTCATCACTTGCAACCTCAATGTTCACTCCCATCACTTTTGCTAATTCACAGGCAGAATCATTTACAAAATCAACATCGCTGATAAATAATATTGAAGCTGTATTCATTTCTTGTCCATCTTCTGCAAGAAAACGAGAGCCTCCCATTAAAATTTGCATCATATTTTCTTGAATGGCATACTTATCTTCTTGCATCAGCAAATCACTATAATACAATGCTTCAATAACCTGAGATAATTTCGCAAAATCATCTGCATCTAAACGTTCTTCAAAAGCAGTAATATCAATTGCTTGTCCTTTAAACAACGCAGAAATCATCTCGCAATAGACTGCTTTTAATACTTGAGATTCTTGACGAATGTCCAAAGTAGCTTCATTAAAGTCCCAAATTCCTTTTCTAAAACAAAATATTTCATTGAATTGAACAATTCGAACATTACTATTTAATTGATATTTCATTAAAACTCCTTATTTCCGACAACAGTCATATGTATCACATGATGATTAATTCCATCTAGACCTAACTTTTCTTCTATATATTCTTTATTGTATCCACCAATATCCAAACTGCCATATATCAACGCTGTAGAGACCAATTGAATATTTTGAGCTATTTCACCAGCTTCAATAAATGCATAAACCGTTGCTTGATTACCATATTTTCTAGTGTTTTTTAGATAATTATAGGCATACATAAAAATAAGATTGCTATCTTCTGCATTGATTGCTCCAAACTCTGCAAGAGCTCTCATATCTTCTGCTGGAGCAATGATATGGCATCTCAAAGCATGTTGATAGGGTAAATATTCATAATAACCATCTTCTAATCCTTCAACTTGTCTCGCATAAAAATAGAGAGTAATCGGATATAGTCCTCCCCCAGAGGCACAGTTTCTTAAAGCAACTTTTTTTTGAATCTCTTGCTTAACAGTTGCTTCCCCACTGACACCACAAGCATAGTAAAGTAAATTCGCTAAATCTTGTTTTGGCATTTTCATTGCTTTGAACCGGCGGTGGCTACGTCTATTCACAATACAGGTAGATAAGGAGGGAGCTAACTTTTTGGCTTGAGGCAATGCTATAACATCTTGAAAATCTTCAAAATAAGAACTATTGGTAAAATTTGTGACAGCTGAGTCTGTAAAAAATTCGGAAACACTCATTTTAAAACCCAAGTAATCATTATTAGCCTTATAATTCATTAAAAATTCTTGACTTAAATTATCGCTTTCATAAGGCATTAGATGTTGAGCAACTAATTGCTTTGATGTTTTTAAAACAGTTTGATGATGATAATCCGAGAAAGAGAAGTAATTGGTATTAAATTCAAATAATTGACGAGCTTCTTCTCCTGTAAGATGTCTTGGAACAGTCGAACGGATATTATCCTTTGAAAAAAATGACATACATACCTTTCTACTCTTACAATAATAAAGAGTAGTAATTCATTAACACATATGATACCAATGAATTACTACCAAATAGTTAAACTAGGTTATGTAAATATCTAATTGTACCTAATTTTATCAAAGCAAATATCATCCAGAAAGCTTTTATTAGGTTCTACTAATAGCTAGCAATTAGTGAATGTATCAACTCTCTGGATAATATTTGATAGCATTATTTACCTGGTGATGGTAAAGTTGTTGAACCACCAGTTGAATTTCCACCTACTGATATAGAGAAGCAGCATGTACAACTACAGCAGCAACATCCGCCAGGCGCAACTTGTGTTGTATCTGCCACACTAGTAGCTAAAACATTTGAAGAAAATTTCAACATAGATTTTACCTCCTTATAAAATGATGTGTAATATTACAAATTGTGATAGAAGTTAGGGAATCAAACATTGGCTGAGTCATGATATCAATTCTAATCTAGTAGACTTAAAACAGCCTAACCTCAGATAATAACATCGTACAAAGCAAAAGCTAGCTAATCTTTGTACTTTGTAGTAAGACAATCGTCCAATTTCTATCAAAATATATTATATAAGAAAAGCGTTTTCAAGTAAACTTTTTCAAACTACTTTTTGAGTAATTTTTTTCTTTTTTGCAGTATAAATACTTTATTTTGTATATAATTATGTGTTTTTTATTCACAATAGAAAACACATAATCCGGTGAACTTTGAGTCAGATAAATTTCTATCTTCGAACAACTCTATTTCTACAACCAGCCATTTTCTTAAGCAATCCGAACTGCTTCGACTCGATTTTCTGCTGCCAATTTTGTTAAAATACTTGACATATAATTTCGGACTGTTCCGTGTGACAAGTAAAATTTCTGAGCAATCTCTTTACTTGGAAGTCCTGCTGCTGCCGCTTTTAATACCGAAGTCTCTTGATTAGAAAAGGGATTCTTACTCGTCATCATGACTTCCATCAGCTCAGGCGAATACTCTTTTTTCCCCTCTAAGGCGGTGTGAATCGTTTTCATCAGATTTGCAATGCTGCGCTCCTTTAAAACACAAGCATCCACATCGGTTTTCACAGCCCTTTCAAAATATTTTGAACGTTTAAAAGTAGTAACGATAATCACTTTTATTTCAGAGTATTACTCTTTTAGCCACTCCAACACTTCCAAGCCTGTTTTTTTCGACATTTCTACATCTAACATAGCCACATCTACCTTTTGAAATTGTAGTAACTCTATCGATTCCTGACCATTTGCTACTTGATAGACTTCTTCCACATCTGGCTGCATGTTCAATAATTGATACAAAGCATTTCGTAACATACTTTGATCTTCTGCTACTAAAAGTTTCATCTTTTACTCCTCTATTGCTATCACCACTTGAATTTTAGTTGGCTTGCGGTGATTTAAAATCTCTACATTACCAGACAAAATCGTTAAGCGCTCACGAATAGAATGTAACTCCTTTCCTGTTATTTCCTCAAAACCTATTCTGTCATCTTCCACATCAAGAATCAAGTTCCTTGCATCTGAAATGAGATAAATTATACAATGTTTAGCTTGAGCATGCTTGATAATATTTGTTGCTAATTCTAGTAAAATCATAGTAATGCTGGATTGCATGCTAGGTGAAATACTAGCTATATTGAGCTGATTGTCCAAATGAACACGAACATCACTCATTTCCAACATGGTCTGAATCGTTATCAACTCTTCATGCAAAGTTCGACTTTTCAAATTATCAATAATTCGTCTCACATCAGCCATTGATTGCTTGCTAATGTCATGTACTTCTGCCAATTCTTTACCTGCTTGCTCATATTGACTCATCTTGAGAAGTTGTTGGACTAATTCTGTTTTCAAACTCAGCATGGCAAAGGTGTGTCCTAAACTGTCGTGCAAATCACGTCCGATTCGATTGCGCTTATTTTCTGCTAAAAAAAGATTAAGTTGAGCAGGTACTAGCTCCATAAAATGAGACACAAGAAAACCACTTCTGTTGGATATGTCAAGAAAAAGTAGACACAAAGTTAAGTGAAAACGAGGGAAATCATTATATTTGATAAAGCAGTTAAACTCTCTGCTGTCAGACTCATTACAGAGGAAGAGCAGTCTGTAAAAAGCGTTAGTTCGACTTTAGGAATTCATCCAAATAGTTTATATCGTTGGGTTCAATAATATGAAAAATATGGAGAAAGTGCATTCCCAGGTCATGGGAGCGCTCTTCATCATGCTCAATTTGAGATTAAAAAACTCGAAAAAGAAAATAAGATATTACAAGAGGAATTAGTTCTTCTAAAAAAGTTCCAGGTCTTCTTGGAGCCAAAACGAAAATAAAATTCCAATTTTTAAAGGAAAATAGTTCTAGCTTAAATATTAATCATGATTGTCAAACACTTCAAGTATCTCGTTCAGGTTTCTATACCTATCTAAAACGTAAGCCATCTTCAAGACAGATAGAGAATGAAACATTAAAGGAGATTATTAAGGCTATTTTCTATGACCATAAAGAACGCTATGGTAGTGTCCGAATCACTCAAGAACTCTATCGACAAGGGATAAAGGTCAATCGTAAACGTGTTGGTAGATTACTTCATGAACTTTGTCTCTATGCTAAAGGAAGCCGCTATAAATACAAGTACTATAACCGTCGGCGTTCCTCATTGACACGTCCAAAT
>NZ_KV795590.1:0-65366 GCF_001809055.1 Streptococcus sp. HMSC034B05 | reverse complement strand
GTCTTTATAGATATCTATAGCAGAAAAATTGTAGGTTGGGCGATGGGAAATCGCATGCAAGACCAGTTGGTAACAGATGCTTTTAATCAAGCTTATCATAGAGAAAGACCTAAGGAAGGATTAATAGTCCATACAGATCAAGGTTCACAATATACCGGAGCACGATTCCAAGACTTGCTTAGGAAGAAAAAATGCAAATCTAACATGAGTCGAAAAGAGAACCCTTACCTTATGGAATCCTTTTATAAAACATTAAAAAGAGAGCTTGTCAACGATGCACATTTTGCATCCATTGAACAAGCTCAACTTGAAATCTTTAAATACATTGAAACCTATTATAATCCAAAACATCTTCATTCTGCATTAGGATATCGGTCACCAATAGAATTTGAGACAAATAGTCTCTAATCCACTTAACTTTGTGTCTACTTTTTCTTGACATATCCACTAATAGTGTTTTTCTACTGTCCCATTTTGGGGGTGCAGTGCCAGCGTTTTGCTTCATTTTTTCTTCCTTGATTTGCTCAGAAAGCTGTATTCGATGAAGACCAAAAGTCATTAAGTCTGAAAATAGAAAAGTAACCAATAAAAACGAAAGATAGGAGATATCAACTGGATTTTTCATATAAAGACTAATTAGAAGAAGGGGTTGCAAGGTCAAAAAACTCCCAAAGCGCCAGGATTTAAAAGACATCTCCTTAAAATGATAAACAAAAAGATTGGAAAGATAAAAAATGTACCAGACAAAACCAGAATTCAACTAAATCGAGCTATAGAAAGTATAGACAAGTAAAATCAACCACGAAATCTGTTGAAACATTTTATGATTACTTAGCAAAATCGTATAATACGCACCGATAAAAATAGCTGTCCACAGCAAGGTTAAAAGCGGGTAATCACCACTTGTGACACCCGCTATCGGAAAAAAGATAAAAACTACAGCAACATGAAACACATGGTGAATATTTTTAAATTTTTCCCACATCAAATTATTTTACCTCAATCCGTTTTTTATGCACAAAATCAAACCACTCACACACAAGGTAAATACAACTAAGTTAGAGTACAGAACCCCAATCAAGACGATGCTGGTTCAAATAGACAGAAATCAAGTTCATCAATTGATAAGTTGGCAAAGTTTTGCCGATTGCCTGCATCAAACTCGGAAACATCGTCAATGGAAACCAAAGCCCATCGAGAATAGCTAAGGTCATATAAACAATATTGCCAATCACAGAAACAAACTGTGTATTCGGAATCAGCGCTAGCAACAGTCCAAGTACAACAAAGGCTGCACTCCCCATCATCAATATCCCTGCCGATACAAACCAATCCATCATTGGCACATTCACATGACGGACGATATGCCCAACTGAAAATACGACTGTAATCGCAGGCAAGTAATCTATCATCATCGCCAAAAACTTAGATATATAATATTCTACCACAGAAACAGGAGAATGAACGATTGTTTTCTGCCAATTACTAATTTTATCTGTATGCAATGTACTAGGAAAAGAGAAGAAAGCTGTTGACATCATATTAAAGGCTGTCATTGAAAACAAATAATCTCGCAAAAAATTACTTGGTAGAGTATATTCCAGAGAACAATAGATAAAAATCCGTCGGCATCCCAATAGACAATAAATAGTAAGTCACTTGTCGTTTTGCCAATATCAATTCGATTTCCATTAAACTCATCAATTGTTTCATCACAAACTCCTATTCTTATGTTGTCTCAAAAATACTATCCAACAACGTTCGGTTGCGTACTTCAATTTCCTCAATCGTACAGCCATTATGAATCAAGACTTGCCATACTTTACTGGCCTCTTTAGTTGCAAAGGACAGAGCACTTTGCTTGATTTCGATTTCGGTTGCTTCAGGTAAGTTTTCTACAATAGCTCGGTAAGAAAGTGGAATAGTGAAGTGTTTTTCCTGTTCCTCACTACGCATGGCATACGGCGTCGTATCTCGGATTAGTTCTCCCTTATGTAGCACTAAAATACGATCCGCTGTATGCTCCACTTCTTCGATATAGTGAGAAGAATAAACAATAGTCACACCATTTTTCTTTAGTTCATCCACAACTTCCCAAAAATGCTGTCTTGTAGAAGTATCCATAGCAGAAGTTGGTTCATCTAAAAAGAGTATCTTTGGACGCCCGATAAGAGCTAAAACAAAAGAAAGTAACCGTTTTTGACCACCAGATAATTTACTGGCCAACTGTTCTTTTTGCTTATCCGTAAATTTCAACAGAATATCAACTTCCTGATCGCTCAGACTATTTGGGTAAATACTTTGGAAAAAGTTTAATAGTTCATTTACCTTCAAATCTGCCACGACTGTGTTTTCTTGTGGCAAAATAGCAACTACCTGTTTCAATTGATTATTTGTCGACTGCAAACTCTGAATCCTGACCTGTCCACCTGTAAGAAACTTATCGCCCAACAAGCAATCCATTAGTGTCGTTTTCCCAGCACCATTTGGACCAATCAACGCCACACATTCTCCATCGTTAATTGTAAAAGAAATATTTTTCAAAATTTCTTTCCCACGAATCTCTTTGGACAAATCCTTTACTTTAATCAAATTCATCTTTTTCCTCCTTTATAAGTACATACATAAAGACTGAGCAATCAAGATTGCAAAGACACTCCAAAAATAGTGTAAAATACCAGCAGTCCTATCTTGATTGGAAATCCTACTTCCAAAGAACAAGCTGTACAGAATACTCGTTATCAGTCTTCATCAAGATATTACATTATAATGACCAATTCTCATTGATTGCTGAATCACTAAAATATAGAGAGCTGAACATCTTTTTCATAAACCAGCTGCCTTTCCTTTTGATAATTCTATTATATATTTTGTCAAAAATTCCAACTAGATGATTTTGTCATCGTTTCACATGACAAATGTCACAAAAAAGGCGACTCGGTTGAGTCGCCTTTCAATGATTCTTTGATTTTATTCAACACTAAAAAGATATGGATAAACTGGTTGTCCACCTTTATGGATTTCCACTTCTACATCTTCAAATTTTTCAGTAATATCTTGAGCCAATTCATTGGCCAAATCTTCACTTCCATCTTCACCGATGTAAATCGTCACAATTTCGCTGTCTATATCTAACATTTTACTGAATGTTTCATTCAATGTTGTCAACATATCCGGATTAGACACAACAATTTTTCCATCTACCATACCAAGATTATCGTTTTCATGAATTTCCAATCCATCAATCGTTGTATCGCGAACAGCTGTTGTCACACTACCACTTATCACATCCGTAAGAGCAGCCGTCATTCGGTCATGATTTTCCTCAATAGATTTACTTGAATCAAAAGCCAATAGGCTTGTTAAACCTTGCGGAATCGTTCTTGTTTCTATTACTGCAGCAGGTTGTTCAATTACCTCAGCTGCCGATTGTGCCGCCATGAAAATATTCTTATTGTTTGGCAAGATAATGATATGGCGAGCATTGACCTGTTCAACTGCCTTAATAAAATCTTCTGTTGAAGGATTCATCGTTTGACCACCGGAGATGATGTAGTCTACTCCTTGTGCCTTAAAGATTTCTGCCAAACCTTCACCAGCCACAACTGCAATAACAGCATACTCCTTTTCTTCAGCAGTTTGCTTGTTCTCACGCTCTTCCTTTTCAACTTGTGCATCATGTTGATTGCGCATATTATCTACTTTGACTTTGACAAGGCTTCCATATTTTAAGCCTTCCTGCATGACTAAACCTGGATCTTCCGTGTGGACATGAACCTTTACAATTTCGTCATCATTGACGACAAGGAGTGAGTCCCCCAATTCATTCAAATAATTGCGAAATTCATCATAATCAAATTCTTTTACATACGTTGGACCTTTTTTCAAAGCCACCATGATTTCAGTACAATAACCGAATTTGATGTCTTCTGTTGCCACATGACTCGCTACTGACTTATGATGCTCTGCATTAATCATTTCCGTCATTGTTGCAGGCGTTGCCTGAAACTCTTCAGATGCAATGTATTCACCTGTCAACGCTGCCAAAAAGCCTTCATAGATGAACACCAAACCTTGACCACCAGAGTCCACAACTCCCACTTCCTTTAAGACCGGAAGCATATCTGGTGTCTTCGCAAGAGCTATCTTAGCACTTTCAAGAGCAGCCTTCATCACCTCAACAGCATCGTCTGTTTCTTCTGCTTTTTTTCTAGCACCGATTGCAGCCCCGCGAGAAACAGTTAAAATCGTTCCTTCAACAGGCTTCATCACAGCTTTGTAGGCCACTTCAACTCCAGACTGAAAAGCAAGAGCTAAATCTTGTCCTGTTAATTCTTCCTTTTCTTTCACACTCTGAGAGAAACCACGGAAAAGCTGTGAAGTAATAACACCAGAATTCCCACGCGCCCCCATCAAGAGACCTTTTGCAAAAATTCCAGCCACTTCACCAACAGTAGAAGCAGATTTATCTGCAACTTCCTTTGCTCCATTTTCAATGGTCATTCCCATATTGGTACCTGTGTCACCATCCGGCACAGGAAAAACATTTAAAGAATTGACATATTCAGCCTGTTTATTCAAACGAGTAGATGCAGACTGCACCATTTCTTGAAATAAACTAGTAGTAATATTTGACACGATTATTCTCCTACAACTTTAATATTTTGGATATAGACATTTACTGTTTCAGCAGTAATTCCAAGCTGATTCTCAAGACTGAATTTCACACGCTCTTGAATATTTTTAGACACTTCACTTATCTTAGTACCATAGCTCAAAACTGTATACACATCAACAGCAATGCTTCCTTCTTCCGTTGTTTTTACTACAACACCTTTTGCATAATTTTCTTTGCCCAACAAAGCTTGGAAATTATCCTTAATGGCATTTTTACTGGCCATTCCGACTACACCAAAAATTTCAGTTGCCGCTCCGCCAACGATTGTCGCAATAACATCATCTGTCAGCTCGATTTGACCATCTTTTGTATTGATTTTTACAGTCATAATTTCTACCTCAAAAGTATTTTATAGTTTATTTTACCATATTTTACGCGGACTGTACAAGAGAGAGTACATTATTAAAAAGGATTCAATCAATATGGAATGTTTCTTTTACTTATCTTAAAACAAACATATCCGTAATCCGCTTTCTTATGCAAAAGAAAATGAACCTCTCAAAGGTCCATCCTTTCGTTAATTAAACGCGTTCAACTTTGCCAGATTTAAGGGCGCGTGCTGAAGCCCAAACTTTCTTAGGTTTACCATCAACTAAGATTGTCACCTTTTGAAGATTTGGTTTCACAGTACGTTTTGTTTGGTTCATTGCGTGAGAGCGGTTGTTTCCTGATACGGTTTTACGACCTGTAAAGTAACATACTTTTGCCATTTATACTTGTCCTCCTGATTAGTTTCACGGGCTTTATACCACATACCGTAAAATTTTATCACAATTTTTAAGATTTTGCAAGACTATTTTTCTTATATTTCAAAATTCAAGTAGATCAGTGACTTTCTTAAATTTTAAATATAAATAATTCCTAAGCGACCAAAAGATACATCTCCTTTTACATAAAGAGTCTTATCTTTCTCATTGATATTACGGGGATTCGTCACTGTACCAAAAGCATTATCCACATCTAACTCTACACGCCAATTACTTGGTACATATAATGTAGCATTCCCAAAAGATACATCAATATCAAAAGTTGCAGAGTCTCCTTTAATGATAGCATTGTCAAAATAAACCGTAGCATTCCCAAAAGCACAATCTAGTGTTTCATAAGTAAAATCATCCGAATGGATATAGCGTGTACCACTTCCAAAATTGATGTCTCCATTTATGACACGACGAGCATTTTGACCATGATAAATACCCCAAATTCGTTTTGGTTTGAAAATCAATCCAATACCAATAGAAGCCAAAATCCCTGCTAGGAAAATCGTTCCAGATGAGATGGGCAAAAAGTGATAGCTGCTATTTGCAACGATTAGGGAAATAATGGCTAAAATAACCCCGCCAGATAAATTTCCTCTCCAAAAATTTTCAAGTGCAAGGTAAGCAAAAACCAACACAATAAGTAGTGGCCAAAAATTGAAGCGAATAGATGGTATACCAAAATTCCCTTGCAACAGTATCCAACCAGCCAGTACTAAAAGCCCTACTCCAAATAATGTTTTTCTCATAATATTTACCTCATTTCACCTAATTTTTCTTTTAAGAATTGAAAATAATGCCTAGATACATGTACTTGCTTATGGGTATCATAAAAGCGAATACTGCTAGTTCCTGAAAAAGACTTTTCTAATGAATAAATTGCTTTAATATTCGTAATCGTTGATTTAGAAATACGACAGAAATACCGCGGCAAACATTCTTCTAGCTCATACAATTTCAGTTTGACTTCATAAGCATTATTTCGAGCATGCGCAAAAATTTTATTTCCATCCGTTTCAAAGAAGAGGATATCTGCTAAATCAACATAATATTCACTCGTATCTTTGTAAAAAAGTATAGATGGCTTGGCAACTTCTTCCAAAGAACGTTGAATGCGCTCTATCTGTTCATCAAAGCGAGGTGCCTTAATGACAATTTCTGCTTCTTCCAGATTCGAATCTAACTCTACTCGAATTTTCATAAACGCTCCCCTCGCTTTTCTTTATTTTATTATAACAATTGTCGCATGAAATTCAAGAGCTTTTCAGTAAGTGGTTCATTTGGATAGGTAAGTGGTCGTGAAATCTGAATAGCTTACTTGTTTTTCATGAGCTGACCAGATTATAGCCCCTTTTTACGTACTGTATAAACAACAAAAAAGCCTTCAATTCAATGAAGACCTTCAATGATGCCGATTATAGGGCTTGAACCTACGACCTACGCGTTACGAGTGCGTTGCTCTACCAACTGAGCTAAATCGGCGAAATAAACGTATAAATCTATTCTAGCATGCAAATTTGATTTGTCAAGAGGAAAAGAAAAAATAATGAATCCTATACTACATCACAAACAACTCAAGTCAAAAGAAAATCCCGCCAAAGCGAGATTTTCTTTTTTATTTGGTAAGCTTAATTAAGCTTTACCTTCTGAACCGAATACGTCGATACGTTCTTCAACAGCTTCTGTAATTGCTTCGAAACCTGGTTTCAAGAATTTACGTGGGTCAAAGAGTTTCTTCTTATCGTATTCTGCTTCGTTTGCTTCGTATTCAGCAGCAAATTTACGAGTAGCTTTAGCAAAAGCAATTTGACATTCAGTGTTCACGTTAACTTTTGCCACACCCAATTTGATAGCTGCTTGGATTTGGTCATCAGGAATACCTGAACCACCGTGCAATACGATTGGGAAGCCAGGAACAGCTTCTGTCAATTTTTGCAAGTGATCAAGGTGAAGACCTTTCCAGTTAGCTGGATATGGTCCGTGAATGTTCCCAATACCTGCTGCAAGGAAGTCAATTCCAGTTTCAACCATTGCTTTTGCATCTTCGATTGGAGCCAATTCACCGTCACCGATGATACCGTCTTCTTCGCCACCGATTGTGCCAACTTCAGCTTCCACTGATACTCCATTTGCATGCGCAAATTCAACCACTTTACGAGCTTTTTCAAGGTTTTCTTCAACTGGAAGATGAGAACCATCAAACATAACTGAAGTATAACCAACTTTGATACATTCAAGTGCATCTTCATAATGACCATGGTCAAGGTGAATAGCAACTGGTACAGTAATTCCCATTGATTCTACAAGGCTTTCAATGAGGAGTTTACATACTTTATAACCACCCATATATTTAGCAGCACCCATAGAAGTTTGGATAAGAACTGGAGCTTTTTTAGCTTCTGCTGCACGCAAGATAGCTTGAGTCCACTCAAGGTTGTTTGTATTAAATCCACCAACTGCATAACCATTGTCACGAGCTGCTTGGACAAATTTTTCTGCTGAAACGATTGCCATTAGTATTAGGCCTCCTATTTATTTTTATGGGTTTCCCCACTTACATTGTTTATTTTATCACTTTTCAGGAAAAAATACCAGCATTTCCTAATCTTTTAAGCGTTTTCTCATATAAAACAATTTTCTCATTCTCATATTTCAAAATGGCAAAATAAAAAAACTGACCGAAGCCAGCCTATCTGATGCGGAGAGAGGGACTTGAACCCTCACGACCTAAAGCGGTCACAGGATCCTTAGTCCTGCGCGTCTGCCAATTCCGCCATCCCCGCGATTGAGTACTTTATTAGTATAACAAGATAGAACCACCTTGTCAAGAAATTTTTTTGAAAAAATGGAACTGTCAGTAAACAATCCGAAACATGCATTTTAAGCAGTATCGTTTTAAAACAGCTCTTTTCGTACAAAAAAGAAACTTCTATGAAACTTATCGTTCATAGAAATTTCTTGTACCCGTTTTATTTTACATGATTTTCATAATCATCTTGTGCTTTTTGATTAGACGCTTCTTTTTCTTTCAGCCATTTCTTTTTAGCACTTTCGTATTCTTTAGTCGTCACAATTTTATCTTGTAATTCAACATATTTAAAGTAGTTGCTTGAACCACCTTTAATCCCTACCAGAGAATACGAACGACTAAACGGAACAGTCTTTGTCACAGACGGCGTCCCTCCAAGAGAGAGATTGGGCATTGTCAAAGCACTATCAATCAACCACGCTTGTGCTTCAGCATATTTTTCATAACGCTTCGTCTCATTGGTTTCAGCATTTGCTTCCTCAAGCATTGTAGTATAGGTATCCAAACCAACAGCCTTTATCTTAGCATTCTCTTGACCTGGTTCTAAGCCAAAGTTCTGCAAACTACCACCATTTTTAGTATTCAAGGTATCTAGATAAGTGGATGGGTCTTGATAGTCTCCTGACCAACCGCCATTGTACAAGTCATAATCTTTTTGAGCGGCAGTATTGGCAAAATAACTGATATTGTTCAGTTCATCTGAGCTCATCTGCTGAATATCAATCACAACATTATCGGCTCCTAAGACAGACTCAACAGATTGTTTCATAGAACTTTCCCACTGAACACCGATTTTACTAGTTTGATCAGCTGGTACGTCTAAGTGAATGGGAAATTGAACACCTTTGGCCTGCAATTCTGCTTTTGCCTGAGAAAATTTAGCTTTTGCTTTTTCTGGATTGTAGTAAGCATCTTGCGCATCAGTCAGATTCATATTAGACCATTCTGAACCATAATTTACTAACTTAGAGGATACCACATCGCCAAAAGTCTTATCTCCAATGGAAACAAATGTTGGTGGCACGAGCGTGTTCCGCAACACCTTTGTTGCACCATCTTTCCCATTACTTTGTGCACCGTAAGAAGTGCGGTTATAAGCAAAGTTGATAGCTTGACGAAAGGCTTTGTTTAGTACCGCTTCTTGCGTTGAAGATTTTTGAGCATCTGTTTTCTTAGATGTGTGATTGTAAGACTGACGATTTAAGTTAAAATTGTAATAATAACTAGTTGCATCTTGTAAACTATAGATGATATTGTTGGCATATTGTTTCTTGACAGAAGCAAAACTTGAACTATTTGGATAGAGACGAGCCGCACTATAGGCGCCATCTGTGAAGTTTCGGATAAGCGCTTCTTGGTCTGATCCATCATAATAAGTCAATTTGATATTGTCCAAGTGAACATTCTTTTTATCATAGTAATGAGGATTTTTAGCAAATTCCATAGAGGATTTAGCCGTCAAAGACTTCAGCAGATATGGACCGTTGTAAAGAATGCTACTCGGTTTCACAGAACCAAAATTCTTTCCTTGCGATTTCAAAAAGTCCGAATTCACTGGAAAGAGAATATTATTAGTTGTTTTTGAATTCCAATAAGGTTCCGTACGACTTAAAGTATACTGTACTGTATAATCATCTACAGCTTTCACACCAACTGTTGAAAAATCTTTTGTCTCCCCTTTGATATACGCATCTAATCCTTTGACAGAATCTTGCACAAGGTAAAGGGCTTCAGATTTATTATCTGCAGCATATTTCAAACCTGTCACAAAGTCTTGTGCTTTTACACCTGCGTACTCTTCACCTTCTGATGTGTACCATTTTGCGTCTTTACGTAATTTATAGGTATAGGTCAAACCATCTTTGGAGACTGTCCATGACTTAGCGAGTGCTGGAACTAAGTTTCCGTATCGGTCATTTTCTAATAATCCATCAACTAAATTGGTCACAACATCTGAAGTTGTCGCACGATTAGCCATCAGATAATTCAACGTATCTGGATCTTGTGTATACACATATGAGTATGTTGACGTATTAGAAGTTGACTTGCCACAACCTGCTAATAAGATTCCAGTGCTTAGCACAACTCCCGTTGCAATAATCCATTTTGATGATTTCATAGATAAACCTCCTCTAATATCACATTTAATTACATCGCATATTATGCCAAAACAGTTTTAAAAAGTAAAAATCATTTTTAAACAAAAAATATTATCCATTTAAATAATAGTCATTTGTTGGGTTATACAATCAAAATAGTTTTAATTATGCATAAAGAATCAAAAATTACAAATTCCGCTATCTAGACTAAGTTGAATAAACATTCTTTTTAAGTTAAAAAAATAAGATACTCTACTTTATTAAAACAGCAACCGCTACCCTCCTTTGACTAAATATTGAACCTATTATACACTTTTTTTATATAAATACAAGATAAATTATGAATTTTTAGAAAATTTGTCAGATATTATATAAAAAACTCATTTTAAAGTACTTTAAAATGAGTCATTTCTCTTATAAATATAAAATCGCAAGTGTTAGTAAACTAGTTATAAGACCGATTCCCCAGAAAAAGAAATCAACTTTCCATTCGCTCCAAGCTTGACCATGACCTGACAAACCACCTAGTTCAAAATGGTGGTGAACTGGTGTCATCCGAAAAATCCGTTTGCCTCCAGTCAGTTTGAAATAAGAAACCTGCATCATAACTGAAGTTGTCTCAAAGACATAGACAATCCCAATGATAAGAAGCGTCCATTCTTGGTGAAGTGCTATCGAAATTGCTGCTAACATACCACCAAGAGCCAAACTTCCTACATCCCCCATAAAAATCTTGGCTGGTTTATGATTGAAAATAAAGAATGCAAGCAGACCACCAATCATACTCAAAATAACAATTAAAATATCTAAACGATGTTGAACTGTCGCAATGACTGCATAAGCTACTAAACTGATTGTAACAGAAATACTGGCCAATCCATCAATGCCATCTGTCAAATTGACTGCGTTGGAAAAGCCAACCAACCAAAAGAGAGTAAAAGCAATATAAAGATAGCCTAAATGAAGTGGGAAACCAAAAACATTGAGTAAATCTCCCCCACCGTGGGTATCAAAAAAGAAGTAAAAAACAATGCCACCGATAATTTGAAGAGCTAGTTTCTGCTTGGGATTTAAACCTTCATTTATTTTACGAAAAACCTTTAAAAAATCATCCAAGAAACCAACGATACCATACAAAACCAGAATAAATAGTACCATCAAGGCAGCACTTGAAAGTTCTTTAGAAATGAGAGCTGTCACAAAACTAGATAACACAGAAGCTAGCAAAAACACAGTTCCTCCCATAGTAGGAGTTCCAGCTTTTGCTTGGTGTTGTTTCACATCTTCGTGCATTTGTTGGCCGGAAATATGGGCTTTGTGATAAAAACGAATAAAAGCAGGTATTCCAACTAAAGTTAGAATAAAAGTCACAATACCTGCAATGATAGCTTGTAACATGCTAATCTCCTAATGTAATTGTTATTTCTTTTATTTTTTTAAGCGATGCGTTGGTCCTGACACTTTGAGCTACAACTTTTGAGCCTTTACCTTTGACATGGACTTTTATGCCTAACCAATCACCAAATGTTTCAGCATTTTTCTTCGTCCAACCATACATATCAGGCATTTCTGTAAAATCATCTGTTAGGATAAGAATTTGCTGGTTGGACTTCAGCTCTTCATCTGCTTTCGCGGAAACTTTCTTAATATTTTTACCGGTTCCCAAAACAATAGGTTGCACAAGATTGCGTCGTAATTCATCAGCCAAATCACCAGGACTAGTATTCTTAGCGGAGGGCATTTTATAAGTCAATTCTTTTGAAACAGATTTTAGAACGGGAGATTGTGTCGTCAAGTTCAGCGTATCTTTCATCGCTGCAGCCTCTTCCAATACAGGGTTAACAACTTCTTTCCAGAAAATGGGTTGGAAAGATTCTGAAGGTTGCTTCAGAGTTACATACATGATAAAATCGGGATTTTCAGCTGGTGTCATAGCCACCACAGAATAGATGTAATCATTTTCACCTGTTAGATAACCGCTACCATTTTCACCTGCAATCTGCGCTGTACCTGATTTAACCGCCACATTTTGGTTAGGCACTCTGATAATTGGACCACCTTCTGCCTTGCTATACAAGGTTCCGTAAACAGGATCTGTACCGACAGTTACCATATAATCTCTCGTTGTCTTAGCAGCCTCTTTTGAAACAGGACGGCCAACAATCTCTGTAGAACTCTTGCGTGCACGACCACTTTTTGAATCGTAGATAGCACTAATGAATTTTGGTTCAACCATTACGCCATCATTGGCTATGGAAGAAAAAGCCCGTAACATTTGTACTTGCGTAACTGAAATTCCCTGACCAAAGGCACTCATTGCATAGGTTACGATATTATCTGCCGGAAGACCACCGTAATCTTCATAATTCATTCCAAAACGCGTGGGTAATCCAAATTTAAATTTGCTAAGGTAGTCTATCCATTTTTCATCTCCCATTTTCTTTTCAAGAGAAGCCATTCCCACATTACTAGAAAGGGCAAAACCTTGGGCATATGTTAGTGTTTGCCCTTCAGAAAGCCCCATATTGACAAGCCAGTCACGAATCGTCACATCTGCAATTTGCAGCCCACTATTATTATAGGTTTCGTTTGCTGGAAAAGTCTTGTTATCTATCGCCGCAGCAAGTGTCATGACTTTCATCGTTGAGCCCGGTTCATATTGATTTTGATAGAGAGCACTGGACCAAGCGAAGTCTTTTGTCAGATCTTGCTTCGTATCAGCATCAAAGCTTGGACGCTGTGTCGTTGCAAGAATCTCCCCAGTTTTTGCACTGACTAATGTGGCACTGGCATAAGTTCCCTTAGCTTTTTCTACAAACGCATTCATCCGCGTTTCAAGGAAAGACTGTAAGTCTGAGGATAAGGTTGTATAAATATCTTTTCCATCTTGTGTTTTCTTTGAAATCTTGTCAGATCCTGGTACTATATTTCCGTTTTTATCTTTTTCATAGGTGATGACTCCATTTGTTCCGGCTAATGTCTTATTTAAAGCAGCTTCTAAACCTGTCGTACCAACAAGCGTTTTGCTACCATCTTTATTTTCCTGAAGTTGCGCTAATCCAATAAACACTGAAGCAAAATTCCCATTTTTATAACTTCTATTTGGACTAGTTGTAAAATCAACTCCTTTTATTTTTGCCTTTTTCAATTCCTCACGAATGGTATTCATATTACTATAACTGATTCCATTTCCTTGGGAACCAAATGAAACTTGCTGTAATTTTTTTCGAGATAATTGCTTTTTGACGTAATCCTTATCCATGCCGAGATGCTTATTAAACACTTCAGCTACTTTGTCATATTGAGATTCTTCTACGTAAAGAATTTCTCCAGTTGCTGACTTATAGTTTTTATCAATAACAGCATAAACATTATAGGAAGTTGCGTCTTCAGCTATTGGAAGACCATTGCGATCATAAATCGTTCCACGCTTTGCGGGTACAATCCTTGTCACCTGATGCACCAGACTTGCTTGTTTAGCCAAGTTCACACCAAACTTTTTTCCAGTTCCAATGATAATTGCAAAATTGATCAAGAAAACAAAAAAGACAAAAACCGTCAAAACGCTTAGGTTTTTCCCCACTCGTCTACGGTTATAGTTAGGATTTCTCCGATTTTTCAAAGCATGGTTTAAAATTTGTCTTTTAAGTCCATTCATGCTTTATTCCGCCGTTCTGATATTTTCATTATTTTGGGTCATTTCCTGTGAACTTGCTAATTTTGACAAACGTTCACTACGAATCAATTCGTTTACTTCTTGTTTAGCATCATCTAGTTCTGTGCGCTTTGCTTCAATTTTTGAATTGACAGTCGTTAAATCACGTTGCACCTGCAATAATTTTGTTTGCATAAAGACAACACTGGTTGCTAAGATAACCGCTGTCAAGACTATCGCTCCATAAAATGCTTTCTCAACACGAGAAAATTTTTGAATTCGTGCCTGAAGTATCTGGCCAGTTGTTCTTGTTCTAGTTGCCATCTCAATCCTCACTTATGTACTTTTTGCGCCACACGCAGCTTAGCTGAATGGGCTCGATTATTTTGATCTAATTCTTCTTGACTTGGTAAAATGGGCTTCCGAGTGACCAACTTCATTTTAGGCTGTAATTCCTCTGGAATAAACGGCAACCCTTTCGGTACTTCTACTGTTGAGGCTACTTTAAAAAGCTGCTTGGTCAAGCGATCCTCCAACGAATGAAACGTAATCACCGAAATACGCCCATCAACCGTCAACAAGTCCATCGCTTGTTGAATGGACTCATCTGCCGCTCCCAACTCATCATTAACTTCGATGCGAATGGCTTGAAAAATCTGTTTAGCAGGGTGCCCTTTTTTTTTCAATTCCTTGGCAGGCTTAGCAGATTTGATAATCTCTGCTAACTCCGTAGTGGTCTCAATCGGTTTCTTTTCACGCATTTGCTCAATTTTCCGAGCAATTTGCTTTGAAAATTTATCTTCTCCATACTTGAAGAAAATCCGCACCAAATCGTGATAGCTGTATTGATTGACTACTGCATAAGCCGTCAACTTTGCATCCTGATTCATCCGCATGTCAAGCGGAGCATCCTGTTTATAGGAAAACCCACGCTTGCGCTCATCCAATTGCGGACTAGAAACCCCTAAATCATAACAAATGCCATCAATTTCTTCAACACCTAGCTCATGCAAACGTTCCTTTAAATGACGAAAATTATCATTAATAAAGGTCACCATTCCTCGCGCTACATAAAGCGCTAAGTGTTTTTGAGCATAATCAATAGCGGTCTGATCTTGATCAAAAGCATATAAATGACCGTTTTTTCCTAATTTACTCAAAAGATATTCGCTATGCCCTGCCCCACCTAATGTCGCATCAACATAGATTCCATCTGGTTTTACATTAAGCTGATCAATGGTTTCGTGTAGAAGAACTGTTACATGATGAAATTCATTTGTCATATCTTCACTATTATACCATAAAGATTTAAAAAATGAATTTCAGAATCATGTAAAGTTTTTTGTCAATTATACTTGACATATTTACTTAGTTTCTTCTATAATAATATAATTATAAAAGTCAGTTATATTTGACATCAAACCAAGGATAAAAGCATGAATCGAGTAAAAGATTTCCGAAAAAAATTAGATCTATCACAATTGGACCTTGCTAAAAAGATTGGCGTTTCGCGGCAGACAATTAACATGATTGAAAACAACAAATATAACCCAACACTAGAACTTTGCATTAGTTTAGCGCTAGCTTTGAAGACAGACCTAAACACACTTTTTTGGAACAAGTAAAAAATAGAAAGACTAAATTCAAATGAATCTTCAACAATACAAAAAAATTATCTTACCTCTTCTAACTATTCTCCTTATCATTTCCTTCTACTTTTTCTTCACCTTGACAGATCCTATATTGTTTTGGATAGATGTGGCAGTGATTGCTTGCTGCATCTTTCTCGGTCGAAAATTTTTGAAGAAGGATTAGACTTCTTGCGCCTTCCTTCTCGTTTTTTAAGCTGCTTTATGGTAAAATAAAGTCATTATTCTATGAAGGAAGATAAGAATGTCACGTTTTTTATCAAGATTGTCTCCTGCGAGGCGTATTTTATTGAGTTTTGCCTTCGTTATCGTGGTGGGCTCTCTTCTTTTAGATCTGCCTTTCGTGCAGGTAGCAACTTCTAAAGCCAACTATTTCGACCATCTCTTCACGTCGGTTTCAATGGTCTGTGTGACCGGACTTTTTACGCAGTCTGTTGCAGATACTTACAATATTTGGGGACAGATTATCTGCATGCTTCTTATTCAAATCGGTGGTTTGGGGCTGATTAGCTTCATCGGGCTGATTTACGTCCGCTCCAATCAGAAACTCAGCCTTTCCAATCGGACCACTTTGCAAGAAAGTCTCAGTCAAAACGAAACAAATTCTATACGTGATTTTCTCCGCTCGATTTTTCTAATCACTTTTAGTATAGAAACCCTTGGAGCCTTGATTCTCAGTTTTCGTTTTATCCCTCTTTTAGGCTGGGGAAAGGGCGCTCTAACTTCCATTTTCCTTGCTATTTCTGCTTTTTGTAATGCCGGATTTGATAATTTAGGTAGTAATAGTTTACTAGCCTATCAAACAGATGCTCTGGTTAATTTAACTATTGCTGCTTTAATTATCATGGGTGGTTTAGGTTTTTCAGTTTGGTTCGACCTAAAAACAAATATTCAAACAAATGGTCGAAAAAGAAAACTACGTTTTCATACAAAATTAGTTCTAGCTTTGACTGCCATTATCTTAATAAGCGGAACCTGTTTGACACTCTTAACGGAATATCACAATGCAAACACAATCGGTCGGCTTCCTATGGGAAATAAACTCTTAGTTAGTTTCTTTCAAACCGTCACCATGCGGACAGCTGGATTTGCAACGATTGACTATACTCAAGCTCGCCCAGTTACATTACTTCTTTATATCATTCAAATGTTTCTAGGTGGTGCTCCTGGAGGAACGGCTGGAGGATTGAAAATTACCACTTTTTTGGTTGTGTTAGCCTTTGCTAGAACAGAAATTCTTGGTTTGCCTAATACAAATTTCGGACACCATACCTTTTCTCCATCCACCATTCAAAAAGCTTTCAGTGTTTTGATTGTCTTTACAACAACCTTTATTTTGGGACTGACATTCTTAACATTGACTGCAGATAATGGGCATCGGTTCATCTATTTAATGTTTGAAGCGATGTCTGCTCTTGGAACGGTGGGAGTGACTGCAAATTTAACACCTACTTTAAATCATGCAGCTTTAACAGTTATCATGTTTTTGATGTTTATCGGACGGATTGGACCATTGACATTAATTGTCAGTCTCTCCAATCGAAAACCAAATAAAAAAGAAGCGATTAAGTTTGCCAATGCAAATATTATCGTTGGATAGGAAGGAATTTAATGGATAAACGAACAATTGGTATACTAGGGCTAGGAGTTTTCGGTCGCAGTATCATTAACACACTTTGCAAATACAACTGCGATATTATTGCAGTTGACGATCATGATGATGTCATCAATCATTTTGAACCAGTTTTGGCACGCGGAGTCGTAGGAGACATTACAGACTATGATTTGCTACAGGCAGCAGGAATTGATACTTGTGATACTGTAGTGGTCGCTACTGGGGATAATCTAGAATCCAGCGTCCTTGCCGTCATGCACTGTAAATCTTTAGGCGTTGAAAAAGTGATTGCTAAGGTAAAAAGCAAGACAACCCGAAAAGTGTTGCTAAAAGTCGGGGCTGATCGCTGCATCTCCCCTGAACGTGAAACTGGGATTTCACTTGCTAAAAATATCTTGCACCAAGCCACTACTGATGTGATTGAATTAGACAAAAATGTAGCCATTGTTGAATTTTATCCACCTCAATCCTGGATTGGTAAAAATTTAGCACAATTGAAACTTCGTCAAAACTATAATCTGAATATTATCGGTTTTCGAGAAAATCCTGATGGTGTACTTAATATTGATACACCACCTAGCTACATTTTTAAAGATAAAGAACTGTTAATGGCTGTCGTTGATAGTCAAACATTTGATCATTTTGAGGATATTACCAAATAGCCAAAAATCGCTGAGAATATTTCTCAGCGATTTTTATATCATTTCTGTTACGAATTTGGATCATCCAAACTTCTACCGTGCAGGCCTTTTTCTCGTTGGACTTGACGGAGCTTTTCTGGCGTGATGTCATTTCCTGCTTCATCTACAATCTTGATTCCTTCGATGTGGTGACGAACGCTACGACGATACCCTTTGATATATTCTTCCCGCAACTTAGCTTGCTCTACTTTCTCTTCGGGTGTTAAGCCAACTGTTTTCTTTTTCTTGGCAAGCTCATTGATTCGTGCAATTTTCTTTGAATCCATAAAATTCACCTCTTATCATTTCGTATTGATTTGGTTAAATTGTGCCACTTTTTTAGCTTTTGTTGTTAAAGAAGCTAAGAGCGCCAAACGATTTGCTCGAATAACTTCATCTTCTGCCATGACCATGGTGTTATCAAAGAAGGCATCAATGACCGGACTTAAAGCAAATAATTGTTCAATATTACCTGCAAGATCATCAGATAAAGTCAAGTGCTCGATTGCTGTATGAAGTTCTTTTTCCTCTTCATTTTCAAACAGACTTTCATTCACAACACTCACTGCTTCTGCTTTTTCTGCCAAATTAAAGACACGCGCCAAACTTTCAACTGCTGGTTTGAAAGAATTTTCTTGTGCTTTTTCTGCTAGAAGAGCCGCCACCTCGACCAAATCACGTACAACAAACGTCGAGCTGTTGAGCACAGCTGTTACGATATCTTTCGGAATATCATTATCCATCATTTTTTCAATACGCGCACGGAAGAAATCAAGTACCTGCTCTTTGTTACTATATGTGAGACTATCAAACTGCAGCGCATAGAGCTGTTCTATCAATTCATCTAAGGCAATATGCCAACCAAATTTATCCAAAATGCGCACAACACCCTGTGTTGCCCTACGAAGAGCATAAGGGTCATTTGAACCACTTGGAATAAGTCCGACTGAGAAGAACGAAAGAATCGTGTCTATCTTGTCTGCAATGGCTAAAATAGCACCAACTTTCGTATCTGGCAATTCACCGTCACTGGCAGTTGGTAAATAATGCTCTCGAATAGCTCTAGCTACTGCTGTGTTTTCTCCTGCAAATAGAGCATATTTTTCTCCCATGATACCTTGCAATTCATCAAATTCTCCAACCATACCGGTCAATAAATCAAATTTGTAAATAGATGCGGCACGGGTTACATCTTTCACTTCCCGAGTAGATAAGTGTGCTTTTTCTGCTAAAAGAGCTGCGATCTTTGCTGTTCGTTCCATGTGCTCCGCTAATGAGCCAATTTTTTCATGGAAAGTTACTTTTTTCAACTTGTCAACCAAGTCAGAAATAATCAATCGTTGATCTTCGCGCCAGAAAAATTCTGCATCTTCTAACCGAGCCACTAAAACTTTCTGATTTCCTTTAACGACATTTTCGATGTGTTCTGCATTTCCGTTGCGTACCGATACGAAATATGGAAGAAGCTTGCCATTTTCATTGCGAACAACAAAATAACGTTGATTAACCTTCATAGACGTAACAAGGACTTCTTCCGGAACATCTAAGTAACGATCGTCAAAACGCCCAATAAAGGCGGTTGGATACTCAATCAAGTTCAGCACTTCATCTAACAAATTTTCATCAATTTCCACATGAACATTGTGCATTCTCTCAATTTCTTTGATTTGATCCAAAATCATGTTTTCCCGTTCCATTGGACTAGCAATGACAAAAACTTCGCGCAGATCTTCTTCATAAGAATCTGCAGACTGAATCTTCACTTCATGACCTAGAAAACGATGGCCTCGACTTGTCCGTCCACTTTCAATATCAAACAAATTCATCAAAAAAGATTCATCATCCAATAACACGGTGAGGGTATGAACAGGGCGAATATATTCAAATGTATGACTACCCCAGTGCATATTTACAGGAAAAGTTAGTGATCTCAATACATCCACAATACCGTCAATCAATTCCTCAACGGGTTTTCCGATTTCTTGTTTGGTCACATAGACATATTCCTCACCTTTTACTTCACGAAATGTGATATCTTCAACCGTCAAGCCTTTTCCACGAACAAAGCCTTGCGCAGCTTTCGTAAAATGACCATCTGCATCCAAAGCAATTTTCTTACTTGGTCCTTTGAAGTCTTCTGTCAGGTCTGTTTGCTTTTCACTTAGATTGGACACACGTACAGCCAAGCGACGAGGAGTGGAAAACATTTCAATCTTATCGAATGTCAAACGATTGTCTGTTAAAAAGGCTGCCATTTTATCACGCAATTGTTTCATGCTTGGTGTTACAACATAAGCAGGCATTTCTTCAAGCCCTAACTCAACCAATAAATTCTTCGTCATTTTTATTCCTCCTCAGCCAATAATTTCTCACGTGTTACTTCGTCTAACAATGGATAGCCTAGCCGTTTGCGCTCAGCCACAAAGGTTTTAGCAACAATACGTGCTAAATTACGAATCCGAGCAATGTAACCCGCTCTCTCTGTCACAGAAACAGCTCCGCGAGCATCCAATAGATTAAAGGTGTGCGAACATTTTAAAACATAATCGTAAGCAGGGTGAACGAGATTATACTCTAAACAACGCTTAGCCTCAGCTTCAAAATGATCAAAATTAGCCAACAGCAAAGCTTGATCACTCACTTCAAAACTGTATTTTGAATGTTCAAATTCTGGTTGACGGAAAATTTCTCCGTACTTAACTCCATCTGCCCACTCAATATCATAAACGGAATCCACCTCTTGGATATAGGACGCCAACCGCTCCAAACCGTAAGTTACTTCTGAGGTAACTGGATCAGTAGACAAACCACCGACCTGTTGGAAATAAGTAAACTGTGTGATTTCCATTCCATCAAGCCATACTTCCCAACCCAAACCTGCAGAACCAGTCGAAGGATTTTCCCAGTTGTCTTCGACAAAGCGAATATCGTGCTCTAGCGGGTTAATCCCTAACAATTCCAATGATTGTAAATACAACTCTTGAATGTTGCTAGGACTTGGTTTCATTACAACCTGAAACTGATGATGTTGGTAAAGGCGATTCGGATTTTCGCCGTAACGCCCATCTGCTGGACGTCGCGAAGGTTCGACATAAGCCGCATTCCATGGCTCAGGTCCAATGGCACGAAGAAAAGTATATGGGCTCATGGTTCCAGCACCTTTTTCATTATCATAGGCCTGCATGAGCATGCAGCCCTGTTCATTCCAAAACTGCTGCAACGTTAAAATAATTTCCTGAAAGGTTAATTTTTTAGACATTTATAACTCCTTATCCCTTATCATCAAAAAAAGTAGAACTGCATCGATACGACACCCTATACAGCTTTGCATAGGGGCGTCAAAACGCGGTTCCACCCTAGTTTATTACTTCATTGTTAATATAGCCTTAAGATAACATCAAGGACTAAAATTTACCGAAAGCGCCCGTTCATACTTTATTTCACCCGACTTCCACTATCTCAGGCTCGCTTGAGAAATGCCATAAGACTTTCTTTCTGACTAGTATTATAGCAAAAAAGGGCAATCTTGTCCAGACTTACTCCAACTTCATAGAATTAAAAACATACATAAAGAAATCTTGACTGACCTCAAAATGCCCGTAGCGTAGCTGGCTGGCATAGTTTTTCCAGTCTGGGTGCTGCCTGGCAGTTCCAATCGGACAAGGCCGGACAGATTTGTAATACTCAACATCCCGCCTGAAAGGGATAAAATCTGGTGCCATTTCAAATTGATAAACCTCGTCACCTGTCATTTTACCCACAGCTGTGAAAGCCTGCAGTTTTTGATCAGAATCAAGATCAATTTTAGAACTGTAGTAGAGTAGGTAATCGCCTTTTTTCATGCGTTTTAAAGGGCCGCCCTTCCCATGACAAACCTGGCAAAAACCACCAGTAACACCACGTTTAACATGATTTTCTGAAACAACACCAACCCAGAACTTAACCATCGTTTTCCTCCAATTTTAGTAAAAGCCGATTAAAATCTGACACCTGACTGCCCAGCTGGCCAAAGTAGGTTTGGTCAATTGCCTCAACGAGAGGCAAAGCCTCCTCGCAAAGGAGAGATAGTTGATAAATTTGTTTCACTCCAGATATCCTGGTAATTTGTAAATCTAGTCTTAGGTACTTTTTTCATCTTTTATTCACCAATCGCCCATTCTTTTGACAGTAAATTTGGAATTTCATCTGGTTTCACAGGAACATAATTTGGTTGTATAGTCCGACTAAATTTAGGCCGCTGAAATATCTCTTTACTTAATTGTATCAATTTATCATGTTGAAGGATTCTCTCACTAATTTGTTTAGATAGAAAATAATGTTCAGTGTAGGCAAATAAAACATAATTCAAAAATTTTTTCACTTTGTTTGAATTCTCACTATTAAATTGATGCCTGAGACTCCTATATTTTTTATTTTTCTTGTGATAAAAGGTTAAAACAAGTGTTTGTTTTTTTAACGGGAATATAACTAAATGTAACCCTTCCATTCTCACATCAGGAGAAAAATCATAAATGTCATTTACTGGATATCCATACATATCGGACTTTAATGTAACTGAAACTTGAGTTGCAATCGGGACAACATATGGAAGCAACTCTTTATATATAATTTGATATGCCCCTTTTGAATTATCTATGATTTCTTTTTTATGAAGTTCTATATCAAAATGAAAATCTCTTAAATCTAAATCATGTTGCTCCATTAACATGTCAATTCCAAAGATCCTATCTTCCATTTGCTTATATAGTTCCTTCTCCTGACTCCTTTTAGCAACATTTAATAATTCATCTTTTAAAGCAATTTCAGCTAACATTTTATCTGTTATGTCACCCAATAAAGATTCTTCGGACTCATAATCTTTAAAGAAAGTATTATCACAATTATCACATATGTATTTAAAAGTTCCGGAATTATTTATTCCTTTTTCTATATCAAAAAAATCAATATCTTCAAACGACATAAGCATTGTAGATTGGACTATTTTCCCGTTCTCAGCAAGATTTTTTAGGACAAACTGAGGTACTGAATGTGAATTGCAAAGATTCGTAATTTCTTTATCACAAAGCAGACATCTTTTAGGCCTTGATCTTTTTCTTGCCTCATAAATACGTTTAGATAACTCTTTTTTAAATTCAATATTAACTATACTAATCACTCCCCTTTTTCATAAATTAGAAATCAAAATATTATTTTTAATTTTAGTCATTATAAAATAACTTAACTGCTTGGTAATGATTTCTTCTTCCATTTTATCTCCTGAGTTCTTAACCAGCATTGTTTGATAAATACACTTCACATTATATCAGTTATTATATAATCCATAAAGTTTTTATGCAATAAAATTCTCTGGATATTCCTAAAAATTCATTTTTTTGTTAATAATATGGTTTCCTTCACATTCCTTAGCCAATGTCTATTAAGCACCAAAAATCCCCTAGAAATTACAATTCTAAGGGATTATTCTTTATCCTGCTACTTCCGGTACTTGTTCCGGTTTGGTTTTCTTATTTGGGCTGGCCAGGCGGCGCTTGCTGTCTCGGATGGTGTTGAGATCCTTGAGGAGTTTGGCAAAGTGGGCTTTCTCTGGATAAGCTTCTGCGGAGGCTGCGGTATAGCGCATAAAGAGGTCATAGATACGGGAGAGCTCGGTACGCAACTGCTTGGTTTTGCCGACTTCTTTGCTGGACTTGGCTGCACGCGCCAGAGCTTCTGCCCGGTCATAGTCTTCCTGAGCTGTTGCCACGGCGGTAAGCATCGGCAGAAGACCCAAGGTAGTCACTGCTGCATCATAAGGTTCCTCCTTGAGGGTTTTGAGGAGACTCTTGATTTCAGCAGTTGCGACATCGTTGGTATGCTTGGTGATGTCCTTATACTTCGCAAGGACTGGCGTTAGGGTTTCGTGGGCAGCTTTGAGATTGGGCTCCTTGATTTTGGCAAAGCCCCTATGCAAGGTAAACAGTCCGACTAGGGCACTGTCCCGCTCCTTATCCACTTCTGCTAGACTCAAGGTTTGTTTATTTTCTACGCTGGCCAACTGGGCTTGGAATTGCTCCAGCTTACTGTCAAAGACTTCAAGATGATCATCATACATAGCCTCATCCTTGTAGGACTTGGCAAAGCTAGTAAGAACCTGATGAAAGTCCGTCATCAGGCTCTCAAACTCACGGTTAGTAAAGTTGCTGTAAGGCAGGGGGCGAATGGTGTAGGTTTTTGTCATAATAATCCTTTCCAAAAATATGATAAAACAAGTATAGCATGTGGTGATAAATCTTTGGCAAGGCTGCTCTGAAATGTTGTTTTTAAAACCCGAAAGAGCATTTTTCTCTTTTTCAAAGAAAAAAGACAGCAAAAATCCCCATCTGATTGCTAGTAAACCTTCCGACGGGGACTATTTGTCTATAAAAAACGAATCATCCGAGCATTCAAGACTTAGAATACCTAGAAACTTTAGTGATTAGTGTCATCCTAGACATAGAATGCCAATCAATTTTAGTAAATCCTCTTATTTGAGGGATAGATTACTTGGAAATTTTCATAAATAGGACTATCTGAAAGCTAGATTCCCTCCAAATTTTAGCAAGGAGGACAATTCGACTCCTAGATTGGAGGAGAATGTTGATAAATGATACTGACTGAAGCCTTGACTGCTTCTTTTCTTCCTTATCTTCCCACTCCCAGTGGCTCAATAACCTCCTCAATCAGTCCTTTGATTTCTTTATCGCACAGAAGAGAGAATTTTGATTGCAGTTCCAGTCAATCACCATCTAAAAATCCATCTTATCTGGGTCCGGAGCACCACCTTCAAGACCTTGAATGTTTTTCAGCACTTCTAGGTCTGCCGGGCTAAGGGTAATGTCAAAGCAGTCCAGATTGCTCTTGATTCGCTCAGGCGTAACCGACTTGGGCAGGGGCAGGAAGCCCTCTTGCAGGCTCCAAGCCAGAGCGATTTGAGCGACAGATTTGCCGTATTTATCGGCCACAGCCTTGACTTCTTCATTGCGGAAAAGTTCCCCTTGACCGAAGGGACCCCAAGCCTCTAGGAGAATATCATGCTTACGACAATAGTCCACTGTTTCAGCCTGATAGACACCAGGCGCCAGACGAATTTGATTGACCGCAGGCAAAATATGCGCTGTCTCAAGCAGAGGCTCTAGGTGGTGAGGTAGGAAATTGCTGACACCGATAGCTCGGATTTTCCCCTCCCGATAGAGGTCTTCCATAACCCGCCAAACCTCTACGTTGCGCTGTTTCCAAGCATCCTGCTCCCGCAGCGGTTTCGGATTAGGCCAGTGGATAAGATAGAGATTCAGATAGTCCAGCCCCAAACGCTCTAAGGAGCGGGCAAAAGCTTCTTGAGTCTCCTCATAAGTATGATTACCATTCCAGAGCTTGGTCGTAATAAAGAGCTCTTCCCGCGAGATACCGCTGTCTTTGATTGCACGACCCACACTTCCCTCATTCTTATAAACAGCCGCAGTATCAATGTGCCGGTAGCCTGCTTCAAGTGCTGTCAGCACTGCCTGATAGGCCTCTTCACCATCCTGAGCCTTCCAAGTTCCAAAGCCCAAAACCGGAATCTCTACACCATTGTTTAATTGATAACGTTCCATCTCCGTCTCCTTTATTAAGCAAGCAGGCAGCCCAGTCAACTACCCCTTCCAACAAAAAATCTATTTCTTAGCTTTCTTTTTCAAGGATTTGGGTTTAAAGACATTCTCCTTGGTTGGTGCCATTCCCCTGCCGAGAAAACTATAAGTAATAAAAGTTATGCCAACTACAATCATGAGCATACGACTCAGATAACCTCATTATATCACGCCCCTTATTGCAATTCAAATCCTTAAAAACCTTTTCTTAACTACATGTATTTTAAAAAGTAAAATGAAAAGAGTCGGTTTCCCAACTCTTTCAAGATAAAAAGATTCTATTTAGCTTCGTATCTCTTTTCGCCGTCCAAGTAGGTTGCAACCAGTTCCAAATCCTTGTCAAGAACGATAAAGTCAGCGTCGTGCCCTTCCTTGATTTGACCGCAAACATCCTCAATATGAACGGATTTTGCTGGATTGAGCGTCGCCATCATAACAGCTTGGTGCGCATTAGCAATGCCCCATTTGACAACATTTTTTAGACCATCTTTTAATTTCAAGATAGAACCGGCTAGGTTGCCTGTTGATTTGAGTCGAGCAGTGCCATTTTCCACTACAACCGGAAATTCACCCAGCATATAATCGCCATCTTCTAGTCCACCAGCTGTCATACAGTCGGTAATGAGGGCAATATGTTCATGACCTTTTTGCTTCATCAAAATGTCACAAGCCTTTGGATCCACATGGTGTCCATCACAGATCAGCTCAGCATAAGTGTGTGGCAGCTCGTACATAGCGCCGACCATGCCCAGCTCACGGTGAGTCAGACCACGCATGCCATTATAGGCATGAACCCAGACACTAGCGCCAGCATCTACCGCAACTTTAGCTTCATCAAACGTTGCATTTGAGTGCCCAAGTGCAACTGTTACGCCTTCATCAGTAATGGTTCGAACAAAATCTTCAACACCTTCTCGTTCTGGAGCTAAAGCGATTTTATTGAGCAAACCATTCGATGCTTTTTTCCAAGCACGAAATTCATCCATTCGAGGATTTTTCATGTAAATTGGATTTTGGGCTCCTTTATATTTTTCTGTGAAATACGGACCTTCAAAATAGAGGCCGCGAATCTTAGCACCTGTCGCTTCTTGATAATGAGCACCGATATTTTCCGTGACCGCTAGTAACGATTCAAAAGTTGAGGTTAAGGTTGTCGGCAAAAAACTGGTAACACCTGTCGACAACAGACCTTCACTCATGGTATGCAGAGTTCCTTCAATATTATTGTCCATCACATCTACACCGCCAAAACCATGAATATGCGTATCAACTAAGCCCGGTGCGATAGAATAACCTGTATAATCTATCACATCCGCACCTGCCGGAATAGCTTTCGTCCATTTGCCAAATTTACCATCTGTGATTTCTAAGTAGCCACCTTGACGAATGCCATGGGGATAGAAAAATCGATCTGCTTGAATATATTTAGGCATAATAAAACCTCCTTCTTTCAGTGAGAGTTTATATAAGCTGTCACTTTAGACAACTGTAAATGTTATTTTAAATCACTCTCACATTATTCATTATGTCTCTTTCATTATATCGCTTTCTTTTCTTTTTGTAAATGGTATAGACCTATCTTGCTAGATTTTAAGTGATTGTATAAACACTACTGTTTATACTATTTTCTATACTGTCCATTTAATAAACTTGTAATACACTTCGTTTAAAAGAGTGATCTAAATTCCATATTGGCAGGAGCCGACTTTGATGCTGCTTATTTTAGGACAGATACTAGTACTCATTCCATTTGCAAGTCTTGTTTACTAGATATTTTTCGATATTAAATTCAGACCAACCTTATAGTCGTCTTGTTTTTTCTTGTTGTTTTCATATTTTTAGTACTAAATAGATAATTTCTGTCAAATGAATCAATTAAGGCACTCAACCTAAACCATCAAGTTTATATTCGACTTTCCGGTTACTACCCTATTTAAGTCTTTATGTTCTATCTTTTATTGAATAATTATTTGTATAATGCTATAATAAAAGTAGGAAAAAGTATTTTGTGTTGATTGTTGTCACAAGGAGCTGATTCCAAATTCAAATTTAGAAGAGACAAATCAGCTTTAAATGACTTTAGTCTTCACCTAGCACACTTATCTTTGGAGGTGTACCATGAAAAAGAAAGTCTTTGCAGTTGTTGTTTCCTTACTTGCTATTCTGTTTTTAACTGCTTGTGGTAATAATAAGAAATCAACAAACACATCATCTTCTGAAGTACCCAAGACTAGTTCTAGTCAAAAAGCAGAACAAAAATCAAAAGTTGTTGAATTTTCTACCACAGCTACTGATACAGTTATTTATGAAAGCAAAGGTCTTACGGTCACCTATAAAGGGTTGGAAAAAGATGATTATGAATATACTCTTAAACTAGCTTATAAAAATACTTCCAATAAGGAATATGAAGTGCAAACTCGTAATGGTAAAGTCAATAATATTTCTAATAGTGATGACCATAAAATTATCATTTGTTCTGATACCTTAAAAGCTTCTACTGCTTCTGAAGGTGGGATTAAATTACCAATAAATGCATTGGAAGCGGTTAGTATTACTAAGCCAAAAGTTTTAGAATGCAATTTAGAAGTCATTTATGATATCACAGAAACCATAGCCAAAGTACCAATTAAGGTTACTTTTGAATAATTCAGTAGGAGCTAATGTTTAGCTTCTCTCACATCATGTATGTATACAGTACATAGCAGCTAAATTAACTTTCAATACATATTGTTCTAATAATAAATTAAACAACCAGCCATTCCTCGCTTTATGAGGATTGGCTTTTTATATGACTCATTTCCGAACATCCTTAATAAACTAGTTATGACAATCTCCCCATTACCATAATATTCTCATCAAAAAACATGAGTCTGGCTTATAGAACATACTAAAACTTTTTTTAATTCAATACCCACAATCTACTGATAGCTAGCAATAAGAGGTTCGAATAATTTAACAAATGCAATTTTACAAGAAAGATTTAATCAAAAGTAAAAAGTATATTTCGAAATTTGTATTTTTCTCCTTGATGAATTGGTTTAGAGTTTGTAAGTTTTGATAAAGATAAACTGTGACATCTTTCAAGTTCTATTCAACCTCTATTTGCTCTATTACATTGGATTGATAGCAAAGTCAAGCTAGTATTACAGCACGGATGTTCCACTTTTTCTTGTGTCCCCAACTTGATCTCACAGAGTCATTATTAATAAACTTTCTACTTGATCATACAAGATAAGTAGTGTACAAAAAAACAAACTGCACCAGCAGTTTATTTCTCATGATTATATTTGTTCCGCTTGGACCTTTTCCGCCAAGTTCATGGCGTGATCCGCTACTCTCGTATAGTGAGAGATGATATCAATAAAGTTTACTCCTGCTTGTGTCGAGCATTCTCCTCTATTCAGACGATGAATGTGCGTTTTCCGTAGCTTTCGTTCCATTTTATCAATCGCTTCATGCTTAGTTACTAAGCTATCCGCCAACTCAAGGTCATTATTTTCTACAGAAGCCAGGGATTCTTTAATGAAAGTCAGAGTCATGTTATAAATCAATTCTAACTCTTGCAAAGCTGCTGGAGAAAATTCCACCTTTTTCCGACGGATATAATCTGTCAAGTTAATCAACGCTTCACCATGGTCTCCGATTCTTTCTAAATCTCGAGATGAATCCAAAATATTTGTCAGCACTTCACTTTCTTTTTGGCTAAGAGGCTCACTAGATAAATCAATGAGGTAACGTGTGAGATCTTCATCAATCTTATTAATTGCTTCTTCTGTCTTGTGTCCCTTGTCTGCTGACTTTTCAGTATTGTTCACAATATAATCATAAGCCAACTCAAATGAACGCATCGCATAACGTCCTAAATGAAGCAATTCTTTTTTGGCATTTCCAAGCGCTAAAGACGGAGCTTGTTTAATTAAAATCGGATCCAAATAAAGCGGCTCATATTTCACAACTTCATCTTCACCTGGAATCAGTTTTGTTACCAAGGTAGCTAACAAGCCAATAAATGGAAATTGAATAATTGTATTGGTAACATTAAAAGTTCCGTGAGCAAAGGCAATAGTCATTTCTGGGCTTAAATGGAGCGTTGCTTGAAACCAATGAATCAAGCTCGTAAATGGACCTAAAACGATCAAGCATAAAACAGTACCGACCACATTGAAAGTGACATGGGCACCTGCCACACGTTTAGCAGCAATATTGGCTCCTAATGATGCAATAATCGCTGTAATCGTTGTCCCGATATTATCCCCAAAAAGGACTGGCAAAGCTCCCTTTAACTCAATCAAGCCGCTCGCATATAAATTTTGTAGAATACCAATAGTTGCTGATGAGGCTTGGATCAGCAAGGTAATACCTGTCCCTACAAATACACCTAGGACTGGATTTCCACTCAACTTTATCATATACTCACGAAAAGCATCTAAATTTTTCAATGGCTCCATAGCACCACTCATCAAATTCAAAGCAAAGAAGATCCCCCCCACCCCAAATAGAACGCGACCGATATTATTGATAGAGCGTTTTTTGGTAAAGAAGAGACAAATCGCTCCTAAAAAGAGAATGGGTAATGCATAATCGCCCAGTTTAAAACCAATGATAAAAGAGGTTACCGTTGTTCCAATATTGGCCCCCATGACAATCCCAATTGCTTGTCTGAGCGTTAAAAGACCTGCACTCACCAATCCAACTGTAATAACTGTCACACCTGAACTTGACTGAATCAAGGCTGTTAGACCAATTCCAACTAGAACACCAAAAAATGGATTGCTGGTATATTTGTCAATGAAATAACGAAGCCGATCACCTGCAGCCTGCTGCAAACCATCTCCCATCATCCGAATACTATATAGGAAAAGTCCTAAACCGCCTAAAAAGCTAAATATAATTTGCTGCCAATTGATGGACATCTTTTCTCCTCCGAAAAATCTGTAGCGGATTATCTCCTTTTCTATTTTAAAGGATAAGTGTAAAAGTAACAAGCCTTTTTTAGCATTTTTATCAAAAAAAGAAAGAAAAATAGAATTTCCTTTCTTTTTAAATATATTGATATAGCTAAAATCACGCCTTATTTTTGATCTAAATCACGGAGCATTTGATCAATTTTGTTCCCATATTCAATCGATTCATCCTTGATGAAAGTCAAATCAGGGATTTTGTACATCTTCAAGTTGTGACCCAATTCACGTTTGATGGTTCCCTTCGCCTTTTCTAAACCGGTCTGAGCTTTTTCTTGTTCAGAAGCAAGGTTGCTCATCAGCGTGTAGTACACTTTTGCCATTGACAAGTCGCCCAACATTTGCACATCTGTAATGGTAATTCCTTGAACACGTGGATCACGAACTTTTTTTTGCAAAATTTCATTGACTTCGCGTTTGATTTCCATCCCCACACGATCCACACGAAATTGATTTGCCATGATGTCTCCTTTCACTTATTTTAGAAAAAGGTTGAGGCAGACTTCAATATATCACAGTCTGTCTCCCTTTCATTTATATTATTTTGCGATTTCTTCCATAATGTAGGCTTCAATCATGTCATCCACTTTGATGTCATTGTAATTCTCAACCATGAGACCGCCTTCTTGTCCATTTCCGACTTCTTTCACATCATCTTTATAATGTTTCAAACTAGCAAGGGCACCATCAAAGATAACAACGCCATCACGAATGACACGAACCTTAGAATCACGAGTTACTTTACCGCTAACCACCATAAATCCGCCGATGGTACCGACTTTAGAAACCTTGAAGGTTTCACGAATGACAGCTTCGCCAATAATTTTTTCTTCAAATTCTGGATCAAGCATCCCCTTCATGGCATCTTCTACTTCTTCAATCACTTTATAAATGATACTGTGAAGACGCATTTCGACGTCATCCGCTTCAGCTTGTTGACGAGCTTGTGGAGTAGGACGAACATTGAAACCAATGATAAAGGCATTGGAAGCTTCCGCAAGAGTGACATCTGATTCGTTAATCGCACCAACTGCTGAGTGAACAATTGTTACTTTAACACCTTCCACTTCAATCTTCTGAAGAGATGCTGTTAATGCTTCCGCTGAACCTTGTACGTCGGCTTTGATAATAACATTGACAGACTTGACTTCACCAGCTTTAAGGGTATCAAAGAGATTTTCCAAACTAACACGATGCGTTGCTTGACGTTGTTTCATGAGAGCACGTTTTGCACGTTCTTCACCAGCTGCACGCGCTGCTTTTTCATCTTCATATACAGCAAAATGGTCACCAGCCATTGGTGTTTCATTTAAACCTGTGATAGATACTGGTGTCGATGGTCCCGCAACTTTCACTCGACGTCCACGGTCATTAGTCATAGCACGCACACGACCAAAAGTATTACCAACAACAATTGGATCTTGTACATTTAAGGTACCTTGTTGAACAAGCAAGGTTGCAACTGCACCTTTTCCTTTATCCAAGCGCGCTTCGATTACTGTACCAATTGCGCGAACCTTTGGATCAGCTTTTAGCTCTTGAATTTCAGCTACAAGGAGAACGGTTTCGAGCAGTTCATCAATATTTTGGTTGAACTTAGCTGAGATTTCAACAAATTCAGAATCACCGCCCCATGCTGTAGACATAACTCCATATTCAGCTAATTCACCGATGACACGTTCAGGATTAGCACCTGGCTTATCAATCTTGTTAATCGCTACAATAATTGGCACATTGGCTGCTTTTGAATGGTTAATCGCTTCAATTGTTTGAGGCATGACTCCATCATCTGCTGCTACGACAAGAATCGTAATATCTGTGACAGAAGCACCGCGTGCCCGCATAGAGGTGAAAGCGGCATGCCCTGGTGTATCAAGGAAGGTAATTTTCTTACCATTTTCTTCAATCTGGTAAGCACCAATATGTTGTGTAATCCCACCTGCTTCACCTGTAGCAACACGAGAATTACGCAAGGTATCCAAAAGTGTTGTTTTACCATGGTCAACGTGTCCCATGATGGTCACAACTGGCGGACGTTCTACTAAAGCATCTGGATCAAGATAATCTTCATCCACAAAGAAGCGTTCGATATCTGCATTATCGACTTCAACTTTAGCATGTGCTTCAATGCCATAATCTACCATCAGAAGTTCAATAGTATCGCCGTCCAACGATTGATTCTGCTTTGCCATAACCCCCATCATAAAGAGTTTCTTGACAATTTCGGCTGGTTCACGTTTAATCCGTTTTGCAATTTCTGCAACGGTCATACCTTCTGTGTATTCAAATTCTTTAGGCAATTCATGGAACTTGCGTTCTGTAACTGGTTTTGGAGTTGGAGTGTTATTCCGATTGTTCTTGCCTTTTTTATTTTTTTTGTTATGATTCCAATTACTATTCTTTTGATTTCTCACTTGATTTTGACTGCTTCGATTCTTTTGTTGTTTTCTTGGACCATCTTCTTCGCGATCAAAGTCATCACGTTTCTTGTCTGGTCGAGCTTGTTTTTTCCGACGAGTATCAACTGCAGGAGTTGGAACCGCCTCAGGGGCAACTTGAGACTGTGGAGCCGGCTTCGTAGCCTCCACGATAGGCGCTGCTGCTTTAAATAATTCTTCTACCGGTTCTTTCCGTTTCTTCTGCTCACGTTGAGCTGCCTTTGCGGCTTGAGCTTGCTTGAAACGCTCCTCACTTCCGCGAGCATATTCGGCATTCTGTTCTGCTTTCAGAGCCGCTGCACGCGCCTTGAAATCAATGCGTGGTCCTTGATTTGTTTGAGGGCGATTCTGATTTGCAATATTTGAACGATTTTGTTCTTGACGACGATTATCCTGATTGCGATGATCGCGATTGTCGCGTTTCTCGCTACGATTCACACGGTCATTTCGATTTTGGTTGTTTCGATTATTACGCGGATTGCGCTCTTCTCGATTTCGCTTTTCACCATTTTGTTGTTTTTGTGGCCGATTTTCTCGCTGTTTATTTTGTCGTTCTGCCTGTTCTTTCGCTTTCGCTTCTCGCTCAGCCTTAAAATTACGACTTTTTGGCTTCGCTGGTGCAGCTTTTCTTTCTACTTCCGACTTTTGTGTCGGCGCTGCTGGCTTAGGCATTACTTTTTCAGTCATTGTTACTTCTTTTGCTGCTGAAGCCGACTGCTGCTCTTTAGCCAAAGGTTGATCTGATTTTTGATTCGTTTCTTTTTTAGGAGCTGCTACTTGGGAAAAACTGGCTGTGATACGCGCGGCCACTTCATTTTCAACGCTGCTGGCATGACTTTTCACCTCAATACCAAGCTCTTTTGCACGCGCCACAACTTCCTTACTTTCTTTTCCCAGTTCTTTCGCGATTTCGTATAATCTTACTTTAGACAAATCTTGTCCTCCTCTTCTATTCCATAAGAGACCTCATTTTCTTTGTAAATCCAGCATCAGTGATAGCAAGTACTTTTCTAGACTTGCCCACAGCAGTGCTTAATTCCAGTGTTGAAAACACGGTTGATACTTCTACTTTATAGTAATGACTTTTATCAGTAATTTTTTTTGTCAAGTTCGGAGCAGCATCATTGGCTAAAAAAACCAGTTTTGCTTTTCCGTCTTGTATTGCCCTAACGACCAATTCTTCACCAGATATGATACGATTGGCTTGTTGTGCTAATCCAAGTAAATTGGCTAATTTTTGTTTATTCAAGACCTAACTCTCTTCTTTTAACCTTATGATCCACGTAAGCAATCAGCTCATCATAAAATGCTTCTTCGACTTCCATATTGAAGCTACGGTTAAAAACTCGCTTTTTCTTAGCTTTAAGTGCTTCTTCATTATCAAGCTTGATATAAGCTCCTCGTCCATTGGCCTTTCCTGTCGGGTCAATAAAAATTTGGCCTTCTTTATTTTTGACAATCCGAAGCAAATCACGCTTGTCAATAACTTCATTAGAAACTACTGATTTTCGTAAAGGGATTTTTCTTGTTTTTGCCATTTCCCCCTCCTTAGTCTTCTGCTTCAACTTCACTTTCTAAAAATTCTGTTTCCACAGGACTTTCAATTGTTGCAAATTCATCTGCTTCTTCAGCAAATCCACCAAGCTCACCTGCTTCTTCCATAGCTTCAAATTCACTTGCAGATTTGATATCAATCCTATAACCTGTCAAATGAGCTGCTAAGCGCACATTTTGCCCTCGCCGCCCAATAGCAAGTGATAACTTATTATCTGGTACAACAACAAGAGCATGCTTGCTATCCTCACTATCAAAGATAACTTGATCGACTTCTGCAGGAGCAATCGCATTGTAGATAAATTCTGCAGGATCTGCCACCCACTCAATGACATCAATATTTTCCTCTACAGGAATCATACGGCCAGATTTGGCATCATATTTAGCCGGATGAAATTTGCTGGTAATTTTCTTAATATTTGCACCACCACGACCAACAATTGTACCGATTGCATCTACATTGGGATTGTGACTGCGTACAGCAACCTTAGTCCGATCACCTGCTTCACGAGAAACACTCATGATTTCAACTGTTCCGTCATAAACTTCTGGAATTTCCTGCTCCATTAAACGCTTGATCATTTCTGGATGGCTGCGGCTGACAAAGACATTGACACCGCGAGGATTGTCTTCTACCTTATAGACAAAGACTTCGATGCGGTCATGAGAAGCAAATACTTCACCAGGAATCTGGTCTTGCTTCGACAACTGTGCTTCAATGCTACCTAGATTGACATAGATAAAACGATTGTCAAAGCGCTCGACTGTTCCTGACATGATTTCATTTTCATGTTCTTTATACTTATTGTAAGTGATTGCGCGTGTCTGCTTGCGCATTTTTTCCATAATTGTTTGCTTAGCAGACTGAGCTGCTACCCGTCCAAATTCAGTTGGTGCCTCTTCAAATTTTATTTTATCACCAAGTTCATAAGCCGAGCTAATAGCAAGAGCATCTTTTAAACTGATTTCTAAACGGCTATCAAAAACTTCGTCTACCACTTCACGAACGGTATAAACACGAAAATCTCCTGTTTTTTCGTTGAATTCAATGGCTGCACTATCTGCTTGACCATAGCGACGACGATAAGCCGAACGAAGTGACTCCGTCACCGCTTCGATAATATCTTCTTTTTTGATCCCTTTGTCTTCTTCCAAAATACGGAAGGCCTCTAGCATTTCTTTACTCATGTTTTTTCAGCTTTTGTGGAAACAAAAGCAATCCTTTCTTTATTATATTCTTGCTAAAATTTGACTGCTAATCTTGCTTTGGATACTAGCTGGTAAGGAATTTGAACAACTTTCTTACGAGTCTTATCCATATATTCCATTGTTAAATGATCTTCCTCGAAAGAAAGCAGTGTCCCCTCAAAGACTTTACTTTTATCAAGTGCTTGATACAGACTAACATGGATATATTCCCCAACTGCAGCTGCTAGTTGTTCTTTCGTTTTCAGCGGACGTTCCAACCCTGGGCTAGTTACTTCAAGAAAATACTGCTCAGGAAAGGGATCCGGCTTAATCGTATCCAAAAGTGGACTGATGATGTCCGTCAATTCTGCCGTATCATTTACAGTGATTCCTCCTGGCTTATCTACAAAAATACTGAGAACATGGTCGCTCCCCATTTTACCGTACTCAATATCCACTAATTCATACGGCTCTTGAACGACTGGTGCAACAACTTCTTTTACTAATTTGACAATCGTTGTGATAAGACTACACCTCCTCACAGATAAGAGGCGAAGATATTTCCTCGCCTCTCTTTCATATTCATTATCTACATTATAGCATAAGAAAAAGGAAAATACAAGAAAATTTATTCTTGTATTTTATTTGATTTGATAATTGTGTCTAACAAATCATTCTTAAGCAAATTAACCATAACACTCAATAAAAGAAATTATCATTAAAACCACGCCCCACACAATTTTTATTTTGGACTTAAATAACAAACAATTGACCTACAAGATAAGTCACTGTCATGGTCAAAAGTCCAATGACTAAATTTCGAATCACGGCATTTTTTATCGGTGCTTTTCCTAATTTAGCGCTAGTATATCCCGTCCCTAACAATGCTAAAGCAACAACAATGACTGTTGCTGGAATGCGATAGCTAGCAGGAAGGAAAACTATGGTTAACATTGGAAAGATGGCTCCTACTGCAAAAGCAATAAAACTAGATATTGCTGCATGCCATGGATTTGTAAATTCTTCCACCTCAAGTCCATATTTTTCTTCTACCAAAGCCTTAAGCGGATTTTTCAAAAAAGCTCGATTGGTCAAGAGTTGGGCAGATGTCTCACACTCGCCATTCTGGATATAAGCTGCATAAAGTGACTGTCTAGCAATCTCTGGATTTTTTGTTAAAAGTACTCGTTCTCTGGCAACTGCAGCCTTCTCCGTATCCTTTTGGGTTGAAACAGATACATATTCACCACCTGCCATGGAAAAAGCTCCTGCAAATACTGCCGCTAAACCTGAAAGAAATATAATCCAAACACTTTCCGTTGCACTTGCTACTCCTATAACGACACCCGCAATAGAAATAATACCATCATTAGCCCCCAATACTCCAGCCCGTAAAATATTTAGTCGACCGCTAAAGTTCTTATCAATCTCCTGATTATTTGTCATCCTAAAACTTCTCTTTTCTTTTTTATTTAGAATTATTATAAATAAAAATCTTATAGGACACAATAAAAAATCGGAAAATGAGAAAAGTTTAACTATTTTAAGATAAAATTCCTTAGACATCTACTCAAAAAATGATAACTTTACTGTTTAGCAAACATAAGGCAAGATAATTGTAACAAATTATAGCTAACTTTAAAGTTAAGGAAAAGCCCTCTGATGGATAGCACAATCTTCTGTAACATTTTGAATCGTTATGCTGTCACTATTTTTGTACTCGTGAATGGTTTTGAGAACACTTCTCAAAACCATTTTATTGCTTGAAATATCGGCTACTACTTCGTTATTTAAACTATTTTCCTGAAAACCAAAAAAGACCGCATGGTCTTTTTCATTATTTATTTTACATTAAAACGCTGCTTCGACTCGATAAATGACTTGGCCTTTATTAGCAAATTTTTGCTCGTATTCTGTCATCACATTGTCTTCAAAGTCACTCGCATGTAAATCCAACCAAACGCCATTTAGTTTCATACCATATTGGGAAAAACTAACAAGGCTATACTCAAAGAGACCACGATTATCTGTTTTGAAGTGAATTTCACCATGATCTGGTAAAATCCGCTTAAAGGTATCTAGAAAAGATTTATAGGTCAAACGACGCTTTTCATGACGTTTCTTAGGCCAAGGATCAGAAAAATTCAGGTACAAGCGATCAATCTCCCCATTTTCAAAATAGTTAGTCAAATCAGAACCATCTACCCAAAGAAGTTTGATATTTGGAACATCTGTCGCTAAAACCTTGTCCAAAGCATAACTCAAAACAGATTTTTGAATATCAATTCCAATATAGTTAATTTTTGGATGAGCTTTTGCCATTCCTGAAATAAATGCACCTTTTCCACTCCCTACTTCAACATGAATAGGGTAATTATTTCCAAAAATCTCGTGCCACTTGCCTTTTGCTTCAGTAGGATTTAAAATCACATACTGGGGATTTGCTTCTAGTAATTCCGTCGCTCCCTTACGATTCCTGACTCTCATAGTACCTTTCTTCCGTATTTTGAACGGAAGTTACGTAGTGCATAAATCTCCCGATTCACATTTTCTAAGTCTGCATTCTCATAGTACTTGGCAATCTGGCACAAGTAAGCATATTGACCATACCAGTATAATTTCTTCAATACGGTTGCATTATACCGATAGCCATAATAGGTCAACCATTCTTTCCAACGTACTTCTGGAATATAGTGGCTTAACATATGGGCTACATCAAACATTCGATCTGTCAAACGCACAGAATCCCAATCTACCAAATACACCAAACCGCTATCTGTTTCAACCCAATTGCTATGTCGAACATCGCCATGTACAATCGTTGCATAATCCTCACGAAATTGTGGCAGACTACTGTGCATATCTTTTAAAACAGATCGCAAATAATGATTATGACTAAGTGCAATTGGCGCACGATCTAACCAAGACTCAACTAAATCTGCTGGAGTTTCCAGAGCATAACCTAGCCGGCGTAATTGCGTCATTAACGGACGTGAACGGTGCAATCTTGTCAAAATATTCACAATTTGCTTTTTATCCATTTCAGCCGGTGTCAAAATTTTTCCTGACAGCCACTCTTGCGCGCTCATGACATTACCATCTGCCATGCGACGACTCCACAATAGCTGTGGTGCAATTTGTTCTCTAGCTAAACCTACTAAGATTGGGGTTGTATTCATCTTGACGAAAACGCGCGCCCCATCTGGATAGGTGCCCATGTAGGCTTTTCCACTTTTACCTGCAATCGGTGTCAGAGTTAGCTCATTATCAACCAAGTCCATGATTCCCCTCCGTAAAAAGTTTCCTATCTATTTTACTAATTTTACTTCCTTTAGTCAACCAAACTTTTTAATTTAACTGGTAAATAGAGAAAATAAAGCAATAGTGTAACTCCTGCCATGAAAAGCAATGCAACTCTATCTTGGAAAAATAGCAACGCCATAATTGTTTCAACTAACAGCACACTGTAACCAACAAGAACAATCACTTGTCTCACACCCTTTAACTTTAATCCGATTTCTAGAGGAAATAAGAATGTCAAATATTGATAATCAAAAGCATTGTACAAAGCAGTCAATTGAAATAGCAAAAGATAATTCAACAGTATCACAAAAACAGCCGCAATCCAAGATTGACCTAGCAAGCCAATTCCTAAAAGAGATAGAAATAGCAACCGCATGGTCAAAGCCAGAAAATCACCATTTCGCAAATAAGAGCGTAAAAACATATTCTGCCAGGTGGTTGATTGCCTTTTTGGCAAAATAGTTGTCAAACTATCAAGATAGGCTCGGCGTTTCACGCTATTGGAGATTCCTTTTACATTGGTAAAGAGAGCAAAAAAACGCAAGATTGTCTGCTTTCGTCTCTCTTCGTATTCAATGAGATAGCTCCAATTTATGCCTACACCTTGATAAAATCTTTGGCTCTTTTTCAAAAATAGAAACCATTTTGCTATTAACATAAAAAATACAAGAATAAACCATCCCCAAAATGGTAATCCTAGCGCCAAAAAGAGTGGCGCTGCTAGTAATAGAATAGCCGTTTGAAATACACTCCATAATAGATAAGATGAACACATTTGTTTTTGTAAATAACTTTTTAATTCTTCTTCTTTGACCAACAAAAATAGACTATCTGGCTTTTCCATATACGTTGCAATTCTTCCCAAAGGCAACAAGAACACCAAAAGAACTGCTAAAGCAAGAATAATTGGCAGGTGATTTTTAGGAAAATTTCGCAATAGTTGACTATATTGAACAGCTAAAAAGCCAATAAAAACTAATAAAAATAGAACAAAATGGTCGTTAAAAACATAGCGTGAATATTTCAAACATTGATTGCGAAATACTTGCTTGCGCTTTTGAAACACTTCTTTCATAGGCTCGCCTCTTCCGTCAATGCCAGATAGATCTCATTCAGGCTAGCTTCTGGCATAGAAAATTCTGATTGCAACTCTGATAAGTTACCTTTCGCTCGGATTTCCCCCTTGTGCAAAATCACGAATGAATCACACATTCTTTCTGCTGAGTCCAACACATGCGTACTCATCAGGATAGACTTGCCTTTTGTCTTTTCATCTTTCAAAAGCTCTATCAAATCAGCAATCGCTACTGGATCGAGTCCCAAAAATGGCTCATCCACGATAAAGAGACTCGGATCAACTACAAAGGCGCAAATAATCATGACTTTTTGCTTCATTCCCTTTGAAAAGTGAACGGGGAACCAATCCAATTTTTCTTGCAAGCGAAACTTGGTCAATAATTGTTCCACGCGCGCAAAAGCTACCTCTTGATCGACATCATAAGCCATAGCAACTGTTTCAATGTGCTCTCTTAAAGTCAATTCCTCATATAAACTAGGGATCTCTGGAATAAATCCAATTTTCTTACGATAAGCCATGGGATTGTCTTGCAGTTTAGCGCCGTCAATTAAAATTTCCCCTTTATAAGGAGTTAAAAGTCCAATAATTTCATTGATTGTTGTAGACTTTCCAGCACCATTCAAACCAATTAAGCCCACCAGCTCACCATTTTCTACCGTGAAACTGATATCTTTTAAAACAGGAATATTCACATAGCCTCCTGTAAGCCCTTTTATTTCTAACATATTTTCTCCAAATTCTGGTATAATGTTCTTATATTATAACAAAATCTAGCAAAGTGGAGGTAAATTTTGATGGAAGATTGCATTTTTTGTAAGATTATTGCAGGAGAAATTCCATCTTCTAAAGTTTACGAGGATGAGCAAGTCTTGGCATTTTTAGATATTTCACAAGTTACTCCTGGGCATACCTTGGTTGTGCCAAAAGAACATTTTCGCAATATGCTTGAAATGGACGGGGAAGCAGCCGGCCAACTCTTTGCATGCATACCAACTATTGCTCGTAAAGTGATGAAGGCGACTGACGCAAAAGGAATGAATATCATCAATAATAACGAAGAAATCGCTGGTCAGACTGTCTTTCATACACATGTCCACTTAGCGCCACGTTATACTGAAGATGATGATTTGAACGTAACCTTTGTTGCTCACGAACCCGACTTCCCTGCATTGGCAGCTTTAGCCGAAAAAATTTCAAATGCCTAAGGAGAAACTATGAAATTTAGCAATTTATTGTTATTCACAGGTGCAGCTACTGCCAGTTTTTACCTTGTTAAAAATAGAAAAAAAATCATGGATGAAGCTGTTGAAACCTATGATTCTATAAATAGTATACAGCAGGACCTTCAAAACATTCAAAAAAATGCACAAATCATTCAAGCACAAAAAAGCCATTTAGAAGCTATTTCACAGGATTTGACTTACCAATTTAAACCCTTTGAACAAGAAGCTACTGCACGTCTTCAGCAAATACAAGATACCTGGAATGCTCACAAAAAATAGATATAAAAAGGAATTTAGCATTTGGCTAAATTCCTTTTTATTACTGCACATAATACTGTCCATTTGGATCTGCCCCATACGAACTGTTTGAGTAGGCTGATGAATCGGTCACACCATTTACTATACCACTCCCTGATTGACTAGAACTAGGAACAGTGTTGCCATACAGTTCTTCATATACAACAGCATTTGTTTCCAATTTAGTCACTTCTTCCAAACCTAATGATTTTCTCAAAATATTTTGCATTTCCAATAAATGCTCTGATGTGACGATTTGATAAGAACCACCATCTGCTAGGGTTGCTTCTTCGCCTTTTAACTGCTTACTTTTAATATTCTTGAAAGCATCTTGATAACCTAATAATTGAGGAATACTACCAGAAGACAACTCAACATTCGTCTGCATATTGTTGCTAACAGCCTTTAAAATAGCTTGATAGTGACTAACACTATTTAAACTCAATACTTTTTGGACTACTTTTTGAATCACTTCACGTTGGCGCTTTTGACGTCCATAATCCCCTTCCGGATCTTGATAACGCATCCGCGAATAGACCAGTGCTTGATCACCATTGATATGTTGTTTCCCTGGTTCAACAACTGCTTTGTATTCTGGCTCGTTTTCTTCAATCGAGATAGGAAAACCAAGGGTGTTATTGACCGTAATGCCTCCAACAGCATCAACTAATTGTACCAGACCTTTCATATTGATCAGAACATAACGATCAATGTGAATATTCATCATTTTTTGAATCGTTGAAATCGCTAGTTCGGCACCACCATTAGCATAAGCTGCATTAAGTTTTGCTTGCGTTGTCCCATCAGCGGTTTTAATTTTGGTAAGAATATCCCTTTCCAAACTCATCATTGTCGTTTTTTTTGTCTTAGGATTAACTGTTACGAGAATCATGGAATCACTATTTCCAGCCCACCGATCTGAGCGTGATCCACTACCTGTATCTACCCCCATCAAAAGCAAGGTCAAAGGTTTGGTAGCGGCAATCACATTTGTTTCTTTCCCAAAGCTTTTATAAGTCTTAGACAAAGCATCTGTTGATTGGTTATAAATAGTAAAACCATAAACGCCTAGCCCCGCGATAGTTACAAGGCACAAGCTCAAAAACATTAAGATAATTTTTTTTAACATATTTATTCTAGTCTATCAGTTTTCCCATTAGATAAACATCAAGAAATTCCCCTTCTGTAAGATAGGCCCCTCTTTTTTGAACGCCCTCAATCTCAAACCCAAATGCCTGATACAAATGAACAGCACGTTCATTTCTTGCTTGTACAGTCAATTCTAATCGCCGAATCACTCCAGAATTCTCTGCCCAATTTATCGCCTCTTCTAAAAGAAACTTTCCTAAGCCTTGATTCCAAAATGCTCTTTTAACCACGATAAAGATCTGCCCAATATGCCGAATCCGCTCATGAAAATCAGCTGTGATACTCACAAGACCAGTAATTTCATTATCTAATAGTGCAATTAGATAAATCTGATTATCTGACGCAGCTTGATGTTCAATGAAAGAGCTCATCTGCTCTTCTGTCATCAAAATCCCTGCGTCATCTAATGTCATGTAATCTGACTCTTGCCCAACCTGATTAAGAAAATCAATCAAATGTACAGCATCCTGAATCTCCGCTTCTCTTATCAGCAATTCTAACTCAACCATTGAAAAGTTCCTCAAGTAAATTCTCAGCTCGATGACCTTTTGCGTCAAAGATCAATTCTCGACCATCATTTTTTCTTAGAATCGTCAATTTGAGATAATCGCTTGGTAAACTATCTTCCAACAATTCACCCCATTCAATGACTGTCACCCCTTCACCAAAGAGAAAGTCATCTAAATCAATCGAATCTGGATCTTCCCCAATGCGATACACATCCAAATGATAGAGTGGAAGGCGGCCATCATATTCCCGAACAATCGTGTAGGTCGGACTTTTAATCATTTGTTTGATATTCAGCCCACGTGCTAATCCTTTGGTAAAGGTTGTTTTTCCAGCTCCTAGATCACCTGTTAAAATCAAAATATCTTGTTTTTGGAGTAAAGCGCCTAATTTCTCGCCCCACGCCATTAACTCATTTTCATTATGACTAAACATTTTACTATTATATCAAAATTTTTCGTTTTCTGCTAAAATTTGACAAAAGAAAAAGGGGTGGGACAGAACTCATTTTGAAAATTTTTAGTTCGTAATCTCACTCCCACAAAGATGCTCAACAGTCTGAGAAACTATTGAGGTAATGGATAAAGGAAACAGAGTTTTTGTTAAAAAGACTCTTCTGAGTTTGAAAAGCAACTATTCTTGAGACTTGCTTCGCAATCTCTATTCGCCTCTCAAAGCTGTGCTTTGAGCAATCAACTGCTGTATTCGTGATTTATTCAACAGTGTGCTTGAAGCTAGGAACTTTCGTTCCAACCTCATTTTTTTCAATCATTAAGCCAGAGCCAAACTGATAAAGTTTAGGATAAATAAGACATCCAACACCCAGATAATGGGATGAACTTCCTTAGCTTCACCCTTGATGATTTTCACAAAAGCATACATGATGAAACCTGCAGCAATACCATGAGTAATACTGTAAGTAAAGCCCATAAAAACGGATGTAAAAAATGCTGGTACTGCTTCTGATAAATCGTCCCATTCAATATCTTTCATGCTAGAGAGCATCATCATTCCCACAATGATAAGAATAGGTGCTACCGCTACTGTTGGTACAATAGCAAGAAGTGGACTAAAGAAACTTGACACAGCAAACAAAGCTGCAACGACAAGCGCTGTCAATCCAGTACGACCGCCCGCTTCAATTCCAGCTGCACTTTCTACATAAGTCGTAACATTTGAAGTCCCTGTAATCGCACCAATAGTTGTCCCAACCATGTCTGAGAATAATGCCTTATCCATTTTAGTTTGAAGGCCAGACGAATCTTTAGCAGCTTCTTCATCTGCAATGTTAAAGATGCCCGCTTTGCGCCCTGTACTGATCAACGTTCCGATATTATCAAAAATATCTGTTAATGAAAAGGCCAAAATAGCAAGAAGCACTTCTGGAATGCGAGAAGGTTTTGCAAATAAAGCTAACAAACCGTTTTTACCTAAAGCTGCACCAAAAATCTTTCCTAAATCCTGAACAGCAGCACTGATATTATTGGAAGCAAAATTGATTTTTGAAAGGTCTACAACTCCCACCAAAATGGCTACGATTGTGGTTGCCGCAATAGATAACACAATACCTCCGCGCACACGTTTCAAAACAAAGAAAATGGTGATGAAAATTCCAAACAAAGCTACAAGAACAGCTGGGTTGTTAAAATCTACCAAGCCCGGTGTTGCCACTCCATTGGCTGTAATAGCTGCTTGTGCCTTATCAGCACCTTTTCCTGTAACGCTATAAGTTCCCGGATCAATTGAGAATTTTAAAAGTCCAGCTTTTTTAACTCCAATGTAAGCTAGAAAAATCCCAATCCCACCAGAAATAGCATATTTTAAACTTTCTGGAATTGCATGAATAATAATTGTACGAACTTTGGTTAGCGTAACAACAATGCTGATAATCCCGCAAAGAAAAACCATCGCCAACGCTTCTTGCCAAGTATAACCAAGCGCAAAAACAACGGTATAAGTAAAGAAAGCATTCAATCCCATACCAGGAGCCTGAGCATAAGGAATATTAGCATACAAAGCCATCATCAGCGTTCCAGCAACAGTCCCAATGATTGTCGCCAAAAAAACACCTTGAGCTGGCATCCCTGTTTGACTGAGCATCTCAGGATTGACAAAGAGAATGTAACTCATTGCAAAGAAAGTGGTTAAACCAGCAAGAACTTCTGTACGAACAGTTGTACCATTTTCTTTTAGTTTAAAAAACTTGTCCATTTTTAAATCTCCTTAAAATTTACGAACGATAGTAGATATAATAACACAAAATATTCATAATTTCAACAGATTTTCAAAAAACAAACAAATTATTGCAGTGAGTTTTATCTAAAATCTTTATTTAGACTGATTTTTACTCAAAAAGACCAAGGACATGATTTGAATAAAGGTAAACCCTAAAATGAACAGCAGACTCTCCCGCTGCAAAGACACTGCCAGACGCTCAAAAACTAGTGTAGGATGACTAACTAAATCCCAAGAATTAAGTCGATCATAACGACCTATATAGATGGCTAAACTAGATAAAAACGACACTGCTCCAATAGCTAAATACTCTATCCACCAATTCAACTTTAAATAATGTACAATCATGTTCCAGCTCTCAATTCCACATAAAACTCCAAAGAAAATACTTGGAACAAATGCCATAAAAAGATGTAAGCTTTCTCGATTCCACAAGGTATCACTCACCCAGTGCATGTGTACCAGGTCCGTAATCATATAGAACGTATTGGGGTAAAATGCTAGCCAAAGAAGAATGACAGGTAGGAAAAACCATTTCTTTTTAAACTGAATGGCTAGAAAAGCTGTATCATAGGCAATCAAAGCTAAAAACATATTCCAGATCAAATCCGGCCCCTTCGTTAAAATTCCTTCGACATAAACGATAGCAGAAATGATTGCAAAGAAAATATGAATGATAATTGTTTTACGCATACTCGATGTCCTCCTTCATTATATAAGAAAACATTATATCACAAATTATGCACTTTCATCTTAAAATCTGCTATAATAGAAAACAGCACAAATGAAAGAGTACATTATGACAAAAAAAGTAATTGCAGTAGATTTAGACGGAACTTTGCTCAATTCTGACAGCAAACTGTCTGAATTTACAAAAGAAACGATCAAAAAAATTTCTAAAAAAGGCCACCATGTTGTTATCACAACAGGACGACCTTATCGGATGGCACGAGAATTTTACAAAGAGTTGGAGTTACATACGCCAATGATTAATTTCAATGGTTCTTTGACTCATATTCCTGAGAAAAAATGGCAACAAGAAAGATGCATCACCTTAGACAAAGAATATCTATTGGATATTGTCAAACGGAAACAAGAAATTAAAGCGGACTTCATCGCTGGTGAGTACCGAAAGAAATTTTATATTACAACACCAAATGAAGCAATTGCCGATCCAAAATTGTTCGGTGTGGAATCCTTTCGACCTGAAAATCAATTCATCCCTGACTTAGTGACTAAAAATCCCAATTGTATCCTCTTGCAAACACACGCTACTGATAAATATGCCTTAGCTGATGAATTGAATCAATTTTATCAACAGCAGCTCTCTATCAACACTTGGGGAGGACCGCTAAATATCCTTGAATGCACTCCAAAGGGTGTAAACAAAGCCTTTGCTTTAAAATATTTATTAGATATTCTGAACGTAGATCGAAAAGATTTGATTGCTTTCGGAGACGAGCACAATGATACAGAGATGTTAGCATTTGCCGGTACAGGCTATGCTATGAAAAACGCTAGTCAAACACTGCTTCCCTATGCAGATGAACAACTACCACTGACCAATGATCAAGATGGAGTGGCTCATCAATTATTGAAACTATTTTTATAACAATGCTTAGAGTTGGACAGGTCTTCTGCCCGATTCTTTTTAGTAGTTTGTTACAAAATCATGTAGTAAAGTGGATTCAGTTTTATGCTATAAATTTTATATGATGAATTTAGCTTTTTGGATTTAACATTTCTCTAAATTATTTATTGAGTTTTCTTTTTCTGTTCGATGTTTTCCAAGAAAAGAAAGAATATTTTTCATACTTTCATAATTTTTTGTAAACGTTTTTCAAGGTTAATATATTGTTTAAATGACTAGCATTATCTGTTTACAATCTGTCAAAAATATGAAAGAATTTGACTTTTTTTAGCTTAAACTATTGCATTTTTCATGAAAACGTTTTATACTTAAATAGTCTTAAATTTTTCTTAAACTTAAGTCAAACATTTTATAAGGAGGAAAGACAATAATGAGTATCGGAATCATTATTGCAAGCCATGGTGAATTTGCTGCTGGTATTCATCAATCAGGTTCTATGATTTTTGGTGAGCAAGAAAAAGTTCAAGTTGTAACTTTTATGCCAAACGAAGGTCCTGATGATTTGTATGCTAAGTTCAATGATGCTGTGGCTGCTTTTGATGCGAACGATGAAGTTCTAGTTTTGGCTGACCTTTGGAGTGGTTCTCCATTTAACCAAGCTAGCCGCGTAATGGGTGAAAATCCTGACCGTAAGTTCGCGATCATTACAGGTTTGAATCTGCCAATGTTGATTCAAGCTTATACAGAACGAATGATGGATGCCAATGCTGGCGTTGACACTGTTGTCGCAAACATCATCAAAGAAGCCAAGGAAGGAGTAAAAGCTCTTCCTGAAGAACTAAATCCTGTAGCTGAAGTAGCAAGTGCGCCGACTGCACCGACTGCTCAGGCTACTATTCCAGAAGGAACCGTTATTGGCGATGGCAAGTTAAAAATCAATCTTGCACGTATCGATACACGTCTTCTGCATGGTCAAGTTGCGACTGCTTGGACACCAGATTCTAAAGCAGATCGTATCATCGTTGCTTCTGACTCAGTAGCGCAAGATAAGCTTCGTAAGGAGCTGATCAAGCAAGCTGCACCTGGTAATGTCAAAGCAAATGTTGTCCCAATCGACAAATTGATTGCAGTAGCAAAAGACCCTCGTTTTGGTAACACACATGCATTGATTCTTTTTGAAACTCCTCAAGATGCACTCCGTGCGGTTAAAGGCGGTGTCGATATCAAAACACTTAATGTTGGCTCAATGGCTCACTCAACGGGTAAAACAATGGTCAATAACGTCTTGTCAATGGATAAAGATGACGTTGCAACCTTTGAAAAATTGCGTGACCTAGGAGTCGAATTTGACGTACGTAAAGTACCAAACGACTCTAAAAAAGATTTGTTTGACTTAATTAATAAAGCCAACGTTCAATAATAGAAAGGATTTAGAATATGTCAATTATTTCTATGATTTTAGTGGTCTTCGTTGCCTTTCTTGCTGGACTTGAAGGAATCTTAGACCAATTTCAATTCCACCAACCACTTGTTGCATGTACACTTATCGGTCTTGTAACAGGACACTTGGAAGCAGGTGTAATGCTTGGTGGTTCACTACAAATGATCGCTCTTGGTTGGGCAAATATTGGTGCTGCTGTTGCGCCTGATGCTGCTCTTGCATCTGTTGCTGCCGCTATTATTATGGTACAAGGTGGAGACTTTACAAACAAAGGTGTTGCTGTCGCAACTGCTGTTGCTATCCCACTTGCTGTTGCTGGTCTTTTCCTTACAATGATCGTTCGTACTATCTCAGTTGCCCTTGTTCATGGTGCTGATGCCGCTGCTAAAAAAGGTGATATCGCAAGCGTAGAACGTGCTCACTTGTTTGCTCTTGTCCTTCAAGGTTTGCGTATCGCTATTCCTGCTGCGCTTCTTCTTGCTATCCCAGCTGAATCAGTACAAAACTTACTTTCTGCAATGCCTGCATGGTTGTCAGATGGTATGGCTATCGGTGGTGGTATGGTCGTTGCCGTTGGTTATGCTATGGTTATCAATATGATGGCAACTCGCGAAGTATGGCCATTCTTTGCTATCGGTTTTGCACTTGCAGCTGTTAGCCAATTAACTCTTATCGCTCTTGGTACAATCGGTGTTGCAATCGCTCTTATCTACCTTAACCTTTCTAAAAAAGGTGGCAATGGTAGCGGCGGAGGTTCTGCTACATCAAATGACCCAATTGGTGATATTTTAGAAGACTACTAAGAAAGGAGCTACTAATATCATGACAGAAAAAATTCAATTATCAAAATCAGATCGTCAAAAAATTTGGTGGCGTTCAACTTTCTTGCAAGGTTCTTGGAACTATGAACGGATGCAAAACTTAGGTTGGGCTTATGCGTTAATTCCGGCTATCAAAAAACTCTACACTAACAAAGAAGACCAAGCTGCTGCACTTGAACGTCACTTGGAATTCTTTAACACTCACCCATACGTAGCTGCACCTATCATCGGGGTTACACTTGCTTTGGAAGAAGAAAAAGCAAATGGTGTTGAAATTGATGATGCTGCTATTCAAGGGGTTAAAATCGGTATGATGGGGCCTCTTGCTGGTATCGGTGACCCTGTATTCTGGTTCACAGTTCGTCCTATCCTTGGTGCTCTTGGTGCCTCTCTTGCTTCAACAGGGAACATCATAGGACCAATCCTCTTCTTCGTTCTTTGGAATCTTATCCGTATGGCCTTCTTGTGGTACACTCAAGAACTCGGTTACAAAGCTGGTTCTGAAATTACTAAAGATATGTCAGGCGGTATCCTTCAAGATATCACTAAAGGAGCTTCTATTCTCGGTATGTTCATCCTTGCTGTGCTTGTTGAACGCTGGGTAAATGTTAGCTTTGCACTTCAACTTCCTTCAACAAAACTCTCAGAAGGAGCTTACATCAATTTCCCTAAAGGTGCTGTAAGTGGTGAACAGCTTCAAAAAATCTTAGGCGATGTCGCAAATGGACTTAGCTTAACTCCTGAAAGAGCAAACACGCTACAAGGTCAATTGAATTCATTGATTCCTGGTTTGATGGGACTTCTCCTTACTTTCCTTTGCATGTGGTTGCTTAAGAAGAAAGTTTCACCAATCACTATCATCATCGGATTATTCATCGTTGGTATTATCGCCAAGGTTATTGGTTTGATGTAAAATGAAAAGAAGGCAGAAGCCTTCTTTTTTTACTGTTAAATTTTTAAAATTTGGCAATCAAAGACACCTTTCAAAAAAGAAAATAAAAATTTTTCAATGCAAATATGGTATAATGAAAAGGAAAGATTTAAGAAAAAGAGGGAAAGATGGCACAATCACAAAATACAAAAATTGATTTTCAAACAACAGGAACTTCTTATCTGGGAATTGGAGGAAAAGTTGGTAAATTTTTAATTGGAGATAAAGCACTTGAATTTTATGCAGATGCCAATGTTGAAGATTACATCCAAATCCCTTGGGATACTATCAATCAAATTGGCGCTAATGTTTCGGGCAAACGAATTAGTCGTCATTTTGAAGTTTTTACCGACAAAGGTAAATTCCTCTTTGCCTCAAAAGATGCTGGGACTATTTTGAAACATGCCCGAAATCATATCGGTAATGACAAAGTCGTTAAACTACCAACACTGATTCAAACAATTGGTCAATTTTTTAAAAATCTATTTGCAAAAAAATAAGAATTTTTGTATAATCGTAAGAAACGGATAAGTAAATCTAGTATCTCTTTCAGAAAGTCTGCGGCAGCTGTGAGCAGATAGAGAGCTAGCTTGAAATTCTACCGTAATACTAATTTCATAAATAATCAAGTGCACTTATGTGAAGTTGGATGGAACCGTGGCCCTGCCACTCCAACAGTTTCACAGGTGCACTTTTATTCTAGGAGGTCTTATGTTAGATATTAAACGCATTCGCACAGATTTTGATACTATTGCACAAAAACTAGCAACTCGTGGCGTTGACGCTGCAACACTTGATGAAATGAAAGAGTTTGATAGCAAACGCCGTGAACTCTTGGTCAAGGTTGAAAATTTAAAAGCAGAGCGTAACACGGTTTCAGCAGAAATTGCCCAAGCGAAACGTAATAAAGACAATGCTGATGATAAAATTGCTGCCATGCAAAAATTATCTGCTGAAATTAAAGCATTAGACGCAGAGTTAGCAGAAATTGACGCTATATTAACCGAGTTTACAACGACTTTGCCAAATATTCCTCACGATAGTGTGCCGGTAGGTGCTGACGAAGACGATAATGTAGAAGTTCGCCGTTGGGGGACGCCACGTGTGTTTGACTTTGATGTAAAAGCTCACTGGGATCTTGGTGAAAATCTTGATATTCTCGACTGGGAACGCGGGGCAAAAGTAACCGGCGCTCGTTTCCTCTTTTACAAAGGACTTGGAGCTCGTCTAGAACGCGCTATTTATAATTTCATGTTAGACGAGCATCAAAAAGAGGGCTACACAGAGGTCATCCCCCCTTACATGGTTAATCACGATTCTATGTTTGGTACTGGTCAATATCCAAAATTCAAAGAAGATACTTTTGAAGTGAGCGACACTAATTATGTTCTCATTCCAACTGCTGAAGTTCCTTTGACAAATTACTACCGAGGGGAAATTTTAGACGGGAAAGACTTGCCAATCTACTTCACAGCCATGAGTCCGTCTTTCCGTTCTGAAGCTGGTTCTGCCGGTCGTGACACCCGTGGTTTGATTCGTTTGCATCAATTTCACAAAGTGGAAATGGTCAAATTTGCCAAACCAGAAGAATCTTATGAAGAGCTGGAAAAGATGACTGCAAACGCTGAAAACATCCTGCAAAAGCTAAATCTGCCTTACCGCGTCGTCGCACTTTCTACAGGGGATATGGGCTTCTCTGCTGCTAAGACCTACGACTTGGAAGTCTGGATTCCAGCTCAAAACACCTATCGTGAAATTTCTAGCTGTTCCAATACCGAAGATTTCCAAGCTCGTCGCGCTCAAATTCGTTACCGTGACGAAGCAGACGGCAAAGTTAAACTTCTACATACTTTGAATGGTTCTGGTCTTGCAGTTGGTCGTACCGTTGCAGCTATTCTTGAAAATTATCAAAATGAAGATGGTTCTGTTACGATTCCAGAAGTGCTACGGTCATACATGGGTGGTGTAGATGTCATCGCACCGAAGTAACATAAAAACTCTGAGATTTTCAAATCATCTCAGAGTTTTCTTATCTCTTCATTTGATTGTTTCGCTTTTTAATCATTGCACTGCGAATAATACTTATCACAGTTGGGAGTAAAGTGACAATGACAATTCCAAAAATAATAGCTGAAAAATGAGTTTTCACAAAGGGAATATTCCCAAAAAGATAACCCGCCCCTGTCGCAATCAAAGACCAAGATAAGGCAGCAATAAAAGTTCGTTTCAGAAAAGAATGAATAGGGAATTGACTAATGCCTGCTACAAAAGGCACAAAGGTACGAATAATGGGAATATAACGTCCTAAAATAATGGAAGAGGAGCCATGTTTTTCAAAATACACCTCTGCTTCTTTGATATTCTCTTCTTTTATCAACTTGCTGAAAAATTTATAATGTACAAAACGATAGCCCAAGGTTCTGCCAATAAAAAAATTACAGGTATCACCAACGAAAGCCCCAACGAAAAATAGGAGCATAAAAAGCAGAACATTAAAATGCATTTCTGGATTGGCTGATAAGGCACCGGCGGCAAAAAGTAAGCTGTCTCCCGGCAAAAACGGAAATACAACAGCAGCTGTTTCAATAAAAATCACCAAAAATAAAATCAGATAAGTCCAGCCACCTACTGCATTGGCAATATTGTAAATATGCTCGTCAATATGCAAGATAAAATCAATAATAAACATCTCTTCTCCTTTTGTCTATTACCTATTATATCAAAAAATAAAGCGAAAAAACTGATTTGCAAAAATAAAAAGAGCAGTGTAGAAAACTATCTTCTGCTCTATTTTATTAGTATTTTCTAAATCGTTGATAGCGATTTTCTAACAATTCTTCAACTGGTTGCTTAGATAAATGAGTAAGTTCTTCTACAATTTCCTGCTTCACAGCATTCAGTAAATCTTGATTTCTAAGCCCTGTCTCAGCAATGACTTTATCTACTACTTTCATCTCAAGAAGTTCATGAGAGGTGATTTTCATGAGTTCCGCTGCTTCCATAGCACGACTGCCATCTTTCCATAAAATGGAAGCAAAACCTTCTGGGCTGAGAACGGCATAAATCGAATTTTCGAGCATCCACACTCTATCTGCGACCGCTAAAGCGAGCGCACCACCAGATCCGCCCTCACCGATAATAATAGCGATAATTGGCACCTTTAAATCACTCATTTCGAGCAAATTACGCGCAATCGCTTCTCCTTGGCCGCGCTCTTCAGCCCCAACCCCTGGATAAGCACCAGCTGTATTAATAAAGGTCACAATAGGACGAGCAAATTTCTCTGCCTGCTTCATCAAACGAAGTGCCTTCCGATACCCTTCTGGATGAGGCTGACCAAAATTACGGCGCAAATTATCCTGAAGGTTCCGTCCCTTTTGAATCCCTACAATAGTGATTGGCTGGCTATTCAGAGTTCCAATACCACCAATTACCGCTCCGTCATCTCGGAAAGAGCGATCTCCATGCAATTCAATAAAATCTTCACAAATTCCTTGTGCAAAATCCAAAGCTGTCAACCGCGCCTGATCTCGTGCTTCTTTAATAATTCGAGTAATCTTCGTCATTGTTTACCTCCATGGAAAGCAAGCAGTCTAGCAATGGTGGAACGCAATTCCAAGCGCTTGACAATGGCATCAACAAAACCATGCTCAAGCAGAAATTCTGCTTTTTGAAAATCGTCTGGCAATTTTTCGCGGACAGTGGTTTCAATCACTCGGCGACCTGCAAAGCCAACTAACGCTTGCGTTTCAGCCAAGATGATGTCTCCCTCCATGGCAAATGAAGCCGTCACTCCACCTGTTGTTGGATCAGTTAAAACTGTCAAATAAAACAAGCCAGCATTGGAATGTCGTCTCACTGCTGCGGACACTTTAGCCATTTGCATTAAACTCATAATCCCCTCTTGCATGCGCGCACCACCAGATGCGGTAAACAAAGTGACAGGTAGCCTATGTGCTGTGGCATATTCAAAAAGACGAGTAATTTTTTCACCAACAACCGTTCCCATAGATGCCATGATAAAATTGGAATCCATAATTCCCAAAGCCGTCTTTTGTCCATCAATTGTAGCAATTCCTGTGAGCACTGCTTCATCCAAGTCTGTTTTTTCGCGAATCTTTTTCAATTTCTCACAATAATTCGGAAAATTCAGAGGATCCTTCGTTTCAATCCCTGTAAACAATTCCTCGAAGCTATTGGCATCTACGGTCAGATTGAGACGTTCAAAAGCTGAAATACGAAACGTATAACCACACTGTGGACAAATACGTTCACTTCCTAAATCTTTTTGGTAAATGATATGTTTACAACCTGGGCACTTTGAAAATAATTCATCGGGAAACTCAGGCTTTGATTGAGGCGTTTCGCGATTAGAACGATTTGGATTGATGCGAATATATTTATCCTTTTTTGAAAACAAAGCCATGAATTCTACTTACTCCTTTATTTTTTATCTTGATAAGCTGGTAAAAATTTCTCCATAAGAAAAGCTGTATCATAATCTCCGGCAATAACATTTGGATTAGCAATCAAATCCATTTGAAAGCGAGTATTTGTCACCACACCATCAATTTCTAATTCATAGAGTGCGCGTTGCATCTTCATTAGTGCATCAAAACGATTTTCACCATGCACAATAATTTTGGCAATCATACTATCATAATAAGGTGGAATCGTATAACCTGGATAAACTGCTGAATCTACACGCAGCCCCACACCACCACTTGGCAAATAAAGATTGGAAATCTTTCCTGGACTTGGTGCAAAGTTGAAGGCAGGGTTTTCAGCATTGATTCGACATTCAATAGCGTGTCCCGTTATATGTATATCTTCTTGACCAAAAGCTAGCTCTTGCCCCGCAGCGATTTTTATCTGTTCCTTAACAATATCGATCCCTGTTACAAATTCTGTTATCGGATGTTCAACTTGAACTCGAGTATTCATTTCCATGAAATAAAATTCTCTTTTTCCTTCGTCAAACAAAAATTCAATCGTCCCTGCATTTTCATAGCCAACAGATTGAGCAGCTCGTACAGCAGCTTCACCAATTTGACAACGAAGGGTCTTACCAATTGCAACCGACGGACTTTCTTCCAACACTTTTTGATTATTTCTTTGAAGCGAACAGTCGCGTTCACCTAAGTGAACGACATGACCATGTTGGTCAGCCAAAATTTGAACTTCAATATGCCGAGCCGGATAAATGACCCGTTCCATGTACATAGCACCATTTCCGAAAGCTGCTTTGGCTTCACTAGAAGCCGATTCAAAGGCAGCTGCTAAATCTTCTGCCTTTTCAACTTTCCGAATACCTTTGCCACCACCGCCAGCAGAAGCTTTGAGCATGACTGGATAGCCAATTTTTTCTGCAATCGCAAGTGCTTCGTCTGACGTATGAACTTCACCATCAGAACCTGGGATTACAGGCACATTCGCCTTAATCATCTGAGAACGCGCATTGATTTTATCACCCATTAAATCCATTACCGCTCCCGACGGACCAATAAATTTAATGCCAACTTCCTCGCACATGGTCGCAAACTTAGAATTTTCACTCAAAAAGCCAAAACCCGGATGAATTGCTTCAGAGCCTGTTAAAACAGCTGCTGACAATACTGCATTCATATTGAGGTAAGATTCTGTAGACTTTGCTGGACCAATACAAACTGCTTCATCTGCCAGTAAGGTATGGAGAGCTTCTTTATCAGCTTTTGAATAAACTGCTACTGTCGTAATTCCTAATTCTCTGGCCGCTCGAATAATTCGTACCGCAATTTCCCCACGGTTGGCAATTAAAATCTTACGAAACATGGTGAAATCTCCTTTTATTGTCCGAGTGCAAAAGTTAAAGTACCACTTGCTGCTAACTTCCCGTCAACTTCTGCTTTAGCTTCCACAACAGCAATTGTTCCACGACGTTTGACAAATTTAGCAGTCATGATAAGCTGGTCACCTGGAACAACTTGTCTCTTGAACTTGACCTTATCCATACCAGCATAAAAGACTAGCTTACCTTTGTTTTCTTCTTTAGACAATTCCAGCACACCAGCAGTCTGAGCCAAAGCTTCCATAATGAGAACGCCAGGCATAACAGGATACTGAGGAAAATGTCCGTTAAAGAAAGGCTCATTAATTGTCACATTTTTAAGAGCGACAATTTCATCTTCACTGACTTCCAAAACGCGATCCACCAACAGCATCGGGTAGCGGTGAGGAAGCGCTTCTTTTATTGCATTGATATCAATCATTTAATGCGTACCAGCCCTTTCCCAAATTCAACCATTTCTTCATTTTGGACCAGAATTTCTGTAACCAGACCGTCTTTAGGTGATGGCACTTCGTTCATGACTTTCATGGCCTCAATAATCATCAAGGTCTGACCTTTTTTCACTTGATCACCAACTGATACAAACGGTGGCTTATCCGGACCAGCGGCTAAATAAGCCACCCCAACCAAAGGACTTTCAACCACATCGCCCTCAGCTGCCTCTGGCTTTGCTACAGATACTGTTTCTTCAGTTGTATCTGGAGCCAGCATTTCTGTTTGTGAAAGAGTATTTGCGATACCTACCGAAGGCTGGATTGGCGCTACTTGCGGAACTACTCTGGCAGATGGTGTCACAACTTGTCCTTCATTTTTACTGAAAGTTAATTCATCGCTTTGATTTTTATAAGAAAATTCGCGTAAACTTGATTGGTCAAATTGAGCCATCAAATCTTTGATTTCATTAATATTCATTTAAGCCTCCCAGCGCTTGAATGCAAGAACCGCATTATGCCCACCAAAACCAAAAGTGTTTGAGATAGCATAAGGAATATCATACTCTTTCCCTTGACCATAGATAACATTTGCCTCCATGTAGTCTGAGAGTTCTTGTGTTCCCGCAGTCATTGGTACAAAGCTATGACGCATCGCTTCAATAGTTGCAATAGCTTCAACAGCTCCAGCTGCTCCAAGTAAATGACCTGTAAAAGACTTTGTGGAAGAAACTGGTACTTCTTTTCCTAAAGCAGCGACAATTGCCTGGCTTTCACCTTTTTCATTAGCTTGTGTAGAAGTTCCATGAGCATTCACATAAGCAATGTCTGAAGGGTAAATTTCAGCTTCCTCAAGTGCCATTTTCATCGCCTTAATCGCACCAGCTCCTTCTGGATGTGGGGAGGTCATATGATAAGCATCACAAGTATTACCATAACCAACAATTTCTGCTAAAATCGTTGCTCCACGTTTTTCAGCGTGTTCCAAATTTTCTAGAACCAGCATCCCAGAACCTTCACCCATAACAAATCCATTCCGATCTTTGTCGAATGGAATAGAAGCACGAACTGGATCTTCAGTTGTAGATAAAGCCGTCAAAGCTTGGAAACCAGCGATAGCAAATGGTGTAATAGATGCTTCAGCCCCACCAACGAGCATAACATCTTGAAAACCAAATTTTATAGAGCGAAAAGCATCTCCGATAGCGTCATTTGATGAAGCACATGCTGTATTAATGGATTTACAAACTCCATTTGCGCCAAAGCGCATAGCGACATTCCCAGCTGCCATATTCGGCAAAGCTTTTGGTAGCGTCATTGGTTTGACACGTCTTGGACCTTTTTCGTGCAAGCGAAGAACCTGATCCTCAATTTCTTTAATGCCACCAATACCTGATGCGACAATAACACCAAAACGGTCATGATTGATGCTTTCAACATCTAACTTTGCGTTATTTACAGCTTCCTGTGCGGCATAAAGTGCATAAAGAGAATAGTTATCAAAACGATTGGTATCTTTTTTGATAAAATATTTATCAAAAGGAAAGTCTTGAACTTCTGCTGCATTGTGAACAGCAAAATCACTATTGTCAAACTTCGTGATTGGACCAATTCCAATCTTGCCGTTTACAAGACTATTCCAAAACTCCTCAGGTGTATTCCCGATAGGTGAAGTCAGTCCGTATCCTGTTACAACAACTCGATTTAGTTTCATATCGAACTCCTTTATTCTGATTTATAGCTAAGAAAAATATCTCTTCAAAACCTTCTATTTTTGTCCAACTTAATTTATCGTTACATGGCTAAGCCACCATCAATAGCAATAACTTGTCCTGTTAAATACTCTTGACGAGCTAGAAAGGTCGCTACTTCTGCCACTTCACTGGTATTACCAAAGCGCTTCATTGGAATCTGAGCCAGTGTAGCTTCTTTTACTTTATCAGACAAAACATCGGTCATATCTGACTCAATCATGCCTGGTGCAATAGCATTTACTCGTACATTACGAGCTGCTACCTCACGCGCTACAGATTTAGTGAAACCAATAAGCCCAGCTTTAGAAGCTGCATAATTTGCTTGACCGACATTCCCAATCAAGCCGACAACACTAGATACATTGATAATAGCACCCTGACGAGCTTTTGTCATTGGCTTCAAAACCGCTTGCGTCATATTAAAAGCACCAACAAGATTCACTTTCAAAACCTGCTCAAAATCTTCCTCAGTTAATTTCAACATAAGTTTATCTTTTGTGATACCAGCATTATTGACCAGAATATCCACGCTTCCAAGTTTTTCAATAGCTTTCTCTACCATTCGCTTAGCATCTGTACTATCTGATACATCACCAGATATCGGAATCACCTGAACTCCATAATCTGAAAATTCAGAAATGAGCTCCTCACCAATCTCACGGCGACCATTTAAAACAATGTTGGCACCTAAGCTTGCAAACTTATGAGCCATTGCAAGTCCAATGCCACGTGTTGAACCAGTTATAAAAATATTTTTTCCTTTAAGTTCCATACCTATTCCTTTTTTCTAGAAAAGCAGTCAAGCTCTTCGCGTCTTCTACTTGATAAACATTAGTTGTCTTATCAATTTTTTTCATAAAACCAGACAAAACTTTTCCAGGACCAATCTCGATAAACTTTGTTACACCAGCTTCTTGCATTCTGGCAATGCTGTCATAAAAACGAACCGGCTCCATTACCTGACGGGTTAATAGCTCTTTTATCCGTTCTTTTTCCATGACAGCAGCTTCTGTATTTCCTACCAAAGGGAGTTTAAAATCAGTAAATTCGACTGCTGCTAAAACTTTTGACAATTTATCACTAGCTGGCTTTAACAAACCTGTATGAAATGGGCCAGAAACTTTGAGTGGAATCAAACGTTTCACGCCAGCTTCTTTTAACAATTCCACAGCTTTGTCAACCGCTTTAACTTCACCGCCAATAACAATCTGGCTAGGTGTATTGTAGTTTGCTGGTGATACAATTCCCAGCTGACTAGCCTCTTGACAGGCCGTTTCAATCGTAGCCAAATCAGCATTTAAAACCGCAACCATTTTACCAGAGCCAGCAGGAGCTGCCTCCTCCATAAAAACACCACGCTTTGCCACCAAATCAACCGCCGTTGTAAACTCCAAAGCACCAGCGGCTACCATAGCAGAGTATTCTCCAAGAGAAAGACCTGCTACTATGGCAGCTTGTATTCCTTCCTCCTGCAATAACCGATAGATAGCAACCGAAGTCGTCAAAATCGCTGGCTGAGTATACCGTGTCTGATTGAGTTTTTCTTCCTCACGATCAATTAAATTTCTTATATCATAACCTAACACTTGGCTTGCTTCATCATAGGTTGCTCGCACTACATTGTACTGATCATAAAGGTCACGAGCCATTCCCAAATACTGAGCTCCCTGACCTGCAAATAGAAAGGCTGTTTTAGTCATTTCTAGTTACTCCTGCCCAACGGCTAGCCTCTTTTTGGATTACCTCTGCTGCACCGTAGTATATATCCTTCAAAATTTCTTCAACTGTCTCTTCTTTGCTGACAAGCCCCGCAATTTGTCCTGACATGACTGATCCATATTCCACATCCCCCCGAACAACTGCATTTGCCAAAGCTCCTGCACCCAAGTTTTCAAAAACAGTTAAATCTGGATTTTCTTGCTTAAACGCATCCTTTTCTGCTTGATCAAATTCTCTAGTCAGTTTATTTTTCAAAGCTCGTACTGCATGACCAAAATGTTGAGCAGAAATAGTCGTATCAATATCACGGGCTTTTAAAATCATATTTTTATAATTTTGATGTGCATTTGACTCTTTTGCGACAACAAAACGTGTCCCCACTTGTACAGCTTCTGCACCAAGCATAAAGCCTGCAGCTGCACCACGACCATCTGCAATTCCACCTGCTGCAATCACAGGGATATCAATCGCTTCAACAACCTGACGAACCAGTGTCATAGTCGTTAATTTTCCGATATGACCTCCTGCTTCCATCCCTTCAGCAATAACTGCATCTGCGCCAATTTTTTTCATTCGCTTAGCCAATGCTACACTTGGTACCACTGGAATGACTGTAATCCCAGCGTCATGAAATCGTTGCATATATTTACTTGGATTTCCTGCGCCAGTTGTCACAACCTTGACACCTTCTTCAATGACCAAATCAACAATATCTTCCACAAAAGGAGACAACAGCATAATATTCACGCCAAAAGGCTTGTCTGTTAATGATTTAATCTTATCAATATTAGCTTTAACAACTTCTTTTGGCGCATTACCACCACCAATAATTCCAAGACCTCCAGCTTTAGATACAGCCCCAGCTAAATCACCATCAGCAACCCAGGCCATCCCACCCTGAAAAATAGGATATTTAATATTTAACAATTCTGTGACACGTGTTTGCATAATACCTCCTTACATGTTGCTTAAGTAATGGCTCAATCCTTTCAATTCAAGCACTTGTATACTTTGAAAATCAAACTATTACCTAAACAAGAGGGAGCGGAACATATCATCCAACTATAGACTTCATTATCCCACTCCGACAAAATTAACTCTTTACTGTTCTTTTTTCTCAAGCAAATCGGTTATACAGTTAACTTCACTGCCTACCTCAATACTTTTTTCAAAAGAGGGCGAGAATCTTATCTCAGCCCCGTTTCAACTTTTTATTTTGTTTTTTCTTCAACATAGGCAACTAAGTCACCAACTGTGTTCAATCCTTCTTCGGTTTCAATTTGAATATCGAATGCATCCTCAATTTCTGAGATAACTTGGAACAAATCCAATGAATCTGCGTCAAGGTCATCAAAAGTTGACTCAAGAGTAACTTCTGAAGGTTCTTTGCCAAGTTCTTCCACAATAATTTCTTGTACTTTTTCAAATACTGCCATGATAGACTCCTTTAAAAATAAATATTTATATTCATGTGATTACCACATAATAACTAAATTGTAACAATAAGTGTGCCCCATGTCAAACCTCCACCAAATCCTGATAGCAAAACTGTTTGGCTGCCATCAAGATGAATGAACCCCTTTTCAACACACTCAGATAAAAGAATTGGAATACTCGCCGCACTCGTATTCCCATATTCCATCATATTCGCAGGAAGTTTTTCCCTTGCTACACCAATTTTTTTCGCCATTTTATCTAAAATGCGAATATTGGCCTGATGTAATAGTAAATAGTCAATATCCTCTACTTGAACATTACTGGATTCAATCGTGTCTTTAATAGAAGCTGCCACATCTCGAATAGCAAAATCAAAAATTTTACGACCATCCATCGTTAAATATAGTGCCGCTTCTTCCTTTTCGGAATAAGGTGAGGACAAACCATATTTACCACAAGTCAAGCTTTCCCCACGCGAACCATCCGTAAATTGACTTTCAGCGAGAAAATGCTGTTTCGAGGAACTTTCAAGAAGCACTCCTCCAGCACCATCACCGAAAAGAACCGCAGTTGATCGATCAGACCAGTCAAGGACTTTTGATAAAGTTTCACTTCCTATAACAAGACCTTTCTGATAACGACCTGAGGAAATTAACTTCTCAGCCATCGACAGGGCAAAAATAAAGCCGCTACAAGCTGCTGTCAAATCAAACGCAAAGGCATGATGGGCGCCAATATTTGCTTGAACTCGTGCAGCCGTTGAAGGCATCATAGAGTCTGGGGTAATAGTTGCTACAATGATAAAATCAAGCTCATTTGCATTGATGTTCGCCTTTTTCAACAATTGATTTGCCACTTTAGTAGCCAGATCACTCGTTGACTCCGTTCGTGACAGATGTCGACGCTTTATTCCTGTTCGACTGGATATCCATTCATCGCTCGTATCCATGATTTTTGCCAAATCATCATTTGTAACCACCTGACTCGGAGCATAATGAGCAACTTGACTAATTTTAGCATAATTCATTATTTCAAATCCTCTAGAAAATGATACAGATTAGTTAGCCCTTTCCCCATCACTTCCATCTCATTGCTGTCCATTCCGTCTATGATTCTCTCAACCATTCTCTTGTGGAATCGTCTATGCAAACGATAAATCAGTCGGCCATTTTTTGTCAAATTTAGATGAACCACACGGCGATCAACTTCCGAACGTGTTCGTTCAATATAACCTTTTCTTTCAAGGTTGTTTAAACTAGTTGTTACGGTTCCTAATGTCACCATCAATTCCTTCGCAACACTGCTAGGGGTTGCATTGGGATTCTTTCCAACCACATCAATCGTATGCATTTCTTTGATAGAGATATCCTTGAAGCGACTGCCTCTCAAACTAGATTCTTCAATAACCAATACATTATTGAAAATAGACGTTAAATAATCATTGACCAATTGGTAATCCAAAAATCTATCCTCCTCTAACAAAAAACTTTTATCATCAAAACATTTGACTAAAAAAGTATATCAGATATCAAAATAAATTGCAACTACTTTTTTACTTCCCAGAAAATTTAGGACGACGTTTTTCTGCATAGGCTCGAACTCCTTCTTTAAAATCCTCTGTAAAAGCGAGAGATTTCTGCAATTTTAATTCCAAATCAGCATATTTTTGCCAACCTGCAAACATACTCTCCCATATCAACTCCTTAATAGCTTGGTAGGAATTTATAGAATGTCGCTTTAATTTCTTAATCAACTGACTTGTCACGTTACCTAATTTTTCAACTTCACAAACCTTATACAACAGCCCATAATCCAAGGCCTTTTCAGCATTCAATGCCTCACCTGTCATCACTAATTGAGTTGCTCTCGTCACACCGATCGCTCTTGCAAGCAAATACAATCCTCCCGCATCAGGAGCAAGACCTACCCCCACAAAAGCTTGAATAAAACGAGAACGATCCGTTGCAATACAGAAATCCGCGGCGACTACCATATTAGCTGCTGCACCAGCGACTGGCCCATCTACACTCATAATGACCGGCTTAGATAATTGTTTCATTGAGTAAGAAATTTCATTGACCAATTCAGCAATTTTGACCAAAGACTGAATATCATCTGCCTCCACCGCACGCTGCATTTCTGCCAAATCCCCTCCAACAGAAAACACTTTTCCATTTGCATTAATTAGCAATATTTGAACTAATTCATCTCCAGAAGCCATTTTTATCGCTCTTAAAATTTCTTCACACATGGGAACATTAAACCCATTGGAAACCTCTGGGCGATTCAAAGTCAATGTTGCAACACCGTCATTAACGCTATATAAAATATTTTCAAATTGCATTTAATTGCCTCCGACAATTATTTTCTTTGTAAATTAAATTATTTGACTATCAAATAATGCGATTACATTCTAGCATAAAATAATTGCTTTTGCAAGGAGGGAAGGTGAATTTGAAAAAAGTTCAGAATTTTGCTATAATTTAAACAATTAGTCAATAGGAGAAGTTATGAAAGTTGTTAAATTTGGAGGAAGCTCACTTGCCTCTGCTACCCAATTAGCAAAAGTATTACAGATTATCAAAGAAGATTCTGAACGGCGTTTTGTGATTGTATCTGCTCCCGGAAAACGAAACGCGCAAGATACAAAGGTAACAGATGCCCTCATTAAATATTATCGAGACTATGTTGCTGGTAATGACGTAACAAAACATCAACAATGGATTATTCAGCGCTATCAAGACATGGCGATAGAACTGGAGCTCAAGCCAAATATTCTAGAAAGAATTTCAAAAAGTATCCAAAAGCTCGCAAGCCTTCCTATCGAAAATAATAAATTCCTATATGATACTTTTCTTGCTGCAGGTGAAAATAATAATGCGAAACTTATTGCAGCCTATTTTTCCCAAAATGGGATAAATGCACGTTATGTTCATCCCAGAGAAGCAGGACTTATTGTGTCCAGTGAACCAGGAAATGCGCGACTTCTCCCCTCCAGTTATGATAAAATCGAAGAATTAAATGAAGCTGATGAAGTATTGATTATACCAGGATTCTTTGGAGTAACAAAAGACGACCAGATTTGCACCTTTTCACGTGGTGGGTCTGATATTACTGGCTCCATTATTGCTGCAGGTGTAAAAGCTGATCTTTATGAAAATTTTACAGATGTTGATGGTATTTTCGCAGCTCATCCTGGCATTATTCACATGCCACATTCCATTCCAGAATTAACCTATCGTGAAATGCGTGAATTAGCTTATGCAGGTTTTACTGTATTACATGACGAAGCACTCATTCCAGCTTACCGTGGGAAAATTCCACTCGTTATTAAAAATACAAATAACCCTACTCATCCTGGTACAAAAATTGTTTTAAAGCACAGCAACAGGGACTTCCCTGTAGTAGGTATTGCTGCAGATGCCCATTTCACCAGTATTAACATGTCTAAATACCTCATGAACCGTGAAATCGGTTTTGGTAGAAAAGTTCTGCAAATATTGGAAGATCTAAATATCCGCTGGGAGCACATGCCTACCGGTATCGATGACTTATCTATTATTCTTCGGGATCGTGAATTAACCCCCATTAAAGAGGAAGAAATTCTTCGTCAATTAAGACAAAAGTTAGAAGTCGACCACGCAGAAATCGAACACGATCTCTCAATCATTATGATTGTCGGTGAAAAAATGAAAAGTCACATCGGTTTGACTGCTACCGCAACTAAAGCACTATCAGATAATCACATTAATATCCAAATGATTTCCCAAGGATCAAGTGAAGTTTCAATCATGATTGTCATCAATTCCGAACAAGAAAAAGCAGCTATAAAAGCACTATACAAAGCTTTTTTTGCATAAAAGGAGTCTGAGACAAAATAGTTCTCAGTCAC
>NZ_KV795589.1:0-331 GCF_001809055.1 Streptococcus sp. HMSC034B05 | reverse complement strand
GATCTCTACAATCGTGAGATGGTAGCTTACACCATTTCAGATTGTCAAGATACTAACTTTGTACTGGATACGCTCAATCAATTGGAATTGCCTAAGGGAGCACTTTTACACAGCGACCAAGTCTCTGTTTACACCTCGAAAGCTTATTACCAAGCTTGCACAGAAAAAGGCATCACCCGCTATATGTCCCGTAAGGGAACACCAGCAGATCATGCCTGTATCGAATGGTTTCATTCTGTTCTCAAGTCTGAAACCTTCTATCTCCATAACTGGAGAAACTTAACCAAAGATAGTATAACAGATATTGGCGAAAAATACATCACATTTTATA
>NZ_KV795588.1:0-291 GCF_001809055.1 Streptococcus sp. HMSC034B05 | reverse complement strand
GATCACAAATATTCAACAGGTATATATAACGTTCATTTGTATTATATTCAGGATAATGGACAAATTGTTGGTGTAGCAGGGACACAAACAGTTGTTTCTTTAGCTAAGCCACAAGGACAAATTAGCATTCAAAACAATAATCCAGATACTGGTACCTTTGATGTGATTGTATCAGGTGTTTCCAGTCCTTATGGCGTTCGTGAAGTAAAATTACCGACTTGGTCTAATGTAGATGGTCAAGATGACATTATCTGGTATACGGCGATTAAGCAAGCCAATGGAACTTATAAG
>NZ_KV795587.1:0-2478 GCF_001809055.1 Streptococcus sp. HMSC034B05 | reverse complement strand
ACAGATATTGGCGAAAAATACATCACATTTTATACTGAAAGTAGAATTCAACAGAAATTAAATGACCAGTCTCCTGTAGATTACAGAAAACTGGTCGAATAAGAGGGGGTTTTCTCTTGTCCCATTATTGGGGTGCAGTGCCGAATGTTTATTCGCCTTTTTATTATTATATAGTTATTTATCACCTTTATTCCGAATCACAAAACCTGTTTTCTTCTCACTTGAAGTATTGCGTGGTTTCTTGTGCTCTTTGCGATAGCGTTTTTCTTTGTCAAAATACTCATTGCGACCGCCCTTTTTGTAATTGCCACGTCTGCTACCACGTTCACGACGATTTCCACCTTTATTATTCCGATTCCCCTTATTGGCACCAGAAACATATTTAAACGGTAGTGGTTTCTCACGCGCAATTTCCACTTCTGGAAGAGTATCTGGATCTTGCACCGTTAGGCTCAAGATATATAAGGCTAACTCTTCTGGCGTAAATTCAGCTGCTAGCTTACGAGCATCTTTACCAAATTTCTCAAAATTACTGCGAATGGTCTCATCTGCAAAATCTCGCTCAATCTTTTTGAGGACAACTTTTTTCTTAGCTTGAAAGGCTTCTTCTGCAGTTGCCGGCTTCATACCTTTCATGCGTTTCTTGGTCAGATTTTCGATAATCTGCAGATAGCCCATTTCATTTGGAGCTACGAAAGTGATAGACTGACCTGACTTACCAGCACGACCAGTCCGACCAATCCGGTGAACATAGCTTTCTGGATCCTGCGGAATGTCGTAGTTGTAGACATGGGTCACACCAGAAATATCCAATCCACGTGCAGCTACATCTGTTGCAACAAGAACGTCTAGATTGCCATTCTTGAAATCACGAAGTACACGGAGGCGTTTTCCTTGGTCTAAATCGCCATGAATCCCTTCTGCTCGGAAACCACGAATCTTGAGACCACGAGTCAATTCATCTACTCGGCGTTTGGTACGCCCAAAAACAATAGAAAGTTCTGGCTGCTCTACATCCATAAGACGTGTCATGGTATCAAATTTTTCATTTTCCTTGACGCGGATATAGTACTGGTCTACCAGCTCAGTAGTCAGCTCTTTAGCTGCAATTTTCACATGTGTTGGTTCTTTCATGAACTTCACACCAATCTGCTTGATAGCATCCGGCATGGTTGCTGAAAATAGAAGGGTCTGACGGTCTTCTGGCACACGGGAAATAATGGCTTCAATGTCTTCTAAGAAACCCATATTCAGCATTTCATCCGCTTCATCCAGGATTAAGGTTTCAATCTGATTCAGCTTAAGCGCCTTGCGTTTGATCAAGTCCAAGAGACGACCAGGTGTTCCTACGACAATATGAGCACCTGATTTCAAAGCTTTAATTTGCTTTTCAATGCTAGACCCGCCATAAACTGAGCGGACTTTGACACCCTTACTACGACCAAATCTAAAGAGTTCTTCTTGACTCTGTACTGCTAATTCACGAGTCGGTGCAATAATCAGTGCCTGAACAGTTGGATCCTCTGTATCAATCTTCTCCAGAGTCGGAAATCCAAACGCAGCTGTTTTTCCAGTACCAGTCTGAGCTTGTCCAATGACGTCTTTTCCTGCCATAGCCAGCGGAATGGTCTGTTCTTGAATCGGGCTAGCTTCTACAAAACCAGCTTTGTCAATTTCTGCTAACAATTCAGCAGACAAATGTAATTCATTAAATTTCAATTTTTTCTTCTTTCTAAAAGGCAGTACGAAGCTACCTTATAAGACATTTTGGCTCTTCTTTTTATTAAAAATATGGTTTCTCAAATCGGAATACTAAAAAAGCGCCAACTTGGTCGCTAGTTACCATTAAACAGAAAAGCTTTTAGTTTTTGCAACCTACTTAGTATAACATAAAGAATAGTAAAAAGATAGAACTGATAGCGTTTTACTTGAAAATTAATTAGAAGTCTAATAGATACTATGATAAAATTAGCTTCTTCTCTTCTTTATACTTCCTTTAGATATTTAATTATAAAGAAATATTTAAAATGAGAACCATATAAAATAATTTACACTAATCATATAGTACTCGCGTTGCTAGTTGATAAAAAATTCTAAATGGTAGGCTAAAAGAACCTGTTCAATCTCCAATTGCCATTCTGCTAAAGACCTAACAATCGGGTGCTCAATGTCAAACATTACATTTAGAACAAAGATTCAAGTTTCAATAGTTCCTCGGATGGCTAGAATTGCAGGAATGTTACGCTCATCGGCGCTCTCCATATTTTTACGAAGCGGCGTCCAAAGATGAATCCCCTTTGCATCCAAGCGTTCTTTTAGCACTTTACCTAGGTATCCCAAATCTCCTAAAACGCGAGAATAAGGGACACGGTCTCCAGCAATTCTTCTGCTACCTGAATATCATGAACTGAGACAGGGGTAACCAGATAATCCAAAATATAGCTCGACTCTGTCACCGCCAAATGCACTTTCAAACCG
>NZ_KV795586.1:0-11077 GCF_001809055.1 Streptococcus sp. HMSC034B05 | reverse complement strand
GTGACTGAGAACTATTTTGTCTCAGACTCCTTTTTGTGATAAAAATAGAGGGGCATTTGCCCCTCTACCTCTCTGGTAAGGCAGAGATATTAATGATTCTCTTTATCTAGCCAACGATAAACAATGTATGCAGAAGAAGTAGTTGCAATAGTAATCCACCATCTAAATGGAATTTTTAAAAATCTAGTTAATACGAATATAATGATCAAAGCCAGAATGTTATACATAAACAATTCTTTAAAGTATTTATTTCTTTTCATAAGTTAAATAAGGTTTCATTACATTTCAGTACATGCTGAAAACCTTGATTTCATGCGATTTTTGAAATATTGAATTTCATTACAAAACATTTGAAATCAGTTCTATGGCAACCTTTTTGGCAACCTTTTTTGAAATAAAAAAGAAAGTCAACAATCGAAGAATGAGAAGTCCTAGAAGATTCTTAGGGCTTTTTTCATTCCTAAAAATAAGTAGAATAGCATAGTCTTTTCAATCATTTGTGGAATATAAAAATCTTCCTACACCATGTAAGAAGATTTTTCTTTTTTTACTTGCTTATCCAAGAGCTATGAATAAGCTCATTGATTGGGTGACTATATTTTGCATAATTGTAATGATAGTGATTAGAAGCTCTAGATAGAACATCCCCTGTTTTCTGGTCAGGTTGGACATATTTCTCAAATTCTGCAATAGGAATTATAAATAATTCAAGCCCCTTAATCTCATTATCTGAAACTTTACTTATTCCATAAGCAATACAATCAATATACTTTTCATTATGGTATTTTTGGAATTTCTTAACAGAATCATAGTTTGCTTCAACTGTAGTGGTTTCAGAATCTATCGGAATTGTTCTAGTTACTGGTAAAATTCTAAATTTTTCTTTACCTTTTGTTGCTTTCAAATAATTTCCTTGATTCATTACAGCAAAACCTCTAATGGATAAATTATATCTGATAAATTCTTTTAAAAATTTTCTTGTGTTACTCATTTTCCTATCCTCTTCTATGTTTTCCTTTATATCCCAATCCTAGACCTACTAGCAGGCTAAGTCCTAGTAAACCAAGCATAGATCCTTTTGAGCCTGTGTTTGGTAGTTGCTTGCCTCTTTCAACCCTTGAATAAGTTACAGGAACTACCTTAGAATTAGTAGGCACTTCTTTAACCGCTGCATCAATAATATCTACAACATTACCTTTAGCATCAAGAACTTCTTTAGGCTGACCGCCATTTTTACGGATTTCATCAGCCTTATTTTTCAAATCTTGCAAACGTTTAGCATCAGCTTCAGCCTTATCTTGTTCAGCTTTAAGTTTAGCTAATTCATTGTACTTAGCAACCTTTTCTTTAGCTGTTGCCTGCAACTTAGAAAGTGCTTCTTTAGCAGTTTCTAGCTCTGCACGAGCTGCTACTGCTTTAGTTTGAGCTTCTGTAAGCTTAGCATTCAGTTCTTTAAGTACAGCTGGTTTGTTAACTAAAGCTGTCCCAAGGTCTTTAGCTTTTTTATTAGCATCATCAGCAAGAACTTTTACTTTGTCACGGTTAGCTGTCGCAGATTCTACAGCCTGTTTAGCTACCCCATTAGCTTTGGTAAGTACTTCAAGTTCTTCCTTAGCTTGTGTAAGAGCTTGTTGAGCTTTTGAGTTTTCAGATTTAGCTTTCACAAGTTCAGCCTGAGCCTTAGAAAGAGCATTAGCTTTATCTACTGCACTAGCTTTAGCTACCGCAAGAGTTTCTTTTGCAGACTGGAGAGAAGCCTTATCTGAGTCAAGTTGAGCCTGTGCATCTACTACCGCTTTTTCGAGAGCAGAAATATCTACTGTACCTGATTGTAGGTTAGCAAGTTGATTTTGAGCATCTGCCAAAGCCTTAATAGCAGTATCGTACTTAGTTTGAGCCTCAGCCAACTTAGCTTTAGCATCTTGGTCTGCTTTTACTGCTGTGTCGTAAGCTAATTGAGCTTTAGCTACTGCTTTTTCATCTACAATGGTTTTTGTTTCATAAACAGGAACAACCTCTGTTTTTCCACCTGTTAAAGTCTGGTAAGGATTGTCGATAGCCTCTCCATTAGTGTTTAACATCAAAGCATAAGTTGCCGGTGCAGAGTACCCCAGTCCGTTAAATGTTGTATAGAAGTCTACACCTACCCCAGCTGCGTTGTAGTTCCCCCTAAGACCAAGCAAAGCAAGAGCATCTGAAAAATTATCACGTGAAGTACCTGCTGTTGATACATTAGAACCTGTACCAGTGGAACCGTAGAGCATATTTCCTACAAAAGCAAGCAAATTAGCCTTTAAATCAGCCATAGTCTGATAAGCACCATTATGTCCTTGGTACTGTACTTGATTAGCTACTACACCATTTAAAAGTTTTCCTGAACCTTGAACAGCATCTAAGTGTTCTTGAGTTTGATTTGATTCTGTTACTTTTTTAATAGACTCTGGTCCCCAGAAACCATTAGCCTTGAGTTCTGCTTCAGACATATTGTTATATGCGGGGAATGTTTTATTAAACAAATCTTTTAGTGCTTGTTTAGTAGCTGCTATACTCTCTTTAGTTACTTTAAGTGGTTCTGTACCAACCTTAGAACGCAGGTCATTAACCAAAGCAGTATAGAACAAAGCTAAATCAGTTAACTGCTCATCTGTCAAATCATGAACTGATACCTTAGTCGTGGAATCTGTATTAGAGAATTGTGGATTGTAGCTACTTTTCCAACTTTTAAATACTGAACGATTAGGTGCTGCAATATCAGCTAAAGAACTTCCTGGAACATTCTCTACACCATCAGCAATAGCTTTACGAACATCAGCATAAGAGCCTTTACCCTCTGCCAAAGCCTTAATAGCTTTTAAGTAAGCATCAGAAGTTACTACCCCGTTTGATTCAAACAATTCAGATTTAGCTACTCCGTCCTTAAGGGTTGCCTTACCACCAGTTGTTACAGTTTTAGTTCCTGTTTGTACTTTTTGTGTAGTACCTGCTTTAGCTACATCAAGAGCTTTTTTAGCGTCTTCTACTTTCTTAGTAGAATCAGCTTCGGCGGATTTAGCAGTATCTAAAGTTTGCTTAGCAGAAGCTTCAATTTGAGTTGCATCATTAACTGCTTTATTAGCATCTTCAATAGCTTTAGCTTTATTAGCTTCATCAGACTTAGCAGTATCCAAAGATTGCTTAGCTGTATCTAGGGCTTTTTGGTCATTATCTACCTTCTTAGTAAGGTCATCAACATCTTTTTGCAACTTAGTAGTATCAGTTGTTGATTTAGAAAGGTCATCTACCTTCTTCTGAGAATCAGCCACAGCACTTGCAGTTTTATTAGCATTAGCCTCAGCCTGATTAACTACTGTTGTTTGGTCTGCTACCTTTTTAGCAGTATCAGCTTGACTCTGCTCAGCAGACTTAACGGAGTCCTCAGACTTAGCAAGCTCATCTGATTTAGTTTGAGCATCAGCCTTAGCTTCTTCAACCTTTGCAGGTGTAACTGTTTCTACTTCTTTAATCTGATTTGTAGTGTCATTAACAACTTGGTCAGCACCCTTAACAGCCGTATCAGCCTGAGTAACTACCCCTTGTTGTGCTTCCACAGCCTTATTTGCAGTATCCGCTTGAGACTTAGCTTCTGTTACTTGCTGTTCTGTTACTTTAGCAACAGGAGCATCATTCTTAGCATCAGGATTTTCTACAGTTTTAACAATACTCTCCTTAGCACCTGTACCTACCTCGTCAGCACTTACCGTTGTAGATACCCCATATACAGATGACAGAGCCAATACAGATACCACAGCACCCGTGCGTAACTTTTTAATGGTACCATGACCATGAGTTTTAGAATTTGACATAATGTTCTCCTTTGTTAAATAAATAAGTCTCAAAAGACTGTTTTATAAATATTATATCACATTTGCAGTCTTTAGTATTATATTATTTTTAAAAATTCAGTCTTTAATAGGTGGTATTTTAATTAAAAGAAACTTGTATGATAGTTAAGAGGTGCTATCATGACTAAAAATATGAATTTAAGAGAGTTTGTTGCTAAACAAATCAGACATTTAAGACTGAAGAATGGAATGACTCAAGAATATCTAGCAGAAAAAGCTGATTTAGGTTTCAATTACATTTACCGTTTAGAAAATAAACAGTTAAACGTTAAAATAGAAACCATTGAAAAAATCATGCAAGCACTTGAAGTTGACGTGAATACCTTTTTCAATATTGAAAATCAGAATAAAGGCAAGGAATTTGTGCAACTCATTGAAGATATTGAAAATCTCCCAAAAGAAAAAAGAGAGCCTACTATTAAAGCTCTCAGAATATTGTTGAAACAGATAAGGTAAGCCAAGTCGTTTTTTGACTTGGCTTTTTGTGTGCTCTAAGATAAGTAATTATCAAAACCATTTCGAGTTTGGACTGATTTGATAAACTTTTCTACATTCTCCCAATCCTCATATTCATCAACTATCTTAAACAAATCTAATCGTTCAGCTACTTGACAAAATACCTCTAGATTTTCTTCTGATTCAAAAATCTTTTCGATTAAAGGGAAGTAGTCCATAGCTTTTTCTATTACATTTAACTTAGTAAATATTTGATATTGATCATCTCTTTTAGAAGTATAGTCATAAAAAAAGCTATTCCAGATGACCCAAGCATAATCCAAAGTTTTTGTCCTTTTACTCGGATTTTTTAGCTTTTTTAAACTAGACTGACTGGATTTTTCCAATGATTGGATAAATGTCGCATTGACTATTTTTTTAAATCTAACTTATCTAACTTATCAGAAAGTATCCTATTTACCTCTTTGACAGTATTGTCATCTCCGTTCTCAATTTCTTTCGAGATTATTTCGGCAAATTTTTCTAATTTTGTTTGCGTATCACCATTTGATTCAGAACCAAACGAGGGGAAAATTTCTAAATAATTATTATGAGACACAACCTTTCCAGACAACAAATTTTCAGCCGTTTTTTCATGTACGTGCAAGTTCTCTACTAGATAAGCGACTTTGGCTTCATAATCTCCGCTAATACCTTGTTCTTTCTTAAAATCTTGAAAATCTTGCATTTTGTGCATCAAATTGAGAGTCACTGTAACTAACATACGTTCTTCTATTTTAATTTTGTTTTTCATAGAAACATCTCCTAAAGTTAAAGTATCTTATTTTATCACATAAAATATAGAGATTTCAAGAAGGGAGAAAGCTTTTAGGGTAAAACGTTTTCAAAAAATAATGATGCTTGATTAAACTCTATCATGCTAGATTATAGTTTTTTTAATCTCTAAATAATAGTCTTTATAATCCAGTATTTACAAGGGGTTATGAGTTCATCAAAAATTCCACAGTTTCCTAATTTTTAAACAAAAAAGATTATATCAAAAATATAGCATTTCTTAGGTAAACATATTTTTTTAGTTTTTATACAATAATAATGTGAGATAGCTATCACACACTAATACATACCTTCAATAAATTTGAAAAGCCGTGAATTTTTTGATGTATTTAATAAAACGGTTAGAAAAGAGGTAGCCTGTGGAAGCTACACAAACAACAATACAAGGTCGTCTTATCGGCGCATCGGAAGTAAAAGATTTTACTTCTGGTCTCAGCACTGGTCAAACCCAATTAACTATCGGTGTACGAACTCCAGACGGTCGGTTCAATCAAACAAATATCAAGGCTGATATGGTTAATGTATCTGACTTTGCAACTTTGTTTGATGAAAAAGTCGAAATTGTTCTAGAGAATGTTTCTATCACTGCATATACCAATGGGAATCGTGCTGCACTCTCAGTAAAAGCTAAGTCTGCTTTTATTGAACTTGTTTAATGGATAGTGGGGAGTATTTCCCCTTATCCATAGAAAGGAATTGTTATATGTCGTTTATATCATGGCTAATTATCTTATTTACTGGATTTCTTTATTTAGCTCTTAGGATTAGTGAAACTATCGAAAAGCAGAGACAGGCTCAGATGCTTCAGTTAAACCTCCCAGCAATCACAGCAGATATTGAGCAGGTAATTGAAGAAAGCGCCACTGTTTCAGGTCAAAAACTTCTTTTTGATAGTCGCTACATTCGATTTTTGCAAAGTAGCAATGACAATCGTTCTTACCTTGTTAGTTTTCCTATTATGCTATCTAAGAAGCCTGTTGATGAAGAAGAAGAAAGCTATATCCAACAAGTCTTTTTAACACAGTTTAGCAAATACCTAGCTGAATTTACAACCTATGAAAGCTGGTCCGACAAAGGACACAGACTGCAATTTGACACTCAATTTGGAAAAATTTTACGGTATAACAATCAATATTACCTTAATCTCCAAATGTCTTTTTCCTACATTTAGAAAGGCACTATACATGAAATGTTTTCTTGATGCAAGCCTATATGACTACGGGGCTCCATTCTTTTGGGATATACCCGTGGAGCGTGTGCCCCATGCTCTATTGGTAGGTTCCAGTGGTTCTGGAAAAACTTATGCGACAAAAATTTTCTTAGCTCGTTTTGCTAATAGTTACCCAAAATCCCCATTCCTTATTGCGGACTATAAGGCTGATTCTGACTTTGCCTTTTTAAATGACTGCAAAACTTTTAAGCGTTTTGATTCTGTATCAGACATATTAAAAATTGGCTTGAACATTTTAGAAAATCGTCAAAAAGGAATTGATAAATCACGAGAATTTGTTGTTATCTGTTTTGATGAGTTTAATGCGTGGCAAAATAGCCTTGACAAAAAGGAGCGTGAGCAGGCAATTAAAGACTATACTCGCTTAATTCAGCTAGGACGTTCCTTTAGAATCTATGTAATTATTTCGCAGCAAGATGCTCATAAAAGTTCACTTGGTCTATCAAGGGATTCGATAGGTACAGTGATTGCACTAGGCAAACTCTCGAAGGAAACTGTCTCAATGCTCTTCTCAGATGAAAAAGAAAATATTGTGAGAAACAACCCTCGAGGTGTAGGATACATGAAGGTAGATGGGCAAGATAGTCGTCACATCATTGTACCAAGTTATAACATGCTTCCTTTAGAAAACCTGATTCGAGAAGCTGTTAATCGTTCAGACCGCTATTTCTATTCTGATGAGACAGTTGCCGAGGGGTAGCCTTGCGGCGGAAACGCTGGCTTACTGTCTCGCCAGCTTTAGCTGGCTGTTATACGGGGGACATGTAAAGACCCCCGTTCCATTTGACCTTGTTTTTTAAAGCTTTGCAAATTCCACTTTAGGGAAACTATACTCTATTGCCTTAAAGAGTTGTTATATCAACGTTATTCTACAACATTTTATTTAGGGTGACTACCTCCTAAAACTGTGGAATAATAAAAGCATAGGAATTTTGCTACATTACAATAAATAGTTAACCAAAACAATATTTACCGCCCAGTTAACTTTCACTCTTTAGGCGGATAGAAAGAAGATAAAATGATTTGTAGAAATGAAATTGAAAAATATCTTCAAAAAGATAACGACCGTAACCCAGTCATTATGACCAGTGTCGATGAAGCTACATTTGTCATCAAACCGACAGAAGATACTGTGGGAGAATACCCAGATAATTGGTATCAATTTGCTTTATCGCTGTCTGAAACAGTAGCAGAAAAGCTATCCCTCCCAGTTCTCTTTGGAAATTATGTTCCACTGGAAACCCCGCCAGCAGGCTATACAAATGGCTTTACCTTTCAACATTTGCCCTATTATTTTGCCATTGCATGGCATAAGATGAATTTCACGATGGGCATTATCCTGAAATTTTCTGCATCGGCTTTGTCTCACTATAAAGCCTCCTATCAAGACTATTATAGTGAAGCAGTTGACATCCACAATATAGCACAATTGCTATATACTGACTATTATGATTTGCGCCTTTCTCGTATTGACCTTGCTGTTGATTACTTTAATTATTCAATGTCTGTCAATGACCTGTATCAAGGGCTGAAAAACAAGCGATATATCATTACTAATCATAAGGGACGTAAAAATATTTCTAACATCAGCGCTCAAGAAGTAAATGGTCAAGCGCAAACGATGTATATCGGTAGCAAAAAAAAGAATGTAAATGCTCTGCTGCGTATCTATAACAAGTATCAGGAACAATTAGACAATCAAGGTCGCTATATGCACTTAACTAAGTATTGCAATTCTTGGGTACGTATGGAAGCTTCTTACAAAGGAACTTATAGCAATCAAATACTAACCTTACTTCTTGATATTGATAACCCTCAAGATTTGAGTAAACTCATTGTCAACAAAATGATTGATAAATATTGTTTCCATGATGCAGAGACTGGTCAACCGTTGCAATTCACTAGTGATTTACTTAAAGGGGCTGGCATCTTCCCAGAGCTTGAATCTTTAAACTCTCGTAACAATGACCTTTTATCAACCATTTCATATTTAATGAAGGGTAGTGGACTCTTTCCTCTTCTAACGAAAATTGAAAAAGTCTGGGGCACTCAAGCCCGCAATCACTTCATCATCAGGCTCATTCAAGAGTATGAGACCAACTACACCCCCAACCCAGACGTAGGGTTATGGTTAAATAAATTTAGTAGGGAACTTGAGAAATTTAATTTTGAAGATTTTCTTGAAGATGCCTTTCAAATTTTTTACCAAAAAAAACAACATCACTCCTAAAGATTCCGCCAAGAAGCCTAAAAGTGATGTTGCGGATTAGCGAGAGATAAGCAGTAGCTTACCCCTACTGCTATTATCTCATATTTCAATTATATTTACCAAAGAAAGTGAGAATAGTATGTCTAGCAATAATTTTGATTTAAAGCAAATTGAACTCATGCTTCTTACTGTTATTGACCTACTAAAACATTTAAATAGTGAAAAGAATAGAACTGGTATTATTTATACTCAAAAAGAGTTATTAGATTTACTGAGTATATCTCCAAATACATTGAATTCATGGGAAAATAGAGGTCTTAAACGTTTAGAACCACCTATTGAGGGTACTAGAACCGTTTACTATCATATTGATACTGTTTTAGAGTTTTTAAGCCACAACTAGAAGTGAAATGTGCTAAAATAGGAGTATCAAAAAAGAAAGTGAGATACTATCTATTTTAGCTTTTTTCAATTCTTCGATTGATTGAAGAGAGCAGCAATGAATATAGAAAAAATTATCCATAAAGGAAAAACCGTCCTCAAGAAAGTAAAGGACAATGGCGAGATTAGTTATTCAGCAAAGAGCATCTATCTAGGCTTAGATATAAAGACTGGAAAACCTGTAAAAACAACCGTAACAGCTAAAACCCTACGCTCCTTAGACCGTAAAATTATTCAAGCTAAAATTGATTTTGAAGAAACTGGTTCAACAAGGAAAGAAACTTTTAGCATTGCTACCTTGTCAGATTTAGCTGAACTGTGGTTCTCCAACTACGAGACTTGGGTCAGCTCAGATAACACTCTAAACCGAGTGAGGAACTATCTAGATACCTATATCCTCCCCCAATTTGGGCAATATCAGCCTGATAAAGTTACTTCGTCTGATATTCAAAACTGGGTTAATGAGCTTGCAACAAAATCAAAAGAATCTGTAGATTCTGGAATAAAAAGAGCTGAAAAAGGCTGTGCTAAAGATTTTGGAGCTATTGCCCATAAATTAAGTGATATTTTTGATTTTGGAATAACACACTTTGAATTAAAGCATAATCCTGCTCAATCTATCAAAATTCCCCCAAAACCTAAAAGCAATCAAAAACGCATTATGGTTCTTCATGATGAAGATTTAACTATCTGGCTAAATTTCGTTGATACTTTACCTAATACTAGGGCTAATCGGCGATTTAAAGTTATCTGCGACAGTCTACTTGCTTCAGGAATGAGAATCAATGAGCTATTAGCTTTGACTATCTATGACCTTGATTTTGAAAGTTCTGAAATATTAGTCACTAAAACTCTTGTTTGGAAAAATGCGAAACCTAAGTTAGGATTAAAAGGAAAGGTTGTTTGTAAAAATACTCCTAAATCTGATTCGGGCAATAGAAAAATAGCTGTTCCGTACCAAATTATTGAGCAACTTCAAAACTTCCATGATGAAATGAATCTTTATTTCAAGAAGAACGGTCTTTCAAAAAGTAAGTTGATTTTCCCAACTATTTACGGAAACTATATGTGCGATAGGAATGAACGTGCGACACTCAAAAGACGATTACAGGAAGTTGGTCTACCTGACTATGGTTTTCACTTATTCCGTCATACACACGCTTCTATGATGTTAAATGCTGGTATGAATTGGAAAGAGTTACAGGTTCGTATGGGACATAAGTCTATCAAGACTACTATGGACATATATGCCGAGCTTGCCCCTAAAAATCAAACACAAGCGGTAGATATTTATTTAAATAAAATTGCGGAGCTAACCTCATGAAATTCATGGCAACCTCTGACAGTTTTATCCAAATCAATAGCTTATAAACCTTGATTTAATAAGGTTTGTCACAACTAAAATAGATTTTAAGTATTCCTTACAGAAATCAAATATTAAAAATTGATTCGTCCATTATTTGGGACAGCATCTCTTGGTTTCATAGTTATCCTTTCCTAAAATTAGAAGTAAAAAAGTAGTAATAGTATTTTGATAAAATTTAGATATGGTTGTATTTGTGGAATAATTATTTTAATGATTGTTGTCGTATTACAAATCGTGCATTTGAGTTGGCTAGGAAGTTGAAACGTTATGATCAGTTGGGCTTCTCGCAGGTTCGGTTGGGTATCTGTAGGCATGACGAACAGTTAATTACTCAAGGGCTACAGTTATTAGAATTAACAGGGGAATTAGAATTTCATCGTATCCTTACAGAAGAAGTTCGTCATTTCCATCGTTCGGATTTTTAATCATTCTTTTTCAGAAAATTTTCTATAATTTCCCATTCATGTTATACTAAATGAGATGATTTTTCTGGATTTCGTTGACTGATGAGGTGAAACGAGACAATTTCACTTCGTCCGCGCGGCTGACAAGGCAAACGGCTTGTAGTTCAGACCGTCTGCCCGGCGGACGAGATAAATTTCTTTTGATTCATGCTGTCCGCCGGGCGGACGGAGTAAACCAAAAGGAAGAGAAACTTT
>NZ_KV795585.1:0-47670 GCF_001809055.1 Streptococcus sp. HMSC034B05 | reverse complement strand
TTTGTGACTGAGAACTATTTTGTCTCAGACTCTATTTTTTTATCTTTTCTTGGGCAGATGCAACGACATCTGCCAGACTGGTCTTGCTCAGTTCTTTTTCCATTGCTGCTTGAATTTCTGCTAATTTGTCATCTAAAACTAAGTGAATATTTCTGCCAATGGGACAAGATGGATTTGGATGTTCATGAAAGCTAAAGAGTTGCCCAGATTTGCCCAGACTTTCTACTGCCTGATAGACATCCAAGAGGGTAATGTCTTTTAAATCTTTCCTAATGATAGCTCCTCCCCTCCCACGCGCAACGGAAATCAAGCCCGCACTTTTCAACTGAGATAAAGTCTTGCGAATAATGACAGGATTTACTCCAACGCTATCAGCTAAAAAATCACTAGTCACTTTATGTTCTTGACATTCTAGTGCTATAACAGTCAACATGTGCGTGGCAATGGTAAAACGACTCGAAATTTGCATGTAAAACTCCTTTCATTTGCTGATTCTATTACTAGTATACTTTATTTACGTTGTAACTTCAAGTGTTACTTCTCAAAAAACTCCTTGAGATGTGCAACATAATCTTCTCGCTCACTAATTGCTCGAAGTAAATCATGATTATGCGTATGATGAATTCCATTGACCAGACTTTCGTAATATACTTCATAATAAGGCAACTTCAATGTTCTAGCCATTTCCAATTCTTTATTTACATCATAAGCCACTCGTCGAAAATCGACATCTGCTAATCCCTGTTCATCAATTTTTAAAATAGCATACTGAGCTCGCAGATCCTTTCGTAAACAAGCATCTAGAAAAAACGGCTGACCGATAGAGCCCGGATTGATAATCATCTGTCCCCCCGTCGCATAACGAAGAAATTGCTGATGAATATGACCATAAATGGCAATGGCACAATTGTTACCTTCAAACAAGCGATCAAAATTCTCTTGTTGACCAATATGAATCAGCTCTCGTCCCCAATTTTTATCTGGCAAATGATGAGTCACAGCAATTTCTAAATCGCCAACTTTTGTCAAAAGCTGCAAAGGCAACTCATGCAATCGATCTAGTTCTTCAGGTGTGACTTCTTCCAAAAGATACTGGCATAAACAAACCATATATAAATGACTAGGGCGACTGATATCTAATTTCCCATGAAGAGCATTCCAAATGCTATCTTCCCAATTTCCCCGCACTTGAAGACTAATCGGTAAAGCAGCCATTAAGTCAAGAATCTTCCTTCGACCCGTTCCGGGTGCCAATAAATCTCCCAAAAACCAGTAATCGGTCACCTGTTCCTTTTTGGCGTCCGCTAAAACAGCTTCTAATGCCGTTACATTTCCATGAATATCTGATAATAAAGCAATTTTTCGTTTCATCATCTCATTTTACTTGTCCTTTATAGAAATATTATAACAAACCAAGAAAAAACTTCCACTCCCAAGTTTGAGTGAAAGTTTTACTGCCTCATCAATCTACTGACTTCAACGCTTCCAACATATCAATACGTCTCAATATTGCATTGACCATAAATCCTAAGACAATCAAAATCATGATGATAGAAAAGACTGGTACAAGATAGACAAACACCGATACTGTCGGGTTGAGCAGAAAGGCATCCGGAGCAATTGTCTCTAAAAGAGAACGATGTAAAATATTTCCTAAAAACAAGCCTACAATAATGCCAATAATAGACAAAAGAATGGTCTCTCGATAAATATAAAGTGTGACTTCCTTATTATGGAACCCCAACACTTTAATCGTTGATAATTCTCGAATCCGCTCCGCAACATTGATGTTCATCAAGTTATAAAGAATCACAATGGCTAGTAAAATAGAGGCAACAGTTAAAATCTGCATCACAAAGCCAAGAGACTTGACAATAACATCAATTTGTTCCAAAATCCCCGTATTTTGTACAACTGCTCGTACACCTGTTAATTTCATGAATGCTGCTGCAGTATCTTGTATATTTTTACTAGAGGAATCTTTCAATTTTATCAGATAAGCATTTTCTTGGAACTTGCGATCAAATACTGTTTGATAATAGTCCTGATTCATAAAGATAAAATGCCCTGCATACATTTCAGCGATAGCAGAAACTTTGATTTTATAGCGTCTCCCCTCATCAGAAGTCACCTCAAAAGTATCCCCAACAGAAACATGCATAATGGTTGCTAATTTCTGAGAAATGATCGCTCCATGCGAAGACAACATCAATTTCGATTTGCTTCGACTCTCATTAAGCTCCATGAAATGATGAAAATCCTTGCCTGTTGTCACAAATAACGCGAGAGACTGCTCATCTTTAGCACCCTTGATTTTTTTGGTAAATGTTTCTTGATAAATACCGCGTTTTTTAGCTATTTTTTTATCTGCTAATAAATGATTAATTGCTGCTTGCTCGTCTGATTTGAGATGATGTTTTTGCGAAATGACAGCATCATATTTGATAATTTCTCCATACTGACGATTTCCTATACCTGCCATAGAAGATGACAAACCGAGACCAGCAAATAAAAGGGCGACGGAGCCTGCCACACCAAAAATAGTCATCAGCATTCTTTGCTTGTAGCGAAAGATATTTCGAGCTGTTACTTTTTGCGCAAAACTAAGGCGATGCCAAATAAAACCAATCCGCTCTAGCAAGATCTTAGAGCCTTTATTAGGTGCCTTAGGCAACAATAATTGAGACGGCTTTTCTTTCAATTCTTTATGTGCAATATAGAGGGCTGGTGCGACGCCACACAAGACCGAGCATAAAAGAGCAATGAGACTAATTTCCCAATAAAAGTCTAATCGCAAAACTGGATAAGTTGATGTCTTAAAAATAGTTTTCCCTAAAATATAAGGCAAGAAATAAGTCCCCGCTAAAATTCCAATTACTGAACCGATTAAACTTGAAACCAAGCCATAGACGGCAAATTTTTTAATGACATCTTGGTTCCGATAACCTAAGGCTTTTAAAACGCCAGCATTTGTGCGTTCTTCGCTGACAAAACGTGTCATCGTTGTGACTGTTACAAGGGCCGCTACCAGATACAGTACAATCGGAAAAGCATTCCCTACGGCTGAGATGCCATAAGCACGATTGCCAGTTGTTGTGTACTCGTCCGCTCCTGGAAATGTACGGCGTGTATACACATGGTAGGTTGGCACAGACAAACCAGCTACTTCATCTTTTGCCTTTTGAATGTCCGCTTGACCATTTTTTATTTTTGTTCCAGCATCTTCCTTTTGCTTCGCATATTCAGTTTTTTTATCGTTCAATGTCGCCTGAGCTTGGTTTAATTGCGTCTGACCATCTGCAATTTGTTGTTTTGCTTGCGCCAATTGGGCTTGGCCTGCTTGGTACTTAGCTTGCTTATCTCTTAAGGTTGCCTGACCACTTTGATATTGAGCCAAGCCTGCGTCATATTCAGCTTGTTTCGCACGCAATGTCACGACAGCAGATTGGTATTGGGCAAGTCCCGTTTGATAAACCGTTTCTTGGCTTTGGTACTGTGACAATCCAGCTTGAAATTCAGCCTGCTTTTTCTCTAATTCTGCACGAGCAAGATTTAATTTCACTTCTTCTTGTGCTAGTTGAGTTTGTGCTGCCACAATTTCAGGCACTGTTGCTGGATCAATTCCTTGTGCTTGAAGCGCGGTCATTTTTTTCTGCAAATCCGCTTTAGCTGCTGCTAATTGAACTTGACCTTTTTCCAATTCCGCCTGCGCTATGGCTAATGTAGCTTGAGTATTTGTTACATTTTCTTTTGCAGCAGACAACTGACTAGCTGCCTGATCTAATTGGGCTTTCATTTGGTTCAATTGTGCCCAACCTGAAGAAAGTTGAGCAGCGGCTGTATCCAATTTTGCTTTCGAGCTTGCTAAAATTTGTTCAGCCTGTGCAATTTGAGCTGCGCCCTGTGCAAGTAAGCTTTCTTTTTCAGTTAGTTGACCTTGAGCAACCTCTAAATCTGCTCTTTTTTGATCAATTTGATCCTGCGCATTCCTTAGTTGCTGCTGGGCATCTGCCAATGCTTGTTGAGAAGTTTGAATTCTTGCTTCTCCGTCCGCAATTTTTGTCTGTGCTTGGGCTTTTATCTCTGATAAACGTTTTTTTCCATTATCAGCTAGTAGCTTTTCTAACTCATCTTCATGCTGTTTTACCTTTTTTCGATAGGAATCCCCAAAGGAGTTGAGTGTTTTTAAATTGTTATATCTCAAACGAGCGACCGTATAGACTGAACTTTGAAACGTTTTGGGCGTCACAACTGCATAAGCAGACAAGGTACCACTCCCTGAGTTAGAACTGCCAAGAGAAATAGTTGAAGCCAATTCACTTGAATTGACAAATCCTGTCACTGTAAAGGTATGTCGTTTCAAAGCATACTCATTGGTCCCTTCCTCGTTTAAAGTAATGCTATCACCAATCTTATATTTCCTTTGACAAAAACTAGCCAGAGCAACTTGGTCTTCCTTGGTTGGAAAATAACCTGAAACCAGTTTAAATTGGGATATTTTATCTGTTTTGGAGAAAACGCGGACAGACGCAGAGCTGTCCCCAATCACCGTATCCGTAAAATAGCCATATTCCACATATGTATTTGGAATTGCATTCAGTTCTTTTTGATCAGCTTTGCTAATACCATAGTCTGACATCACTGCCACATCCATCATTTTCATCTGCGAAAGATAACGATTGGCTGAATTTTCAATGTCTGGACTGGCTGCTTTCAGTCCTACTAACGCAAAAGAACCTAACATCATTAAAAACATAATAGACAGAAAGCGTCCTTTGGACTGACGAAAAGAGAGCCTGATGTCCTTATTTAGAATGGATTTTTTCATATCACCACTCCTCACTAATACTCTAGACTTGCGATATCTTGAGGATGTTCATTCAAAGTGACGGACTGAATCCGTGCATCATGCATACGAATCACGCGGTCTGCAATCGGAGCTAACGCACCATTGTGAGTCACGATAATCACTGTCGCACCTTGCTTGCGCGACATATCTTGAAGGATTTGCAGTACTTGCTTACCTGTTTTATAATCTAGCGCACCTGTTGGTTCATCACAAAGCAAAATTTTAGGATTTTTTGCCACGGCACGCGCAATGGAAACCCGTTGCTGCTCGCCGCCAGATAATTGAGCAGGAAAATTATGCAGCCGATTTCCCAAACCAACTGCTGCTAACGCCTCTGCTGCATCCTGTGCATCTTGAACAATTTCCGAAGCCAGCTCAACATTTTCTAACGCCGTCAGATTAGGAACTAAATTATAAAATTGAAAGACGAAACCAACATCATTTCTCCGATAGTCTGTCAGTTGATAAGCGTTGTAATGCGCTATATTTTGCCCATCAATCAGGACATCTCCCTCGTCATTACTATCCATTCCACCAAGAATGTTCAGAATCGTCGATTTTCCAGCACCAGAAGCTCCAAGAATGATGACCAATTCTCCTTTTTCGATGTCAAAAGAGATATCATTGTTGGCAATAATTTCTGTGTCTCCCATTTGATATCGTTTGTAACTATGCTTCATTTCAATATAAGCCATCGTCTTTTCCTCTTTCAGTTTCCATGTCCAATTAAATAAACAAGCTGTTGATTAGATCCTATCTTTATTATAAAATAGACTTAACATAAAGGCAATCATCAATTATCAACAGAGTGTTCATTTAAGGAGTGTTATGGTACAAAATCGACAAACAGCAACCAAGCAGCATATCAGAGAAGCCCTCATTCAGCTCTTGTTAGAAGAAAAATTTGAAACAATTTCCGTTAGTAAACTCTGTCAACGAGCAGGTATCAACCGTGGAACTTTTTATCTTCACTATCTTGATAAATTCGACCTAATTGAAACACTAAAAGAAGAAATTATTACCCAATTACGTAAAAATTTTGAAGAAACTACAAACACACATGACCTAATCATTACCAATCTAAGCTATCTCCAACAAAACCACGACCTAATTTATGCTGTTTCTCAAAGTCATTACCTCAATTTCCGTGAAACAATCCGTGAATTTATGCTTAGTATTTTAACGAACGATCAGCACAAAGTTCAAACCGAACACTTTTTAAAAGAAAATTTCCCCATTTCTGAAAAATATGCACTTGAAGTTTTTCTATCTAGCATAGAGGGCATTATCTCACTCTGGATTTCAAGCGGCACTAAAGAAACGCCTGAAGAAATGACGAATATGATTTTACAAACCTTTAATTACGATGCTTGGCGATTGTAAACTAAAAAACTCTATTTCTATAAAAGGGATTTCCTCAATTAGAAATAGAGTTTTTGATATACATTTTTTCTAAAGCTCAGAAATTGAAAGGTTGTAAAGTGAGACGACAGCACACAGACTATGATGTTCTATTGCATATCTTTATAACCAGTCATGTCATCATTGCAACCTATCATCTACTTTTTAGCTTAGTTGTCCTTATCATCTATGCGTGATTTTCTAGCAATATCAGCCAAAATATGGTCTACAAATTCTGCAAGTGTTTCTGTATGCGTTTGTTTGCTGCCATAACGACGGACATTCACCGTACCATCTGCTTGTTCCTTGTCCCCTACAATCAATTGATAAGGAACTTTATGAGTTTGACTTTGACGAATCTTGTATTGCATTTTTTCATTGCGTTCATCGACATCCACACGGACACCACGATTGCGCAGTTCTTTCGCTACTTTCCAAGCGTAATCAGCATGCGCTTCATTAGAAATTGGAATGACCGTCACTTGATGAGGTGCCAGCCAAGTTGGGAACGCACCTTTGTAAGTTTCAATCAAGTAAGCAATAAAGCGTTCCATCGTAGACACAATACCACGGTGAATCATGACTGGACGATGGTCTTCACCGTCTGCTCCGATATAATGAAGATCAAAACGTTCTGGTAGCAAGAAGTCCAATTGAATAGTGGAAAGAGTTTCTTCATTTCCAAGAGCTGTTTTTACTTGAACATCCAACTTAGGACCGTAGAAAGCAGCTTCGCCTTCTGCCTCAAAATAGTCCAAACCTAAATCATCCATTGCTCCTTTTAGCATGCGTTGAGCATTTTCCCACATTTCATCATTATCAAAATATTTATGTTTGTCATTCGGATCACGATAAGACAGACGGAAACGATAGTCTGTAATATTGAAGTCTTTGTAAACGTCAATCATCAAATCCAGCACATGTTTAAATTCTTCTTGAATTTGCTCTGGCATGACAAATAAGTGAGAATCGTTTAGGGTCATTTCACGAACACGTTGGAGTCCTGAAAGTGCACCTGATTTTTCAAAGCGATGCATCATACCAAGTTCCGCAATACGAATAGGTAACTCACGATAAGAATGAACATGGTTTTTATAAACCTCAATATGGTGTGGGCAATTCATCGGACGAAGAACAAATTGTTCACCATCTCCCATATCCATCGGTGGAAACATATCTTCTTGGTAATGTTCCCAGTGACCAGAAGTCTTGTATAATTCTACACTTGCAAGCGGTGGAGTATAAACATGTTGGTAACCATCATTAACCTCACGGTCTGTAATATAACGTTCTACGATACGACGAATAGTCGCACCATCTGGAAGCCAAAATGGAAGACCTTGCCCAACTTCAGGAGAAATCATGAAAAGATCAAGCTCTTTACCGAGCTTACGGTGATCACGTTCCTTGGCTTCTTCACGCATTTGAAGATAGTTTTTTAGGTCTTTCTTATCAAACCAAGCTGTTCCATAAATCCGTTGCATCATAGCATTGTCACTGTTCCCACGCCAGTAAGCACCTGCTACATTGAGCAAATGGAAAATTTGAATACGCCCAGTTGACGGTACGTGAGGTCCACGGCAGAGATCCACATATTCACCTTGACGATAAATTGTAAGACCTCCTTCGTCTTCTGAATGCTCCTCAATCAATTCTAACTTGTAAGGATCGTTTTTGAAAATTTCTCGTGCTTCATCCTTTGTCACTTCTTCGCGGATTGACGGGAAATTTTCCTTGACAATCTTCTTCATTTCTTCTTCGATACGAGGCAGGTCTTCGTTAGAAATTTGACCAGCTGTATTGTCCGTATCGTAGTAGAAACCGTCCTGAATAGCAGGACCAACCCCTAAGTGAATCTCTGGGAAGAGACGACGAGTAGCTTGCGCAAACAAGTGAGCGGCAGAGTGACGCAAGATATCCAAAGCGTCTTCGTGGTCAGGTGTCACAATCTCGATTGATCCATCTTCTGTAATGGCACGAGTGGTATCGATGAGTTTGCCGTTGAATTTACCAGCCAAGGCTTTCTTAGCAAGAGAATTGCTGATAGATTGAGCAATTTCAAAAGTTGTTACGCCAGATTCGAATTCACGCACAGCGCCATCTGGGAAAGTAATGTTAATCATAATTTTCTCCTTTAATATCTATTCTATTTATATTGGACAATTTTAAGAGCCGAGCAACCTCTTCCACAGTCTGCTTTTCTGATTGACTACCATCTGCTATGAGGCTAGGATAGCCTAATTTCATCGTTTCCTTCCGAACCATTTGGGCAAAAAGAATGTCTCGCTGCATCCAGTTTTCAAAAGCTTGCTCAGGATTGGTTGTTCCCTCTAAGACATAAGGAACCCATTCTCTCTGTTTATAATGCTTTTTCTGAAAATCAGCTGTCGGAGGCAAGCATAGATAGGAAGACGCTGGCCATTCAAGCTCCTTTACCAAGTGAGGCAAAAGTCCTGCCCCCTCCACCAAGAGTGGTCTATCTTGATTTTTTATCAAGTAAGATTTTACGTAAGGAAAAATCTCTTCATAAAAGCGCCATTCTTCATCTGCCATCTCTTCTGGATTTCTCATCCAGATTTGTTCCGGATTTCTGTCCTGTCTAAGAAGGCAAATCGGCTGTGAATCTACACTTGCTTGACTCATCATCTCGTCCACCAAATCATCCAGCTTTATATAAAGCAGCTGATACTGTCTAGCGAGAAGTGAAGCAATTGTTGACTTCCCACTACAAGGCGACCCGCCAATCATATAAAGCATCATTTTTCCTCCTTCTGACAAAATAAAAACGACATCCTCAAAAGGACGTCGCAACGTGGTTCCACCTTCATTCGTGCATATCAAAAAGACCTACACCTCAGACTGGCTTTAACGTAGCCACCGTTTTATGTTTGCATAAAAGTTACTTTAGAGTAGTCCCAACTGCCTTCCTCTACACGCTTTCCAGCCCCACGCGTTCTCTAAAAAATTCCAACCAGCGGTATGTCTCTAAGAAATATTATAGCACGATTAAAAAAATTTGCAAGCTTTACAATCAGATGGTTTGTGTCTGAATTTTTGGAAATTTTGGGAATTTGGAAGAAAAGAATAGGTTAGTTTTGGAAGCATTCGAATGGTTCCAAAACTTCTATCCATGATAGCTTGCCCATAGACCTGTTTTAGAGCTGTGTTGTTTCGAAACAACACAGCCAAAAGGATTATTTCTTTTGAGTTAAAATATGGTTATCCATAATCAGTTATGCGCACCGATTCGGTGCTTTTTTATTTCAATCAAGAACACAAAAAAACAGCCTTACGACTGTTTTTATTTTTATCCTACTGAGCCTTCCATACTCATGTTAATGAGTTGGTTGAGCTCCACTGCGTATTCCATTGGAAGTTCTTTGGTGATCGGTTCCATGAAACCATTGATAATCATAGCCGTTGCTTCTTCTTCGCTAATGCCACGGCTCATGAGATAATAAAGCTGATCCTCCGAAACCTTAGAAACTTTAGCTTCGTGTTCCAGTGCAACATTCGAATTGTGAATTTCATTAAATGGAATGGTATCTGAGCTGGATTCACCATCCATAAGAATCGTGTCGCACTCAATGTGAGACTTTGAACCAGCACTATTCTTGCCAAAACGGACTTGACCGCGATAATCTGTCTTACCTCCGTCTTTTGCAACAGATTTAGAAATTAATGTGCTAGAAGTCTTTGGCGCATTGTGATAAACTTTACAGCCTGCATCTAAATGCTGACCATAATTAGCAAAGGACATAGAAAGAACCGAAGTTCTTGCATTACGACCATTAAGAATGCTACAAGGATATTTCATATTAACCTTGCTGCCTAGATTTCCGTCAATCCATTCCAGAGTACCGCCTTCTTCAACCGTTCCACGCTCGGTCACCAGATTATAAACATTGTCCGACCAATTTTGAATCGTTGTATAGCGGAAGAAAGCATCCTTTTTAACAATAATTTCTACATTTGCAGCATGAAGACTATTGGTCGTATAAGTCGGCGCTGTGCAGCCCTCAATGTATTGAATAGAGCCACCCTCTTCTACGATAATGAGCGAGCGTTCAAATTGACCAGCATTTTCTCCATTGATACGAAAGTATGTCTGAACCGGCACTTGGCATTGAACATTTTTTGGCACATAGATAAAGGTCCCACCCGACCAAACTGCACTGTTTAAAGCGGAAAACTTATGCTCTGCATTAGAAATGACTGTGCCAAAGTATTTTTTCACCAAATCCGGATATTCTTGTACTGCCGTGTCGGTATCGGTAAAGATAATGCCTTGCTTGGCAAATTCTTCTTTCATGTTATGATAGACTACCTCAGATTCATATTGAGCAACAGCTCCTGACAAAAATTGGCGCTCTGCTTCAGGAATACCCAAACGCTCAAAGGTTTTCTTTATTTCATCTGGCACTTCATCCCAACTTCTAGCCCGATCTCCACTTAATTTTTGATAATAGATAATATCATCAAATCGTATGCCGGATAAATCTGGTCCAAAATCAGGCATGGGCAATTTATGGAACAATTCTAAAGAACGCAAACGATAATCCAGCATCCATTGCGGTTCATTTTTAATTTCAGAAATTTCACGAACAACCTCTTCTGTCAGACCCTTACCAGTCGAGAACAAAGGCTTCACATCGTCATGAAATCCAAAAGCATAATCTCGTACTTTCGTCATCTCATTCCTCCCATTGATACAAATTATCTTCTCTTATTATACTATTCTATATTAGAAATGTCAGAATATATGCCTAAAATATAATAAATTAAGCTAAAAAAGACTAGGAAAATTTCCCAGCCTTCTTACATGATTACCGTACTTTTTCGGCTAATGCTTCAGCGAATTTCTCCAGATTTTCAATATCTTCATCTTCTGCTGATAGATCGACTTTGACATTTTCAGCACCTTTTTCAGCACCTGTTGCCGCAAAAGCACGATCAAAGTCATCTACGGCCTTACAAAACTCATCATAGAATGTATCGCCCGATCCGACAACACCATAAATCTTTCCGGTCAAGTCAAGACTAGCTAAATCTTCATAAAAATCAACAATTTCATCAGGCAACTCGCCGTCACCATATGTGTAAGAAGCAATGATTGCGATATCTGCTTCTAGAAATTCCTCTGCATCAACCGTTGTGCATTCATCAATATCTACTTCTAAACCAAGTTCTTTTAATTTATCAGCTACAATATCTGCAATTTCTTCTGTATTTCCTGTCATACTCGCAAATACAATTTTTGCTAACGCCATAATTTCCTCCAAAAAATTCTATCAATTTATTATAACATATTGAACAAATAGTTGCACTTGAAACCTCTTGAAGGTTGGTTGCTCCTCACTTTTACTTTTTAAAATAGCTACCTTATGATACAATAAATAGAAGGTAGAGTGGAGGTTAGAATATGGAAATTTTCAAGCAAATTTTACATAAAATTAAAGAATATGATACAATCATCATCCATCGTCACATGCGGCCCGATCCCGATGCATTAGGAAGTCAAGTCGGTTTAAAAAAATTACTTCAAGTCAATTTTCCAGAGAAAAAGATTAAAACAGCAGGAAAAACTGAACCAACTCTTGCTTGGTTGGCCAAAATGGATAATGTTTCAGACGATGATTACAAAAATGCTTTAGTGATTGTTTGCGATACAGCAAATACTGCACGAATTGATGATGAACGCTACAGCAAAGGAGACTTTCTCATCAAAATCGATCATCATCCAAACGATGATATTTATGGAGACATTGCTTGGGTAGATACTAGCTCAAGTAGCGCTAGTGAGTTAATTGCTCTCTTTGCATTAGAAAATCATCTAAAATTAGATGATTATTCTGCTAAGTTACTTTATGCTGGAATCGTTGGTGATACTGGACGTTTCCTATATCCTGCCACAACTGCCCGAACTATGGCTATCGCCAGCAAACTTCGCGAATACCCTTTTAACTTTGCTGCTTTGGCTCGGAAAATGGACTCTTTCAGCTATCAAATCGCTAAACTTCAAGGCTACGTTTACGATCATTTAGAAGTCGATGAAAATGGTGCAGCTCGTGTTATTTTAACTCAAGAACTTCTCAAATCCAATCAGTTAACAGATGCCGATACTTCTGCTATCGTTTCAGCTCCAGGGCGGATTGACAGTGTTGAACTTTGGGGAATTTTTGTTGAACAAGAAAATGGCAATTACCGAGTTCGTCTACGGAGTAAATTTATCCCTATCAATGAAGTGGCTAAAAAACATGATGGAGGCGGTCATCCACTTGCTAGCGGTGCCAATGCTTACTCTACAGAAGAAATCGAAAAAATTTACCAAGAATTAAAAGAATTGGCAAAAAGACATTAAAATTGAGAGAAAAGACTTGTCAAAATCGGTAGAATTTGGTAAACTATCAAAGTAATGAATCTATGGCTCGCAGAGAGACCATGGCAGAAAGGAAATTTTTTAAAATGAGAAAAGATATTCATCCTGAATACCGTCCTGTTGTCTTTATGGATACTTCAACTGGCTACAAATTCCTTAGTGGTTCTACTAAGTATTCTAGCGAAACTGTTGAATGGGAAGATGGAAATACCTATCCACTAATCCGTGTGGAAATTTCATCAGATTCACATCCATTCTATACTGGACGCCAAAAATTCACTCAAGCAGACGGACGTGTGGATCGTTTCAACAAAAAATACGGTCTCAAATAAGAATCATATTCACATTACAAAAAATGTTGATATTAAGCCTTTTCCATTTTGGGAAAGGTTTTTTAGTACAATCAAAAAACTTGGAATCCACTACATTATGATTTCCAAGTTTTTACTCTTTCTTCGCATTCAGTATTTTAATTGTTGAATAATCAATATATGGCTATCTTTGAAACCCTATAAACTATGAGGCTCATTGGATCCCATGATTAAAAAATTTCTGGGAACAAGTTGGACTATTTCTCCAGATGCTGTAAAATCAATCTTTCCTTCTAGACAGACAACAGTCGTCAAAGCATCAGCTTTGTGTTTAGGAACTATTCTTTCTTCTCCTATCTACCATTTCTTATTGTACTCTTCTAATGCTGAAACGTTTTAATCCTTATAACCTCCCCCAGTAAAACCGTAATATTCTTCTAAAGATAGTCCTGAATCTGCAATCGCTTTTGCTTCTTTTCCAACATAACGAAGATGCCATTGCTCTGGCATATATCCAGTTTCATTCTCTTTTCCATTTAGATAACGCACAACAAATCCATATTCGGCTGCATGTTTCAAAAGCCATTGACTAGCCTTTTTTTCTGTCACTAGATTTCCGTCGGTGCCAATCAAGTCAAAAGCTAATCCTGTTTGGTGTTCACTATAGCCAGGCCGAGCAGAATACCGATCCGCTGCTTCTTTTCCATCTTTATTGACATAATTTTGATAAAGTGTCACTTGCATTTGATAGCTACGAAAACCGCTATATTGATGACTGATAGGATAACCCTCACCTTGCATGGCAGCAATCAATTCCAGCAATTTTGCTTTAGCAGTAGGATTTTCACCGGGGTTGTAATCTGAAGATAATGGATAATGTTTATTTGCGATAACAATTTCATCGTATTTCCCTTTTACACTATAGTAAGAACCATTATAATGAACTTTTGTTTTTTTCTTTGTTTGCTCAGAGGATCTAACTTTTGCAGATACAGCTTTTCCTTCTTGTTTCGTTTCCACATTTGTTTTCTTTCCTCCACAAGCTGTCAAAAGAAACAAACTCGCTAACAATAAAATGCCAATCCTTTTTTTCATCTGTATCGCCTCATTTATAGAATTTACTAATTTTCATTATAGGCGTAGATATACTATCTGTCAATTCAAAAAAGCATGCAATTGCATACTTTTAATTTTTTTATAGTTAATTATTTAGTACAACCACTTTACCAAATCCCGCTTGACTTTCGATATAAGAATGGGCTGCTGGGATTTGCTCTAACGAAAAGATTCGTTGAGGAGATACATTGATTTTATAAGCATCAATATAGCTAAAAAGTTCATCAATAAGCTGCTGATGCACATTTCCTGAATAAAAACTAGTCAAATAACTATTGTTTCTTATTTCTACGATTGGATCAAACTCCTCTACATACCATTTGCCACCTAATTAACCAGTGTTACAGATAATTCCTGCACTTTGAATATGGTCAGATGAATTTTTTAGAGTAGCCGGACCGACTAATTCAAGGATTTTATCAAACTTTTCCTCAGTTTGCAAAACTCCTCTTTCATCTAAAATAATTTCATCAAAGCCTTGCCGTTGAAGCAAGTCTTTTTTAGCAAGAGAACGAACTGCACCAACTACACGATTCTGTGGGAATTGTGCTTTTACTAACTTTAAAAAGGCTAACCCAACACCACTCGTTGCAGCTCGGACTAAGATTGAGTCTCCCTCTTTTATCTGCATATTTTTGAAGGAGCCAAAAGCTGTATAGTAGGTCTCCGGTATTGCTGCTAATTCCGCCCAAGATAATTGACTGTCTACAGGGTAAATCTGCTCATTTGGAAGCAATACATATTCAGCATAAGAATCGTCATACGCACGTCCCATTTCGCCCATAATAGAAACAATTTTTTGCCCTTCCTGCAAATCTCTCCTTGTCGTTTCAACTACTTGTCCTACACACTCAATTCCTAAAATACGAGGGAATTGAACAGTTGGAGATAAACCTTTCCGAGTAAAAATTTCTGAATGATTGATACCAAAACCTTTGATTTTGACTAAGGTCCATCCTTCTTTTACAGATGGGATAGCTCGTTCTTCTAGAACAAATTTCTCTGGACCGCCTGGCTCATAAGTCACCATTGCTTTCATTTTATTTCTCATTAGTTAAACCTCCTATTCCCTATTCGCAAACATAGATTTTAACTAGCTAATTCGAGCAATTTTCTTACAAATTCATTAGCTGGCTGTTGTTTGATTTCCTCTGGCGTGCCATATTGCTGAATTTCTCCCATATCTAACACCAAGATTTTAGTGCCTAATTTTAGAGCCTCTGCTATATCATGCGTGATAAAAATAACGGTAATTCCTGTTTCTTCATGCAAGGATTTCAACTCATGCTGCAGTTGATAGCGCGTAATAGCATCCACTGCTCCAAAAGGCTCATCCATTAGCAAAATATTAGGAGTTGCAGCTAATGCACGTGCGATCCCCACTCGTTGAGCCTGTCCACCAGAAAGAGCAGACGGATAACGATTTTTCAAATCATTTTCCAAGCCTAGCATAGCTAATTTTTTATCTACAATCCGGTCAATGTCTGCTTGACTTTTCTTTTGCAAATTTAAGACGTAAGCAATATTTTCAGCAACTGTCAAATGCGGAAACAAGCCGTTTCCCTGAATAGAATAACCAATTTTCCGCCGCAATTCAATCAAATCCGTGTCTTGAACATCTTGACCATTGATAAGGATTTGCCCTTGGTTCGGCTTGACCAAACCATTTACCATTTTTAACAATGTCGTTTTTCCTGAACCAGAAGTTCCTACAATCGTCAGAAAGGCTCCATCTTCAATTTTTAAGTCTAATTGTTTGATAATGTCGCGGTTTCCGTAAAATTTGCTGACATTTTTATATTCAATCATTTCTTCAAAATCCCTTTCTCTACAAGATAATCATGAGCAACTTTAGCAGGTTCTTCTTTATCATTTTCTACTTTGTGGTTCAATTCTGCCATTTTGCTATCGTTCAAAATACCATCTAATTTAGCCAGTGCTCTTTTCAATTGAGGGTATTTTTTAAGAGTTGTTGACCGAACAACTGTTCCTGCCTGATAAGAAGGATAGATTTTTTTATCATCTTTCAAAACGACGAGATTTGCTCCATGAAGCTGTCCATCTGTAGTGAAAATATCAATTGCATCCACTCTGCCAGATTTAACTGCCTGATATTTCAGTCCGCTATCCATATCTACTTGCGACTTGAATTTCATACCATAGGTTGATTGCAATCGGGCAAAACCGTCTTCTCGACCAAAGAAGTCATACTCTGCACCAAAAGTTAAATTGGGACTTGCTTTAGCTAAATCACTAAAGGTTTTGATATTGTATTTTTCTGCAATATCCTTACGAACTGCCAAACCATACGTATTATTAAATCCAAATGTATTTGCCCATTCTAATTGATATTTTTTACGATATTGACTTTCAAGTATCTTAAATTGACTTTCATCATAAGAACCTGACTTTTTGAGAATAACTTCCCAGATTGTACCAGTGTATTCGGCATAAATATCAAATTCCCCTTTTGTAATAGCAGGGTGGATATTGGCAGTCCCACCACCAACACCTTTAGTCATTTTGACCTTAAGATTGGTGTATTGTTCAATAACTTGCTTTTGCATTTCACCTAAGATATAGTTTTCTGTCTGTGGTTTGGTCGCAATTTTCACGGTTCCGCCCATTGGACTCATTTGGAAAAATGCGATGGTTCCTGCCATCAAAAGAACTATAGAACTGAAAACAGCTAACCATTTTTTAGATACTTTTTTATGACGTAAGATTGATTTTTCAACCAAAGAAAGAAGAAAATCAAAGACCAATGCCAACAGGGCGACTAAAACACTTCCGACCAAAGTTAGGGTTTGATTATTAGTCGTAATCCCACGGTAAATTGCTACACCAAGACCGCCAGCACCAACGAAAGAAGCAATCCCCGCAAGAGCTATGGTCATTGTAACCATATTACGGAAACCTGCCATCATAACTGGAAAGGCAAGGGGCAGTTGCACCTTGGTTAAAATCTGCTTGCGTGTAGAACCCATTCCTTCTGCTGCTTCAATGAGAAGCGGGTCAACACCAGAAATGCCTGTATAAGTACTTCGTACCATTGGTAACAGGGCATATAAGGTTAGTGCTACAATTGCTGTCTTGTTACCAATCCCCGTAATCGAAATCAGAATCCCTAAAAGTGCAATAGAGGGAATTGTATAAAGAGTATTCACTAAACCGATAACGACTCCAGCCCAGCTTTTTTTGAAACTAATAAAAATCCCAAGTCCAACTCCAAAAATCAAAGCAAGTAAGATAGACAAACCTGATATCCAGACATGATCCCAGATAAGACCTAACAGAAACTGCCATTGATTGGTGACTAATTTGATTAACTCGTTCATGCTTCATCCTTTCTTGATTGGCTTAAATTTACTAAAATACGCTCTAAATAAATCTCAAATTCACTGATTTCCAGATCAGAAAAACCACTGTAAAAGATTTCAATGATTTCATCAGAAATTGCATCATATTCTACTTTTAATCCTTTTGCATAATCTGTCAGACAAATCATCTTTTTCCGCTTATCTTTTTCATGAGAACACCGTTCCACAAGCCGCATGCGAATCATTCGGTCAATCATTTTGGTCAGAGTGTTCAACGTCAAACCGGTCTGCTCTGACAGTTCGGTTTGGCTTTGATAATCTTTTTGCCAAAGCGCGTGTAAAATACGTCCCTGTTCTCCATTAAAAGCTTGAATCCCTCGTTCTAACAAAATATGATTCATTAATCGATTAGATAAACGATGAATTTTTCCAATGTAAAACCCACTATTAATTATTTTTCTATCCAACTGTTTTTTCCTCTAAAATTATACGATATAGAAGTTTATTTATAATACTATATCGAACCTTTTTTGTCAAAGATTTGGTTTCAAAAAAAAAGATGAGCAAGTGCTCATCTTGAAATAATCTGTTGAACATTCGCCTGCAAATCTGGTATCACTTGCTCTGCAAACCAAGGATTCTTGGCCAGCCAGATTTGATTTCGTGGAGATGGGTGAACAAGTGGGAAATATTCTGGCAAATAATCTTGATAATGTTTTACCGTATCGGTTAACTTTACAGTTCCCTTTTGATGAAGATAATACTTCTGAGCATATTGGCCAATAAGAATAGTCAATTCCAGATCTGGTAACAATTCTAAAATCTGTTGATGCCATTTTTCAGCAAAACCCTTGCGAGGTGGCAAATCACCTGATTTTCCATGCCCTGGAAAATAAAAGTCCATCGGAATCGCAGCAAAATAGCCAGAATGATAAAATGTATCATAGTCAACACCCATCCATTCACGCAGACGATCACCACTCTTATCATTCCAATATAAACGTGTTTCCTGCGCTTTAATACCCGGAGCTTGACCAACAATATTGATCCGCGCCGACTTAGGAGCTGCAAAAAGCGGCTCAATTCCTCGCTCTGTATATACTTGATTTTGTGGATCAACCATAATAGCTTTCTTAATGTCTTCTAGCGTTTCCATTCCTTGCCTCTATTTTTGATAATTTTTCTTCATATAAATTTTCAAATCAGTTGCCTGCCGTCCTGTGATTGTCCGAAAATCATCTGTCACAATGTCCAAGCAGCCTTGACTCCCAGCTTGGTAGAGAGAAGCCAGCACAACTCCAAATCCTTTGGGCTGATCATAAAGAGCAGCAAATTCCTCAACTGTCACTGGTTGGTAGCTAATCTCGTGACCAGAAACCTCGGACAAAAGATTAGCCAGCTCCAACATTGTGTAATTGCGTTCTTGAGTCAAAACATACGTCTTTCCCTGCAAGGCAGGTAACATAGCCAGTTTGACAATAGCTTCTGCACTATCTTCCCTCGAAATAAAGCTCATTTTGGCATTTCCCATTGGATAAATGACAGCCTTGCGCTCTATTAACTCAGGTAAGTAAGGCACCAATGGATCAGCATACATAGCATTTTTGATAATGCTGTAAGAAAATCCAGCCGATGCTAGACGAGTATTTGCATAAGCAAAGAAAGCTGCCATGTGAAATGGACTATTGACTTGATCAGCAAAAAATCCAACAAAGATAAAGTGCTTAACTCCAGCTCTTTCTGCTGCAACGACTGAATTTTCAAATTCTGGCACACGCACAATGCTTGGATGAGAAATACTTGGAATGTAAATCAAGATATCCGTTCCACGCCAAGCTGCGACCATAGAATCTACATCTAAATAATCAGCTTCTCTGACATCAATCCCTGCTGCTGCATATTGACTCGCTTTTTGGGGACTCCGAACAGATAACCGAATTTCATTAGTGTCTAACTGTTTCTGTGCTTCGGCAACGACCTTTTGCCCCAATTGACCTGTCGCACTCGTAATTGTATAAATCATAATGTTCCCCTTTCTTTGAAAGAAACTCAACTATTTCTAGCTGAGTTTACATGCTTTATTTGATTAATTCATAAATTGCTTCTGCATAAATAGCAGCAGCTCGGAACAGGTCTTCTATATCTATAAATTCATTTGCTTGGTGCATGGTATCTGTATAGCCTGGGAACATGGCACCATAAGCAACACCGCGTTTCAAGAGACGACCAAATGTTCCTCCACCAATGATTTGCTCATAACCTTTCAGCCCTGTTTGCTTTTCATACACATCTAAAAGTGTCTTCACAAGCGGATCTTCCATTGGAACATAGTGAGGAACATGCTCGTGCTCTGACAATGTCACATTTTCCACAGGTAAGTTTTCCAATTTAGATTTGATTGATGCTGGATTGGTTCCTTGTGGATAGCGGAAATTAAGAGCAATGGTGTTGTCATCGCTTGTTTCATCAAATCGGAAGACCCCTGCATTCATAGAAAGAGCACCCATTTTTTCATCTACATAGTCCACTTTTAAGGATTTCCCTTCATGGTCTTCTAAAAGAATGTTTCCTGCCACTTCAAGATAGTCTTTAGCAGAATCTGCAAAATCAAACTGGGTCAAGAATTTCGCCAGATAAGTCGCGCCATTGACACCGGATTGTGGAGATGCTCCGTGAGCAGATTTCCCAATAATCATTACTGCCATTTGCCCATTCGGTAATTCTTGGTATTCAAAGCGAAGTCCATGTTTTTTGGCAAATTCGTCCAATTTATCTACAAGATTTGGCATATTTCCTGATACTACTGCTGTTGCAGATTCAGGAACCATATTTTCACGAAGTCCGCCAGTAAAGCTATGCAAGCGCGCAGCTCCGCTATTTTCCCCTGCAAAATGAAGATATTCAGTAATATTTCCTTTTTCACCATTGATAATCGGAAATTCTGCATCTGGCGAAAAACCAAAATCTGGCTCTGGAAGACCAACATGTTTGAAATAATAGTCCATATCAGCCCAACCAGATTCTTCATCTGTACCAACTACAAAACGAACTTTCTTAGACGTCGACAAACCTAATTCTTTGATGATTTTCAGTCCATAATAGCAAGCCATCGTTGGCCCTTTGTCATCACTCGCACCACGCGCATAGAGTTTTCCATCTTTAATTGTTGGTGTATAAGGATCTGTATCCCAACCGCTTCCAGCCGGCACCACATCCATGTGTGCAAAAATTCCAAGAACTTCAGCTCCTTCGCCATATTCAAAATGCCCTGCATAATTGTCCACATTCTTCGTTGAATAACCATCACGCGCAGCTAATTCTAAGAATTTTTCCAAAGCCTTAACAGGTCCAGGCCCGAAAGGATGTTCTTTATCTGCTTTCGTATCATCTCGCTCGGAGTTGATTTCCAACAAACTAAATAAGTCAGCCAATAAAGCATCGCGACGTTTTTCAACCTCTGCTTTAAAATCAATCGTCATAAAATCATATTCCTTTCTATCAACGTTTTTCAATAATCTCATCCACTGGCAAACGATAGCTTGGATCCAGTTTATCGTCTGTGTAGCCAACAGTAATTAAAAGTTCTGGACGGAAGCGCTCATCAATATCTAACACTTGATTGACTTTTGACTTATCAAATCCAAGGATAATATTGGAACTAATGCCCTGGTCAGTCAATGCCAACACTAAATTCATAGCTACCAATCCAGCATTGAGAGCTAAATAATCACTCTTTTGCTGTTCAGTGTAATGACTGTACTGAGTCGGAAGATTTTGCATGTAATATTGCAATTTTTCTTCAGACATATTTTTTATACCAGCAGTACGAGCAATCTTACGAGCGCGCTGCACCAAGTCTGTATCTGTAAAGAGAGCAATCGTCACAGGCGCTTCTTTGATTTGCTCCTGATTAGCATTAAAGGCAATCTCAGCCAAGTCTGCATTTCTCTCACGCACAACTACAAATTTCCAAGGCTGGCTATTATGAGCACTTGGCGCTAAAGTTGCAATTTCAATCGCCATTCGCACATCTTTTGGATCAACTGCTTTATCATTGAAATGCTTAGTTGCATGACGCTTTTTATTTAATTCAAGAAATTTCATAAGGACTTTCCTTTTCTTATTATACTCATTCCATTTTACCATAAATTGGAAGAGCTTGCAGGGGTTTTGTGAGAACTAAAATATTTTATTTGGAGGTCATAATCACTTTTCTTTATTAATTTTTTAAAACTCTATTTGGAAACTTTTTTACTATCATCTTATCAGATAATATAATATTTGGAAATTATATAGCACTTTAAATCAATCACAATATGTAGTATTTTAAAACAAGATTTTTGTAAATTTGACAACTACACTTTGTATTTGTGTAAACAACTATATAATTCTCTGCTTTTAGTTAAAAATTTTTTAAAGTTAGAAATTCAAGCAGGTTATATCACAAAAGACCGTTTGCACGGTCTTAGTTTGTGAATGATTATAATTCAAGATAAACATTTATTCTTTGATTTCAGAAAACTCGGCATCAATTATTTCACTGTCATTTAATCTATCTTTGAATTCTGGTTTTAGCTCGTCTTCAATATCAAACTCTACTTCAAATTCTCCATTTAATATTTTTTCAAATGTATCAGCAAGTCTTGCTCCCATTGGTTTAAATGTAATGTAAGTAATTCCTCCTGAAGCTAATCCTCCTATAATTGGAATTGTTTTTGTAATTATAGAACCAACTGATTTTTTTGTAATGTTTACGCCAATAATTGTCCCGACTTTTTTCACAAGAGGATACCAAGCCGTTTTAGTTAATGCTTTCTGAGCCACCTTTTTCCCAAGATTCATTCCTGCTGCCTTAGAAACATTTGCAATCAATGCACTCGCTCCACTCGCACCGAACATTATTCCAAGGTAAGAGATAACTCGTATTTGTACTTCTTCAGGTAGTTCCTTATAGTTTCCTTCATATAAGTCGTCTTCTCCAAATAAGTAAGCAATTTGTTGAGCTAAATTTAGAGCAAAGCCCATATATTGAGCAACATCTGCTCCCCCAGCAACGGCAGCTGTTACCGGATTTGAAGGTAATCCAGCAACAAAAGAAGTGAAAGAAGTTTTAGTGGTGCTATCTTTGATTATTTTTTCAGCTCGTTTTCTCAATGCCTCTGGTGTGAAAACTTTTTGAGGTCCATGTTCTAAAATACTATCAAGATATCTACTATCTTTAAATTGTTTACGTAGAAATTCTTCTCTATCTACCTTCACAAATGGAAGTTGGCTAGCAGCATTGATTGTCTGTATAACTACAGCATAAGCATCATTTTGATTCATAAAAATTCTCCTTAAAATAGTCTCTTTTTATTATATATATATATATATTGTCAAGCATTTTACTCTTATTATTTTCATATTTTTGTAAAATAATAAAATAAAATCAGTTAAGGAGTATTTTTATTCTTACTGTTCTAGTTCTACTCTAGGCTCTCTCAATTTTCTCTGCACAGCCTCTGCAACTTTTCGCGGTACGCCTACTTCGACAATTTCCTCAACACTAGCTTTCTTGATATTGGCCAAAGATTTAAAATGTCGCATCAGATTTTGCTTGCGTTTGGGCCCCAGTCCTTCAATGCCATCTAGTTGTGATGAGAAGGAATTCTTAGACCGGAGCTGGCGATGGAAGGTAATGGCAAAGCGGTGGACTTCATCTTGGATGCGCTGCAAAAGGAAAAATTCCTGTGAATTGCGAGATAATTCGACCACTTCCAATGGATCACCAAAAAGTAATTCATGAGTCTGATGCTTGTCGTTCTTTTGCAAACCAGCGATAGGAATATCTAAACCTAATTGATGTTGAATGACGTCTTTAGCAATGTTGACTTGGCCCTGACCACCATCAATGACAATCAGATCAGGTGGTATTAAACCATCTCGCATAACTCGGCTGTAGCGACGCTTGATGACTTCCCGCATACTGGCATAGTCATCCGGACCGATAACTGTCTTAATCTTATACTTGCGATAATCTTTTTTGCTGGGTTTGCCATTGATAAAAACCACCATAGCTGAAACAGGACTTGTTCCCATAATATTGGAATTATCAAACGACTCAATTCGAACTGGAGTGGGAATATTGAGGAGTCGGCCTAGATTTTCAATTGCTCCTTGCGTTTTTTCAACAGATTTCTCTAATAAGTCAAACTTCTGCTGTAAACTAACTTGAGCATTCTTAATTGCCAGATTGACCAGCTGTTTCTTTTCTCCTCGTTGAGGCTTGAGAATTTTTGTATCCACCACAGCCCGTACTGATTCCTCGTCAATATCAGATGGAATCAAAATTTCATTGGGCACCAGATGAGATGTATTCTGATAAAATTGTCCAATATAGGTCAAAAAATCCTCGTCAGGGTCATTGTAATAAGGAAACATATTTACATCTCGCTCAATGAGTTTTCCTTGACGGACAAAGAAAACCTGCACACACATCCATCCTTTGTCCACATAATAGCCAAAGACATCCCGATTCTGTAAATCCCTTGCCATCACTCGTTGCTTGGTGCGAAGTGTCGCAATACTTTGAAGCAAATCTCGGTATTCAGCCGCTTTTTCAAATTCCATCTTTTCAGCAGCACTAGTCATTTTTCCTTTCAATTCATCAATAATCTTATTATCATGACCTTTGAGGAAATCTGCTACTTCTTGAGCCATCTCTTGAAAGAAATGTGGATTATTATGGCAGATAGTATGAGCTCGACACTGTCCGATATGATAGTAGAAGCAAACTTTCTCAGGTGGATTGGTACACTTGCGGAAAGGAAAAATGCGATCCAGCAGGCGCTTAATTTCATTCGCAGCACCTACATCAGGATACGGACCAAAATATAAACCACCATCTTTCTTAACCTGACGTGTGATTATAAGCCGCGGATATGTCTCATTGGTAATTTTGATAAAAGGATAGGACTTATCGTCCTTAAGCATGATGTTGTATTTGGGTTGATTTTCCTTGATCAGATTGATTTCAAGCAACAAAGCTTCAATATTAGACTCAGTGACAATAAACTCAAAATCCTCAACCTCAGACACTAACGCTTCCGTTTTAGTATCATGACTTCCGCGAAAATACGAGCGCACCCGATTGCGCAGATTCTTGGCTTTTCCTACATAGATGATCGTACCATTTTTATCCTTGTGGATATAACAGCCTGGGCTAGTCGGCAATAACTCTAATTTTGATTTAATTAAGTTGTTCATAATTATCATTATAGCAAAATTAGCTAAAAGGAAGTAAAAAGGAACACAGAAAGTCTAAATGATTACTATAGAAAAGGGCAAGCAAATAAATATTAAAAATTTTAAGCCCATAGCTTCACTATCACAAGGTTTAAATAGGTTATTAGAAGTATACTTTAGGTTGTAGATAGAATAAATCTTTTTTCATTGAGTATTTCTCCAGATTTACAAAACGAACAAAAGGTTGACTTGCTTCGCAATTTTTCCTACTACTTTTTAATAATTGGCTATTGTATCAAAATTTTTTGCTATCACAAAGAAAGGCAGGGATGCTACTATCCCTGCCTTTCCATCATCAACACTACAATTGTCCTCGTTGACAATAGTTTCTGTTGTGATATTATTCAAAATCAAGATATTCTTTTTCAAGTTCAAGAACTTCTTCCATCGTTGCACATTCTGTAAGGGCACGTTGAGCCAGTTCTTGCATCTTCTTCGTATCCAATTTTTTCATCAAACTACGTGTACGAAGAACAGATGTGGCACTCATTGAAAACTCATCCAGACCAATACCAACTAGAAGTGGAACAGCAGTTTGATCACCCGCCATTTCACCACACATACCAGCCCACTTGCCTTCAGCATGAGCTGCTTTGACCACTCGATCCACTAAACGTAAGATAGATGGGTTGTATGGTTGATAAAGGTAAGAAACTTGTTCATTCATACGATCTGCAGCCATTGTGTATTGAATCAAGTCATTAGTACCAATTGAGAAGAAGTCAACTTCTTTTGCAAATTGATCAGCCAACATAGCTGCTGCTGGAATTTCAATCATAATACCAACTTGAATATTGTCCGCAACTGCAACACCTTCCGCGAGCAATTTAGCTTTTTCCTCTTCCAAAATACCTTTTGCGGCACGGAATTCAGTCAACAAAGCAACCATTGGGAACATGATCCGCAATTGCCCATGAACAGATGCACGCAAAAGTGCACGTAATTGTGTGCGGAACATTGCATTTCCTGTTTCCGAAATTGAAATACGAAGCGCACGGAATCCAAGGAATGGATTCATTTCTTTTGGAAGATCAAAGTAAGGAAGCTCTTTGTCCCCGCCAATATCCATTGTACGGACAACAACTGGCTTACCGTTCATGCCTTCCAAAACAGCTTTGTAAGCTTCATATTGCTCATCTTCTGTTGGGAAATCTTGGGAATCCATGTAAAGAAATTCAGTACGGTAAAGTCCGACAGCTTCAGCGCCATTAGCGTTGACACCTTCAACATCTTTTGGTGTACCGATGTTTGCAGCCAGTTCAAAATGTTTTCCGTCAGCTGTTACTGTTTCAGCATCTTTCAGTAAATCCCATTCAGCCTTTTGTTTGGCATAAGCTTCACCAGCTGCTTTAAAATCTGCAATTTGTTCTTCGGTTGGATTGATAATCACTTCCCCAGTGATACCATTTGCAGCAATCACATCACCGTCTTTCACTAATTCGGTAATGTTATTCGTTCCAAGAACTGCAGCAATTTCAAGAGTACGAGCCATAATAGCAGAGTGACTTGTACGTCCACCGATGTTTGTGACAAAAGCTTTAACAAAATTCTTATCTAACTGAGCTGTATCAGAAGGTGTTAAATCATGTGCAATCACTACTACTTCTTCATTGATCATAGCAGGATTTGGTAGGCGAACTCCAAGCAAATGTGCAAGCACACGTTTTGTAACGTCACGAATATCAGCTGCACGTTCTTGCATATATGGATTATCTTCCATATTTTCAAAAAGCGTGATAAACATATCCGTGACTTCTTTTAAGCCTGATTCTGCATTAACTTTCTTTGCACGGATTGTTTCCTTAATCTGACCAATCATTTCTGGGTCAGAGAGTACCATTAAATGAGCATCAAATACTTGTGCTGCTTCTTCACCAAGGGTTTCTACTGCTTTTTCACGGATAACAGAAAGCTCGTTTTGTGAAGCTTCAAGAGCTGCATCCAAACGAGCCTCTTCTGCATTTGTATCTTCGACTGAAGCAGTCTCGAATGATAAATCCGGTTGAACAAGTAGATATGCCTTAGCAACAGCAACACCATCAGATGCTGCGATTCCTTTAAGCATTTCTGTCATTTTATGCCAATCCTTCTTTTGTCATTGTTTCTGCGATTGCTACAATTGCATCATCTGCGTCTGCACCTTCAGCTGTAATGGTCACATCTGCACCTTGACCAACACCAAGACTCATAACACCCATGATTGATTTAAGGTTTACTGATTTACCTTTATATTCAAGAGTGATGTCTGAAGCGAATTTGCTAGCAGTTTGAACCAACAAAGTTGCTGGACGTGCATGAATACCTGTTTCTGCCACAATGTGGAAATCTTTAGAAGCCATAATTGGACTCTCCTTTAATGTAATCTTTTTGGGGTCATAAGTGATAACCCTTACAATTCTAGATTATAACATCTTTGTAAAATTTTTTCAAGAATTTTATGTGTATTCAGCAAGCCTTTTTTATGAGAATTACTGAAATTTTATTAAAACGATATTTTCATTATCCAATCTACAAACATATTTCCAATTGATTATCCACTGAGAAAAATTTGATTTAACAAAACAAAATATGTGATTTCCCTTTGATTTTTCATTTTTTGAAATACTATATCTAGTATCATTGGATTCAAAAAACAAAAATAAGCACAACATTTAGAATATAATAGTTGACAAAATTTCTCGTTTTGGATATACTAAATCCATACTGAATTTAAAGAAATTAGGAGTTCATTATGGTAACTATTTACTCAAAAAATAATTGCGTGCAATGCAAAATGACAAAACGCTTCTTAGATACGAATCATGTCGAATATCGTGAAATCAACTTGGACGAACAGCCTGAATACATCGATCATGTAAAAAGCTTAGGTTTCAATGCTGCACCGATTGTCCAAACTCCAACAGAAGCATTTTCCGGTTTTCAACCAGGTAAATTAAAAAAATTATCATAAAATTGTTGTAATCATAGAGCTATCCAGCCGCTTCTATAAACCATAGAAGCTCTTTCTTTTGTAAAACAATTCAATTATTTAGAAAAAGGAACAATATGGGACTTAAACAACTCGAAGACGTGACGTATTTCCGTCTGAATAACGAAATCAACCGTCCAATCAACGGACAAATTATGCTTCACAAAGATAAGGAAGCTTTGGAGGCATTTTTTAAAGAAAATGTGGAACCAAATACCAAGCAATTCTCATCTATTACTGAAAAAATTCACTTTTTAATTCAAGAAAACTATTTAGAAAAAGAATTTATCCAACTTTATAAACCTGAATACATCGAAGAACTGGCTGCTTTTATTCGTGAGCAAGATTTCCATTTCAAGTCTTTCATGGCAGCTTATAAATTCTATAATCAATATGCTCTCAAAACAAATGACGGCGAGTATTACCTCGAAAGCATGGAAGAGCGTGTTCTTTTTAATGCGCTCTATTTTGCCAACGGTGATGAAGCAATTGCCAAAGATATTGCTAATGAAATCATTCATCAACGTTATCAACCTGCTACTCCAAGTTTCCTTAATGCCGGCCGGTCTCGTCGCGGAGAACTAGTCTCCTGTTTCCTCATTCAAGTAACGGATGATATGAACTCTATCGGTCGCTCGATCAATTCAGCTCTGCAGCTATCTCGGATTGGCGGCGGTGTTGGAATTTCCCTCAGTAATTTGCGTGAAGCTGGTGCTCCTATCAAGGGCTATGAAGAGGCCGCATCTGGAGTGGTGCCAGTCATGAAACTTTTTGAAGACAGTTTCTCATACTCTAATCAACTAGGTCAGCGTCAAGGGGCTGGAGTAGTTTATCTCAATGTCTTCCATCCGGATATTATCTCTTTTCTTTCAACCAAGAAAGAGAATGCCGATGAAAAAGTGCGAGTGAAAACTCTTTCTTTAGGTGTTGTCATTCCAGATAAATTTTACGAATTGGCTCGCAAGAATGAAGAAATGTACCTTTTCAGTCCGTATTCTATCGAACGTGAATATGGCGTTCCGTTCGCCTATATTGATATTACCGAAAAATATGACGAATTGGTTGCCAATCCTAAGATTAACAAAACAAAGATTAAAGCTCGTGATTTAGAAACCGAGATTTCCAAGTTGCAGCAGGAATCTGGCTATCCTTACGTCGTCAATATTGACACCGCTAATCGTGCAAATCCAGTGAATGGTAAGATTATCATGAGCAACCTCTGCTCTGAAATCTTACAAGTACAAGAACCTTCATTGTTGAATGATGCGCAAGAATTTATCAAACTGGGAACGGATGTTTCTTGCAATCTCGGTTCTACCAATGTGGTTAATATGATGACTTCACCAGACTTTGGTAAGTCTATCCGAACCATGACTCGTGCTCTGACTTTCGTTACAGATAGTTCTCACATCAAAGCTGTTCCAACCATTGATCATGGCAACAGCTTAGCTCATACTTTTGGGCTAGGCGCCATGGGCTTGCACAGTTACCTAGCTCAGCAATTGATAGAATATGGCTCAGCTGAATCTGTTGAGTTTACTAGTATTTACTTTATGCTCATGAATTATTGGACCCTTGTTGAATCCAATAATATTGCCCATGAGCGTGGTATGACCTTCCATAACTTTGAAAAGTCTGACTACGCAAGCGGTTCATACTTTGACAAATATGTGACTGGCGAATTTGTACCGAAATCTGATCGAGTGAAAAAACTCTTTCAAAATATCTTTATTCCGTCTGCCAAAGATTGGACTGAGCTGCGTGAGAAAGTCATGACAGACGGTCTTTATCATCAAAATCGCTTAGCTGTTGCGCCAAACGGATCTATCAGCTATATCAATGATGTATCTGCTTCGATTCACCCGATTACCCAACGCATTGAAGAACGTCAAGAAAAGAAAATCGGAAAAATTTACTATCCAGCAGCAGGTCTGTCAACTGAAACTATTCCTTACTACACCAGCGCCTATGACATGGATATGCGTAAGGTCATTGATGTCTACGCTGCAGCCACTGAGCACGTGGACCAAGGGCTTTCTCTGACTCTCTTTCTACGCAGCGATATTCCTCAAGGTCTCTATGAATGGAAAACCGAGAGCAAACAGACCACCCGCGACCTTTCTATTCTGCGCAACTATGCCTTTAACAAGGGGATCAAATCTATCTATTATGTCCGCACCTTTACAGATGACGGCGGTGAAGTCGGAGCCAATCAGTGTGAAAGTTGTGTGATTTAATTTTTTGTGGTTACAAAAAAGCAACATTATTATCCAAGAACATTACTAAAACATTTTGCCAATAATGATAATAAATTATATGTCTATAATCACAAAGCAAACAAAGAACAGTATGTTCATTATGAAAATATTTGTTATCAAAACTACACTTATGAAGAAATAGACACAAAAGGTCAACGGAAAACTGATAATATTCTCGAAGAAAAATTGAGCCATTATGAAGGAAAAATTTCCAAAGTTGTTTCAAAGATTTTAGACACAGAGATAGATAAAATTTCTATATCTGATGAAGAAATAAAGATTGTTTGGACATATCTGTTTTTACAAGAGATTATGACAAACTCTGGAAGAGTCCGAATTATTACGAATTTCGAAAACAATTTTTCAAAACCTAGAAAATCTCCTATTGAGCTAAATGAGATTGAAAATCATAAAGAGAAAATACAAAAATTCAACAAAATCTTTAAAGAAAAAAATAACTTAGAAGATCTTTTGAAATATTTTAAAAAGCCAAATTCTATGCATTTCCATATTGCTATCGGTGATGGATTTATTACAAGTGATAATCCTGTTATTTCTACTTTTGGACCTCAAAATAAACCAAATGGATTTCAAATAATATTTCCTATCAGTCCCAATTTTTGCTTAGAATTTCAAAATGATGATATTAATAGTTCAAACAATTTATTGGTTCAAATGACGCTCGATAAAATTCAATATGTCAACAAGGCAACAATAAATACTGCTAATTACTATATAATATCAACAAACAAGTTTGATATTACTCAACAATCTTATATTTATAATCGTTTTAACAATAAAAATTGGGAAATGCCTTATCCTCATTCTAACAATTGATGTTAGTGATAATATTTTAATCAGGAGAAAAATATGTCAACCTACTACAAAGCCATTAACTGGAATGCCATCGAAGATGTCATTGACAAATCTACTTGGGAAAAACTAACCGAGCAATTCTGGCTCGACACACGAATCCCTCTTTCCAACGATTTAGATGATTGGAGAAAATTATCAGCTAAAGAAAAAGACCTTGTTGGTAAAGTCTTTGGTGGGCTGACACTTCTTGATACCATGCAATCTCAATCTGGTGTGGAAGCTATTCGAGGAGATATTCGCACGCCTCATGAAGAAGCTGTGCTAAACAATATCCAATTCATGGAGTCTGTTCATGCTAAGTCCTATTCATCTATTTTTTCGACTCTTAACACAAAATCAGAAATTGACGAAATCTTTGAATGGACCAATACCAATCCTTATTTACAAAAGAAAGCTGAGATCATCAATGAGATTTACCTCAATGGAAATGCACTCCAAAAAAAAGTCGCTTCAACTTTCCTTGAAACCTTTCTTTTCTACTCTGGTTTTTTCACACCTCTTTACTATCTTGGGAATAACAAATTAGCCAATGTCGCTGAAATCATCAAATTGATTATCCGTGACGAATCCGTTCACGGTACTTATATCGGCTACAAGTTTCAACTTGGTTTCAACGAATTGTCAGAAGAAGAACAAGAAACATTCCGAGAATGGATGTACGACCTGCTATACACCCTCTACGAAAATGAAGAACTCTATACAAAAACACTCTATGACGCCATAGGATGGACAGATGAAGTTATGACGTTCTTGCGCTACAATGCTAATAAGGCGCTCATGAATCTCGGACAAGATCCACTTTTCCCTGACACAGCTGACGATGTCAATCCGATTATCATGAATGGTATCTCAACTGGAACTTCTAACCACGATTTCTTTTCTCAAGTTGGAAATGGTTATCTTCTTGGTGAAGTTGAAGCCATGCAAGATGACGATTACAATTATGGATTATAAAACACCTGCTCATTAAAATAACATTTGATAACATAAAAACACGAATGAGGTAACACCAGCAAATAGCTGGAACCAAAATTCCATTCGTGTTTTTATTGTAATGATTGCACTATTTTTAGATCACTATTGAAACATCGCAATCAGCATGATTATAGCTGCTGGTGTATTGTTTAAGATATGTACAGCGATTGAATCTTTCAGATTTCCCCGACGTGCAAATGCGGCATAAAGCACTAATCCCATTGCAAAATATAATGGAAATTCTGTCCATTTTGAAATATGAGGAAGTGCAAAAATGATAGATGTTATGAGCGCTGCCACTATTTTTTGATCTTTTTCAAAGAAAAAGATTGTCGCAAAACCGCGGAACACCAGTTCTTCAATTATCGGAGCTATCACTGCAACCGTCATCACATATAACAGAGCAAAAAAGATGTGATCAACTGACATAATTTTTCCTAGATTTTGTAAAGCGTTATCGTTGCTGGTTGTACTTTGCCCTGTTGACAGAATATTTAGATAAGTTCCAACTACTGCTACCACTCTCGCCACTAAAAAGAATAACAAGGCTTTTCCAAAATCTCCCCAAGAAAACGACAGAACTTTGACGTCTTTTGAGATATGTGTTTGGTATCTTCTCCATAAAGTGCGGATAGCAAAAAACACGAGCACAAGGTAGGCTAAAACCAGTAAAATTTCTGTATATATTGGTAGATTTTGTCCTTTTGCTAAGAATAACATAGGAATGCCATTGATGACCATAACTAAAACAATTAATCCCAATAATTTTAAAATTCCAAGTCCTATATGGGCTATTTTTTTCATTAAAGATTCTCCCTTTCTCACTAGTTATTTTACAGTGTTTACGGCTTATTTAAAATTATTTTTCACCATAGAAAAGTTCATCACATTGACGTATAGTGGATAAATACTACAATTGCAATGGGAAGATATTGAATCTCACGTAAGCTAAGCGAGATGACAAAGACGAAAACGTAAAGTACTGGCAAAATAAACTGATTTAACTGAAAAAGGATTTTAAAGTTCTGCTTATAATACGCTTCTCGTTCTGCTTCATCATAAGTTTTCATAAATATTGAAATGTCTTCAGGAAATGCAAACGTTGGTAGTTTAAAATGCCAAACCTGCTCAATTGTTTTTTAGAGGTAATATTGCCCATATATGACGAAAGACAAGGTTAAATAAGAAAACAAACTGATTCTAAGTGAAAAACTATTTTTAGTGATAGCTAAACTAAGTGAAGTTAGTATATCAAAAATTACCAAAATTGTCATCACATCTAGGGAAATGGTGCCGTATTCCAGATTTTTAAACATCTTCTGGTAAAGCTGCTCAATTAACTCATTTTCTTTTCTTGATTCCGATTGTTTCTGAATTTTCCGACTAGAAGATAGTAAATAAATCATCGTGCAGAATAAAATCAGATTGAGCAAACGAATAATCCATCCTAAAAGTGTACTATTTAAAAAAGTTGGAAAATGGAAAGTTTCGAGTCAGCTATTGGCTACAAAAATTCCCATCAAAACACTGACTATCATCAAATCACTAATTTTCATCCATTTTTTCATTACTATTCTCCTCTAGATAAACTACATTTTCTACGTTTTCTCCAAAAATATGAGCAATCTTTAAGGCAATAATAACAGATGGAGCATACTCTCCCCGTTCGATTAAACTGACGGTTTGTCGAGAAATTCCTGCTTTTCTGCTAGTTCTGTTTGATTGAGCCTATCTCTTGCTCGAAGTTCCTTGAGCCGATTTCTCAACTTCATACCATATTCTCCTTTCACAATTTTATTACAACATATATTTGTCATTTTGACAATTATTATTATCAAAATAAATATTATCATTTTCAATTTATAGTATACAGCTATCCAATCCATATAAAAATCCCCCAAAGTTAGTTTGTATCCAACTTTGAAGGAATTCTTCAAGATGATATTGACTTTCTTGCTTCAACTATTCATTATTCTTTTTTGAACGTTTTGCTAAGATAAAGATCACAATTCCTAAAATAACGATCCCTACTAAATCAAGGAAAGTCACTTTTTCACCAGTTGATGGAAGAAAACCACGTTTGTTTTGCTTTGGCGCTTCTTTTACAACTTTATAATTTATTTTGTAAGTAGAGAAGTGAGTTGTTTTAAAGCTAATCGTTTTATCTTTATTGAGAACAAAGTCAAATTTTTCTGCTTGTTTACCATCTTTCATAGCATAAACAGATTCCACCGTAGCACCTTGTTTCACTGGTACTGTCACTAATGTGGAGCTAACTTGTGACACTGCTTCACCTTTTGGATTGGTCAAAGTAATATCATAGCTATCTGCATTTTCTTCAATTGTCTTTTTAACTGCTAATTTGAGATTAGCCTTTACTAAATCTGCATTTTGCAAACGAACACCTGTAGCTGTATCCACTAAGGTATCAGAAGTATCGTTTGGTTTTGGTTTTTCAACATCTGATGAACTAGATGTAGAAGTTTCGTTTGTACTTGACGAAGATTGAGATGTAGACGAAGTTGAAGATGACTCACTTGTACTTGAAGATGGTTCTGTGCTAGAACTTGGCGGTGTTTGCTCATTTTTGATCTTTTCTTCCATTTCAGCTTCTAGAGCTTTCATCTCTTTAAAGACTTTTTCCGCACGTGCCATACTAGCTGCAGTCACTTCTTCTGACGAAGCTCCGCCTGCAGCTGCGTATTGTTCGTCAGCCTTAGCTTGTTCTTCAATCCATTGTGCTTCTAAAGCTTTCCATTTTTCCTGTACACTATTGCCAAATAATTTTTGGTGTTTGGCCGCCATATCGTAAATGTGAGATGCAACCCAATACCACGAATTTTTGTCGTACTTCGTTGTATCAACTTGGTAAGCTGAATACGTATTGGTAATATTTCCATAATATGGTAGGTATGGAGCGAAACGAGGACTTCCAACGGAAAGCCACATCGTACCACCACCCATGCTAGCAGGGATATTATCTTTCAATTGGAAAATGTGTGCTTCCATTACGTTTGGGTTGCCAAGCGGATATTTATAGACTGGATCTACTTTTCCACGTTGAGGAATGCCTTTACCGTCTAATTCCATTTGGTCTAGTGGTTTGAATTGCGTTCCTTCAAAACGGTTCCGCTGCATCCGCATCACATCTGCAACACTGATTTTCTTATTGCTAGATTGCAACAAATCAAAATATTTATCATCATAATTGACTGGTGCGTCTGGATTCAAAGCCTTAATACCTGCCCAAGCACGCGAACGATCTGCCTCTGACATTGGTGGATTATAAGATTGGGAAATATGGAATTTACCATCAATCTCCTTGTAAGAATTAGCATCACGCGCTACCTTTTCCACATTTTCTGAAGCAATGACATTTTCCTTGTCATTAAAATCAACACTTCCTAAGAAGAAAGTATTAGGGAAAACACTATATTTATCATCGGGATATTTAATGGCAACATATTGGTGGCCAGAGAGGATTTCCATGTACCAAACACCCGTCTTATCCGCAATTGTCACGATATTGCCTTCAGCAGCACCTTGCTTTTTGACAATCTCCGCGATGAGTTCCACACCTTCACGAGCCGTTTTTACATGTGGTAAAACGACTGTAGTCATAATAGACTCTGCTAAGCCTTTTTCAACATAAGGATCAACTTTTTGAATAGCTTTATTTGCTTTTGCAGAAACAGTGGCTGATATAGATACTCCATGTTCATTGAAGCCTACTTCGTCAAAAATACCTTCTTTTGGCGTGACGTCTGAAACCGAAGTGTATTTATAACTCCGAGCAGGTAACTGCCATTCAAAACCATTGGCTTCATCAATCAGCTTTGCACCTGCTTTATTGTCCTTAGCTGGATGGACTTTATAGACTTTATTATGATGAGGCTCCAAATCCTCTGTACGACCATACAAAGTCGAACCATCTGCTGTCAAGTTCTTCCCAACAATAAAACCTGTACAAGCTTCAACTGCTTGGAAAGGAAAGAGAATGAGAGCAGATAATAAAATTGTTAAACGAAAAATCAATTTTTTCATATATTTCTCCTTTTATCATTGCATGTTGAATACATCAACTTTTTATAAATAAGAGCAATGCACACTCTTATCACCTTTTTAAAACCGTATACCTTAAATTTAGTATACTATTTTAAATCTATTTTAGCAAGCGCTTTCATGTATAATTTATGTATTGATTGTTCTTTTTGTCCTAACATTTACAATAAAAAAACCAGGAAATCATTCCTGGATACATCGTTCATATTGTGAAATCTTTTGCAGTATTTTTTGGTAATCGCTTGCTTCTAAATGATAAGTTAATTCCTCTGGGCTGTAGAAATTTTTTCTCAAAAAGAAATCGCTCGGTAATTCTAATCCTAAAGTATCCAAAACAGTCTGAGAAAATATTGTATAGGCAAATCCAATAGCTGTGATAACATTCTTATCTTTTACAACTGGCTGATGGAGCATATTTTCTTTTTCCAAAAAAGAAAAATAGTCTACTAACTCCATATATAAACCGCCTGTATAATATCGATTTCTCAATAAACCAGCTTTTCCCAAAAACATAGGTGACGAAGAAATGGCAGCTACTATTGTTCGCTTGATATCTACATTTTTCAAAAAAGAGATGAGTCTAGAATCATAGAGACTAACAAAAGGCTCCTGTGTACCTGGCAATATGATACAATCATACACTACACCTTGAACTTCTTTAAAAGTAAAATCCGGAATAACTTGTAATCCTTCTTCACTTGTATAAATTTTCTTTTCTGAAGCAAGATAGTCCAAAGACTGCCCAAAAGAAAGACAAAGAATGGATGTCAAAGTTGTGATTTCCTGCAATGAGCACGCTGGATACAGTAAAACTGCTATTTTCATAGAGGCTCCTTTTAGAAACATAGATCAAATGTTTGCTACACTTGCTTTGCCAGATATACAAATTCCATTTCATTCTGTACGATTGCTGCTATCCAGATAGGCGTATAGTTATCATCCTTTATAAGAGATTTGATTTTCTATGCTTTTCAGGATCCCAAACAAAGCTTGCGATAAAACTAAAAACAAATGTCAACAAGCCAACAACAAGGGATAGTAAGAGGGCAATCAAACGTGGCAACAGCAATAATATATTCGGACTTTTTTTCACTTCAAGAGCTGCTACTTCTGCATCTAAACGATCAAATTCTGTCTGAATACGACGGGCGACTTCTTCTAGGCCTTCATCATTCATCTTTTTGATGTCTGAAATATCAATCGGCTGGCCAAAATCCATGTCCACACGCTCACCTTTTGCTAAACCTTTCAGGCTCATCGGTCCGACATAAACGGCCGGAAGAATCCGTACCTTTGCCATTTTGGCAATCAAAGCTACTCCTCCTTTAACATCCTTAGAATGACGGCTGCCACTTGGAAACATAATCAACGAGCGGTTGCTTGATTTCAGCATTTTTACAGGGTATTTGATAGCGGATGCTCCAGGATTTTCACGGTCAATCGGAAAAGCACCACACATCCGAATCCACCAACCAAAAACGCGATTCGTGAATAATTCTTTTTTTGCCATAAAAATAAATTGCTTGGGTCTTGTAGCGAAAGCCATATAAACAGGATCCCACCAGGTACGGTGCGGTGCTACCAAAATATAATTTTCCTCTTGGTCAGGAATATTCTCCAGATGATGTAAATGAGCATTACCATTTATAGCCCATAAAATCAACATCACTAATCCTCTTAAATATCTGTAGAACATAACCTCTCCCTTCTTATTTCTTCCATTATACCTTATCCAATTCTTGCTCGCAAACTTTTTTCGTCATAAAAGTGTCGCAGCCGAATGGATTCTATTAGAAATTTTACTAAAAAAATGGTATGATTATCCTCATGAACATGAAAGAATTTACGGGATTAACCCACCAACAAGTCCAAGAAAAAATTGCTCAAGGACTTACCAATGATTTTACAGCCAATACGAGTACCAGCACCTGGAAAATCATCAAGCGCAATGTTTTTACGCTATTTAATGCACTAAATTTTGCAATTGCCCTGGCGCTTGTTGCTGTGCAAGCATGGAGCAACTTGGTTTTCTTTGCTGTTATCTGCTTCAATGCCCTCTCTGGTATCGTGACAGAATTGCGAGCTAAACACATGGTCGACAAACTGAATCTTTTAAACAAAGAAAAGATAACGGTCATTCGCGATGGTAAATCTAGTCAAATCAATCCAGAAGACTTAGTCTTGGATGACTGTATTCAACTGGCTACGGGGGAGCAGATTCCAAGTGACGCAACTGTTTTAGACGGTTTTGCAGAAGTGAACGAAGCCATGTTGACAGGTGAAAGTGACCTTGTTCAAAAGGAGATTGGGGAGCAATTGCTCTCAGGAAGTTTTCTTGCCAGCGGGCGTGTTATTGCCAAAATCACTCATGTAGGCTCTGATAATTATGCTTCTAAACTTATGCTAGAGGCTAAGACTGTCAAACCAATCAATTCTCGTATCATGAAATCCATGGACAGGATTGCAGGTTTTACAGGAAAAATCATTATCCCTTTCGGAATTGCGCTCTTTCTAGAAGCTCTCTTTGTAAAACATTTACCTGTCAAAGACTCAGTTGTCAATACCTCAACGGCTCTTCTGGGAATGCTACCAAAAGGAATTGCTCTTTTAACGATTACTTCTCTTTTAACAGCTGTCATCAAGCTGGGCTTACGAAAAGTCCTCGTACAAGAAATGTACTCCGTTGAAACATTGGCCCGTGTTGATATGCTCTGTCTTGATAAGACAGGTACCATTACACAAGGGAAAATGCACGTTGAAACCTTCAGCCCACTCACAGAAGATTTTTCAGAACAAGCCATCTCTGACATTCTTAGTGCTTATATCACTGCAAGCGATGACAATAATCCAACTGCCCAAGCCATTCGCAAGCAATTTACTACTCCGACTGACTATCAAACAAGTAATATGATTCCATTTTCGAGTGACCGTAAATGGGGAGCTATGGAAATGTCGGACTTAGGTACTGTCTTTCTCGGTGCGCCTGAAATGCTCTTTCATGAAGAAATTGAGCTAGCACAGGAAGCTCAAAAGCGTGGTTCGCGTGTGCTCGCTTTAGCTATTAGTCCTGAACGCATTGACCATAAACATATTCACTTACCAAGTAGCATTCAACCCATTGCTATTTTAGAAATCACAGATCCGATTCGTGACGGAGCAGCTGATACTTTGGAATACTTACGCTCACAAGAAGTGGGCTTAAAAATCATCTCAGGTGACAATCCAATTACTGTATCAAACATTGCTGCAAAAGCTGGTTTTTCAAATTACCAAAGTTATGTTGACTGTTCAAAAGTAACGGATCAAGAATTGATTGAGTTGACAGAAAAGACAGCTATCTTTGGCCGCGTTTCTCCTCATCAAAAGAAACTTATCATTCAAACCCTGAAAAAAGCAGGGCATACCACAGCAATGACTGGTGACGGAGTCAATGATATTCTAGCCTTACGGGAAGCAGACTGCTCCATTGCCATGGCTGAAGGGGATCCTGCAACACGACAAGTTGCCAATCTGGTGTTGCTTAATTCTGATTTTAACGATGTACCTGAAATTCTCTTTGAAGGACGCCGCGTCGTTAATAATATCGCCCGCATTGCACCAATTTTCCTCATTAAAACAACTTATTCGTTCATTTTGACAATCATTTGTATTTCCAGTATCTTACTGGGTCGAGTAGAATGGCTCTTAGTCTTTCCATTTATCCCCATTCAAATCACCTTGATCGACCAATTTGTTGAAGGTTTGCCGCCCTTTGTCCTCACCTTTGAGCGGAATATCAAACCTGTTGAACAAGATTTCCTTAAAAAAGCAATTTTCAAGGCGCTACCTAGCGGGCTAATGGTCGTCTTTAGCGTTTTATTTGTCAGTATTTTCGGTGGATTGCATAGTTGGTCACAACTAGAAATCTCAACTTTGCTTTATTATTTATTAGGCTCTATCGGATTTCTATCTGTTGTCCGAGCCTGCCTTCCGCTCAATCTCTGGCGGATTCTACTTATCCTCTGGTCGCTCATTGGCTTCTTCGGAACAGCCATTATCCTGCAAAAGTACATTGAAATCACTACCTTAACCAGCAACAGTTTGCCAATCTATTTCATTCTGATGCTCCTCTTTACAATTACTTTTATTGTTGTGACACACAGACAGAATGAACGGGAACAGAATTTGTAAAATTTAACCTATAGCAGTAAGAAAAACCGTACATTTTTGTCTTACTGCTTTTTTTTATTGCTTCTTTTCCTCTACATCATGATATAATAAGGGTATATGGCAGAAATTCTTTTAAAAGACGGTGAGCGAATCAATCAGCTCTTTTCTACTGACGTCAAAATTATCCAAAATCGAGAGGTCTTTAGCTATTCAGTAGATAGCGTGCTCCTCTCCCGCTTTCCAAACTTACCTAAGCGTGGTCTTATCGTGGATCTCTGTGCCGGAAATGGTGCTGTTGGACTTTTTGCAAGCACGCGCACGCAAGCCCAAATCATTGCTGTTGAGATTCAAGAACGTCTCGCAGATATGGCCCAACGCTCTATTGAGCTAAATAATCTAACCAGCCAAATGCAGGTCATTCAAGATGATTTGAAATATCTCACCAGATATATCAGTGGTAGCAAAGTAGACATGATCCTCTGCAATCCGCCTTATTTTAAAGTAGATGAACATTCTAATCTCAATGCAAGCCGACATTATTTGCTTGCACGTCATGAAATTGCGACAAATTTGGAAGAAATCTGTCAAATTTCTCAACGGGTTTTAAAATCAAACGGACGTTTAACAATGGTCCATCGTCCTGAACGCTTCCTTGATATTATTGAGACCATGACAGCTCACAATTTAGCTCCGAAACGCATTCAGTTTGTTTACCCAAAGGCAAATCGAAAAGCCAATATGCTTCTCATTGAAGCTATCAAAGACGGCTCTCGCGACGGACTAAAAATCCTGCCACCACTTTTCATTCACAATCAAGATGGCAGTTATACTCCAGAAATTCACGAAATTTATTATGGAAAATAAAGCCTTTATGTATGTCCTTGAATGTGCTGACGGTTCTCTCTACACAGGTTACACGACCGATATCAAAAAACGACTTCATATACACAATGCTGGAAAGGGTGCCAAATACACACGTGCACGATTACCCGTTACGCTTTTGTACCAAGAAGAATTCCCTGATAAACCTTCTGCCATGTCAGCTGAAGCCCTCTTTAAAAGAAAAACACGACAACAAAAATTAGAATATATTGCAGATAAGAAAAAGTAGAAAGTTTTATTGCTTTCTACTTTTTTGCAATGATTTCCTTAATACTTTGCTTAGAGAGAACAGCAACAAATACACTTAGAAAAACAACGCCAATACCAGCTAGATATGACATGCTAGTAACGGTACTTGGTAATAGTTCATTGGATTTAGCTAATTTTTCGTCGCTTGTAGTAGGCAAAGTTTCTTTGGTTTTATTTATTTGAGAGGTCTCTTCGTTTTTATTAGACAAATCAGAATCTGTCAATCCAGCATGAGAGTTTCCTCCTTTTTGTTCTCTGTTATCAGAATTTTCCTTTATTTTTTTACCATCTTCATGCTGAACAGTAGAAGAAGACTGGTTTTCTAGTGGTACAAGTGCTTGAATGGCAGTCTGTAAAGCTTCGCTTTCTGCATTAACTTCTGCTTGTGTTGTATCATTTTTTTGTAAAACAGCCTGCGCCTCTTCTACTTGAACTTTCAATTTAGCAAGCGAATCTTTTGTATAATGTGTACCTTTTGTCAATTTTTCTTTTGCAGCAGAAATTGCTGTTGCCAAATCTGTTTTATCCACATCTTCTTTGGTTAAAAGCAAATCGTCAATCGTCCCCCAAGAACCTTTATTTGCTTTCACAGTCACTCCCAATGTCACCTCTGTCTCTTTTGTCAATGTAAAGCTCAATTTCTTACTTTGTTTTTAAAAAATTATACAAAATGATAATAATGTTTAATTTTGAACTCTTTCATTTCATATTTGAAAAAGCTCACTTCTGTGCAATCCCATTTGGAATAATGACTTCTTGAAGAAGTTTCTCTTCTTCCTTGATACGATTATATAAAACAAAAGCATAAAAAGGAAACAAGACACAAAATGAAAGAAGCGCATGGCAAAGCAGTGCTAAACCAATCAACTCTGGAATGATATTCAAGAAATAATTTGGATGTTTGACATAGCGGAAAAGCCAATGATCAACAAATTTATGATTCTTAACCAGCATCAATTTTACAGTCCAAATGTCACCTAAGAGCTGTGTCACAACATAAAGCATGAACATGGAAAATACTAATAGTCCTAGCCCCACGCTACTGAGCGCATCAAAACGAACCTGACGTATTGTGGCTTCAACAAAGCAAGAAAGATAAAATAAAATATGAAGAATAGTGATGTACTTGGTATTTTGTACCCCAAATTCTTGACCGCCATTTGCTAGTATCGCTTTCTCATTTTTAATAGATATTTTCAAAAATACCAATCGAAATACAAATACAGCTAAAACAATGAGTCCTGATAAAGTCATACGACCTCCTTATAAAAACAAAATTAATTTCATTATATAAAGAGAAGATTCTATGAGTCAATACTTTTAAAAAATATCATACAGATTTTAGAAAATCTTTACATAAATCATACTTTCAAAGCAGGACAATAGAAAAGTGACAGCTCTATTGAACTGTCACCCAATATAAAAACAACTTAGTTAACGAATTTCTCGTGTTTGCACTATTTTTTTGCACCAGCAAGCACTCTTTTTAGGATAACGCTCTTGAGTTTCAAAGTTAACATAGAAAAGAGCGTAGCATTTTTCATAACCGTTGGACCGAGAAAATACATCCATCAGCGACCATAAGAAGTAGCCTTTTACATTGACGCCGTCCGCAATAGCATCAGCTAAAACTTCCAAATGTTTCTTAACATAGTCAATCCGAGCATCATCATAAACCATATTATCTACAAACTCATCTTTATAGCCTAAACCATTTTCTGTGATGTAAATTTTCTTATAATTAGATAATCTTTAACAATACGCATAATCATATCATAAAGACCTTTAGGGTAAATTAGCCAATCCCAATCTATTCTTGGAATATCCACATCAAATTTATACTCGCAAATACCTTTTAATGCATAAATAGACATTCCTTTTTCTCCTGCTCCATTTAAATTTAGGGAATTATATACCTGTTTACACAACTACAAAGTATAGTTGTCAAATTTACAAAAATCTTATTTTAAGATACTATATATTGTGATTAGGGTAAAGTGCTATATAGTTCCCTAAAAATTTACAAACTTGTTAGTTTCATTTCCTGAATAATCCTTTTCACATCTTCTAGCTCTACTTTGGGAGTCCATTGCAAACAGTTAGCTGTTGCATAAGCACAGGCACGAATAACGGCTTCTCTATCAACTAGTCCTTTATTTTCTAATGAATAACAGAGACTACCTAAGAAGAAATCACCTGAAGCAATTGGATTTTTAACTTGAATTTTTGGAAAAGTGAGCTGAAAAATATCATCTTGCAAACGCGCAACAACTCCCTTTTCTCCCATTGTTACAATGAAATATGGAATTTCAGCGTATTCTTTGAGAAGATTCACTGCTTCTTCTGCCGATTCAACTGATCGCCCTGTTAATTCTGCTAATTCTTCATCGTTAATTTTTACAACTTTAGGCTTAGCTGGAAGAGCTGCTTCCAAAGCTGCACCACTAGTATCTACTACTAAATTCACATCTTCTGGCAAAAGACGACCAATTTGCGCGATATAATCATCCGGCATCCCTTTCATCAAAGAACCAGAAAAAACAACACTATCACCAGATTGAACGTGGCTTAGAAGCTTTGTCGTAAAATGTTCTAACAATTTCTCACTCAGCTCAAATCCTGCTTCGTACACAAGGTAGTTTTTTCCTGATTCTGTATCAACCATAATCGTGCACGTACGTGTATTCTTATCAACTTCTGTCACAACTAATGGAATTTGATTTTCTTTATTTAGTTGCTGAAGATATTCCCCCATTTTGCCGCCTAGCATTGTGTGAATACAAAAATTCACTTGCTCTTCGCCTTTCTCGCAATTCAAAACATAAGCAACATTAAAACTTTTTCCGCCAGCATTTTCGTGCACTTGAATTGGTCGATTGACCACATTTTCTTTAAAATGGCTAAGTAAAACAGTCCGATCCAAAGCTGGATTGGGACAAACCAAATGAATCATCTTTTTTCCTTTCTTTTTCACATAAAAGCCAGACTATTTCAAAAGGAATAGCCTAGCTTATTGTTATTTTATTTTGCATTTGCAGCGTATTCTTCATTTCGCTTAATCATTTGCTTTCTATACCAAGCAAAAATTCCGATATAGAATGCTAAGAAAAGAAGCACTCCAATAATCGCTTTAACATCACCTGTTGTCGCATTTCCAATTGTCCAACCGAATAGCTTTTCAATCGGTCCTTCAAGAGTAGAGTGAGTAATTAATTGTGTGCTTGCTACACCTTTAGGGAACGCATCTACACCTTTCGCTAAATCAGTAACAAATGGTGCAATAAGGGTTCCTGAAAGAAGGAACAATGGAAGCAGTAAGGTTCCAAAAACAATCATCCGAATCAATTTACCGCGTGTGACAACCAGAAGGGCTGGCGTGACTCCCATAGCGATAATTCCTGCCAACGGTAAAATTCCATTTCCAACTTTTGATAAAAGAATAGCTTCAACGAGCATGATTGGAGCCAATACATTAGCACATGCCCAAATTTCAGCGCGACCAGCGATAAATGGCCAGTCAAGACCAATGTTGAATTTACGACCCTGCAAACGTTTCGTTGCAACATTTGTAATACCTTGCGACAGTGGTTCTACGGCTGCGATAAACCAAGAACCAATCAATGAGAACAATTCCAAGCAGACACCAGCAGTCAAACCAAGCGATAACCAACTTTTGATAACCAATTCCCATGATTTAGCTGCTTCTACACCTGCAACTGGATGCGGTGTTCCCATCACTCCAATAACAATACCGAGAATAAAACCGATGAAAAATTTAGAACCCCAGAAACCGATTTTCTTATTGAGCTTTGCAGCGTCAAAGTCATATTTATCAAGCCATGGAAAAAATTTATCAAAAATTTTATCCAACACCATAATAACTGGATTCATCATATAATTCATGTGAGTTGAAGTCATCGGCGAAGAACTTGGTGCATTGAGCAAGTCGTCAAAAGTTGGTTTCATCAAGTCTGAATTGATGATTTTCATCACTCCGACTAGCACAACCGCTGAGGTGGCAACAAAGAGAGAAACACCCTGACTCACACCGTTATTATCAGCATACCATTTAATCAACAGACCAGTAATTGACAAATGCCAAATGTCAAAAATATCAACATCTAGAGTATTTGTTTTCTTGGTAACTAACATAACTACATTTACAATGAGCATGATGAGCAAGAAATAAAGTGTCCAAGCCGAACCCCAAGTAATCGTTGCCAAAGGCGCCCATCCAACATCTGTAATGTTCAATTTAATCCCTGTATTTTCAACAAATTTTGTCAATGAAACAGAGAAAGCACCGTTCAACATTCCGATGATGGCTCCAATACCAGTAAGAGCAATAGCCAATTTAATACCGCCTTCAAGTGCTTTTGAAAATTTTACTCCAAAAAGCAAAGCCAAAGCAGTCAAAACAATCAGCATAATAATTGGTGCACCCATATCTAGTATGGGTTTAAAAAATTTATTAGCTAAGTCAATAATGACATTCATAAATAAATCCTCCCGATCATATTTTATTGAATTGTATTTTTTATTTTATTAAGCTCTATTAAAGAATTTAGTGCAAACCATGCTCTTTGATAGCTGCCTCAATATTGTCATAGACAGGCGCGCTCATAGCTGGAATCCGAAACAAGATAGGCCCTGCTTCAATAACAGGAATTCCTGGTTCAAAGCCTAAATCTGTCGCTGCTATCGGCGTGAAAATATCATAACCTTTTATCAAGTCTTCATTGACATCTTTGACCATGACAGCATCACATTGGACATCATAACCACGATTAGAAAGTTCTTCTTCAAGAGCACTCTTGATTTGATGGCTAGAATTTACCCCCGCTCCACAGGCTGCTAAAATTTTAATCATTTTAAAATCCTCCGTTTTTTATTTTTAATAGTTTAATCCTTGATTGTTTCTGATAAATAATGAAATATTTTTTCAGAATTGTTTAATTGTGATAGCGCATACAAATTTCCATCTGCTGTAAAGAAATCCATTAGCTGCGCTAAAATATTGGTCTGGCTCGCATTAGAATTATTGATAATAAAGAATAAGAGCGAAACCTCCACTTCTTTTGTAGGAGCAATCATATTATGAAAGATGACTGATTGTTCTAACCGTACCACTACTACTTTTTCTGCCAAATTGTGTGCTATATCCGTATGTGGAATAGCTACATTAGGTAAATCTTTTCCCAAAAATTCCATGTCAAGTCCTGTCGGAAATGACTTTTCTCGCTCAATCAAAGCCTTTTTATAAGAAGAGGTCACAATCTTCCTTTTTTCAAGAAGATCCGCAACTTGGCTAAAAAGATGCTCTTTATTGTCAGCTTGCAGACAAAAGACTAAATCTTTATCAAAAAAATGATTAAGTCCCATCTTATCTTCTCCTTCTGTTTGTTTGTTCTATTTTGTTTACAAAATCATTATATAATTATTTGAAAGCGTTGTCAATAGTTTATTGTGTTTTGTTTTGTTGTTTTATATTTGACATTGTTTGTTTCAGGCGTTATAATATTGTTGTAAAATAAAAAAGGAGGTATAAACATGAAAGTTATACTAGGGACAGACCTTGATGGTTTTGAGTTAAAAAATAAAGTGAAAACTCATTTGCTTCAGCTCGGTTATGAGATAAAAGACCTTAATGAGCAAGAAGGGGCTGTTGATTTTATAGATTCAACAGTTGCCCTTGTAGAAGAATTACGAAAAGATGATACTACTCGTGGTATTTTGTTTGACCGTTTTGCTGTCGGCTCTTACATGGTCGCAAATAAGCATAGAGGTATTATCTGTGCTGCTGTTTCAGATGAACATTCGGCCATGATGACAATTCGTCACAATTCTACTCGTATCATCACTCTCGGATCTGCAATTCTTGGTGAAGAATTAGCCAATGCCTGCGTGGATGCGTATTTAACTGCAGATTATGATGCGGGTCGTCACCAAGTACGGATTGATATGTTAAATAAATTGTGCTAGGAGGGAAATGCTATGAAAATTGCACTTGGTTGTGATCACATTGTCACAGATACAAAAATGAAAATCTCTGAACACCTAAAAGAGCTTGGACATGAAGTCATTGATGTCGGTACCTATGACTTTCACCGTACTCATTATCCCATCTTTGGTCGCCTAATCGCAGAAAATGTCGTTTCCGGAAATGCCGATCTTGGAATTGCTCTTTGTGGAACCGGTGTCGGAATTTCTGCTTCTGCCGACAAAGTTCCTGGTACACGTGTTGCCCTCGTTGGAGATGTCTTAACAGCACGATATGCCAAAAAAGAGCTTAATGCCAATATCATTGCTTTCGGCGGACGCATCCTGGGACAAAATCTCATTAACAACATTGTTGATGTCTTTCTAGAAACCAAATACGAACCAACAAAAACTAATCAAAAATTAATTGAAAAAATTGACAAGGTCATTGAAGTAAACCCTGAAATTGCAAAAAATAATCATATCTTTGACGAAGAAAATGCCAAATGGGATCGCGGCGAATACCATGATTGATAAAAAACATATAAAAAAACTTAGATATATGGTACTAGCTCCATAAAATGAGACATAAGAAAACCACTTCTGTTGAAA
>NZ_KV795584.1:0-285 GCF_001809055.1 Streptococcus sp. HMSC034B05 | reverse complement strand
TTTTACCAATTGATTTGCAATTTCTTCGGATTCACCGGACTGGAGAGAAGCTGCTTTTATCGCCATGCTCGTTATCTGACGCCCCTGCTTCAGTTGATTCGCCTCTATTTCAATCAGCTGGATTTTGATGAATTGGTCATCATTGACAGCTTTCCAATCTTCCTTTTCCAGCCTGTCAGAAATCATCGGATTAATGTCTTGAATAAGGTGGTCAACATTGGCTACTGTACTTTCAAAAAGATGTGGTTCTACGGTTTGAAAGTGCATTTGGCGGTGACAGAGTCG
>NZ_KV795583.1:0-24580 GCF_001809055.1 Streptococcus sp. HMSC034B05 | reverse complement strand
AGTCGGACGGTAGTTTACAAGGTGTGACGGGTACGACAACTAAGGTAGACGGCCCTCAAACAGGTGCAAAAGAAGTACAATATAATGGCTCCTACTACTTTATCCAAGGTAAATATGATGAAATTGTAGTGGCAAACAAAAAGCATCCGATGGCTGCTAACTACAATCCTGGTGAAAATCCAACTGCAAAAGCTGCCTTTCTTCGATTAAGAAATGATATGATTGCTCAAGGCTATAATGTTGGTTATGCTTACAGCGGATTTAGAAGTTATGATTATCAAAAAGTTCTGTATCAAAATTATGTGAACAAAGATGGTCAAGCTGCTGCGGATCGTTACTCTGCACGTCCGGGCTATAGTGAACACCAAACAGGTCTTGTCTTTGACTTAACGGATAAAGCTGGTAATCTTTTGGAAGATGCTGCTGCAAGTACTTGGTTGAAAAATAATGCACATCGCTACGGTTTTGTAGTTCGTTATCAACCAGGTAAAGAAGCTTCAACAGGCTATATGCCAGAAGCATGGCATATTCGTTATATTGGCAAGGAAGCTGATGAGATTTATCATTCTGGTTTGAGTTTAGAGGAATATTATGGCTTTGAAGGTGGAGATTATGTTACGTCAGCAACAACGCCAAAACCGTCTACTCCGTCTTCTCAAAAGCCAGTTATTCCTGCTCAAGGCGTCTATCGTTTCACGAAACGTTCCTCTATCAAAGCGGAACCTAGAATGTCGGCTCCTGAACTAGCTTATTATAATGCTGGACAATCGGTCACTTATGACAAGGTTTTAAACGCAGACGGTGTAACATGGATTTCTTACATCGCTTTTAGCGGAAAGAGACGGTATATTGCTATTGCTTGATTTAATAGCACAACATCTACGGTTAAAAAACTGTAGGTGTTTTTTTATTTTTTAATATTCAAAAACATTGTTTATTTCTTCACAAATTTGGTCAAAAGGTGAAGGGAATGCTATTTTGTATCAGTTTTTGTGATATTTTCTGAGATTGTGAAAAATTGTGAGCAAATTTTTTGTAAACGAATTCAAAAAGTATTATGATATTAACGTGACTAAAAAAACAGATTTTGAAATTGCAATTCCATTCTCTGGTAATGGAGGATTATGATGTCTGATGTAAAAACAGTTCCTGCTGCTGTCGCCATGCTTCGTGTATTGGAAGCGTGGGGTGTTGAAAATGTTTATGGTTATCCCGGCGGTTCTGTCAATTCAACTATGAATGCACTAGATTTGGAAAAAGAAAACATTCGCTTTGTACAAGTTCGTCATGAGCAAGTTGGAGCTCTTGCGGCAGCAGCTCATGCCAAATTGACTGGAAAGATAGGAGTAACGCTTGGTTCTGCTGGTCCTGGTGCCATCAATCTTTTAAATGGTTTGTATGATGCGCGTGAAGATCATGCTCCAGTTTTGGCTTTAGTGGGTCAAGTACCAAGTACGAATATGAATTATGATTACTTTCAAGAGTTTTCTGAGTTACCCATGTTTAGTGATGTAGCAGTCTATAACCGAGTAGTGATGACGCCGGAAAGCTTACCTTATGTTGTAGATAAAGCGATTCGTGAAGCCTATAAAAACAGTGGCGTGTCTGTTATTATCATGCCAAATAATTTTGGTTATGTAGAAATTCCAGATGTAGATTATGCTTCACATACAGCAGAAAAAAGCTTGCCGCTTCCACAGGCGACAGATACTGAAGTGGATCAATTTCTTGAATTGGTAAAAGAGGCTAAACGTCCTATTTTCCATGTGGGTTCTGGTATTGGCGACAAGGCTCATTTATTGGTAGAATTATCTCAAAAATTACAAATTCCGATTGCTGTCGCGGGTCTTGCAAAGGGGAAAATCCCCGAGGACTTTGAAGCGAATTTAGGCACACTTAATCGGGCTGCTTCTAAGGTTGGTGACGAAGCATTTGCAGCAGCTGATCTTGTCATTGCTCTTGGGACAAACTTCCCATTTGCCAACTTAGTTTATCGTTCTCATGATTTTAAGTTTGTTTCTATTGATATTGATGCTGCTAATTTTGGTCGTCATCACTACTTGGATTTAGGAATTTTATCGGACTCTGGAAGTTTTCTCCAAAAAGCTTTGGAACGTAGTGCAACCGTTGCTCCGCGTCCATTTTATCAAGCTAGTGTGGCAGCCATGAAGGATTGGAAATCCTATCTGGAACGTTTAATGCAAAAAGCAGACGGACCACTAGAATTTGAACAAGTCTATCGTGAGATCAATCGTATTTCGGATGTCAATGCTGTTTATGGCATTGATGTCGGGGACAACATTATCAATAGCTTCCGTTTTTTGAACTTTACACCAGAGAAGAAATGGACAATTTCAGCTCTCTTTGCTACGATGGGGTATGGCTTACCAGCTTCTATCGCAGGTCAATTTGCTTTTCCAAATCGTCAAGTTTTCAATATTGCTGGAGATGGTGCGTTTTCAATGGTCATGCAAGATTTGACGACCCAAGTCAAATATCAGTTGCCAGTTATCAATATTGTCACTTCTAATAATTCACTCAACTTTATCAAGTCTGAACAGGAAGATTTGGTCATGAACTTTTCAGGTGTGGATCTTTATGAAGTAGATTTTGCTAAAGTCGCGGAAGGAATGGGTGTAGAGGGAATAACAGTTAAAACTTTAGAAGAATTGCCAGCTGCTTTTGATCGCGCCCTTGAAGTTTCAAGAGATGGAAAGCCTATTCTGATTGATGCCAAAATCACCGATAAGCGTGGTATCCCTGTGGAAGAGTTAGAGCTAGACATTGTTGATGGCGAATTTGTGGAAAGAATCTCTGCTGGTTACCAAGAAACTCATGGACAAATGAGTCCGGAAGAATTCTTTGCAACTTATGATGGGCAAGAACTTCGTCCGATTACAGCTTATTTCAAAGAATATGGTGTTAAGCCATAACACGCTAGACCATTTATCTTAATTTTTACAACCATTATAGGTGCAAGGGTGGGAAGTGATTTCCCACTTCTGCCCTATTATAAATTGTAAAAGTTGTTTCAATTTATCAAAATGGTATAAATTTTATACATATTGCTATTATTCTCATCTGTTAGAGAATAGGATTGAGTTTTGTCACATAAAAATGAAAGCGCTTGCTTTAAAGGCTCGATTGAATTTTCTCTATGGATATGCGCATATAAGACAGGAGGAAATATGATGTCTTACCAAACTAGTAATGCTGAAGGTCCAATTGATTTCATCAACACGTATGATTTAGAACCGATGGCTCAAAAAGTCATTCCAAAAGCTGCATTTGGTTACATTGCAAGTGGAGCTGAGGATACCTTTACTTTGCGAGAAAATATTCGTGCCTTTAATCATAAGCTAATTGTACCTCACACGCTTCGCAATGTGGAGAATCCAAGTACAGAGATTGAATTTGATGGGGATAAATTGTCTTCTCCAATCATTTTAGCACCAGTAGCCGCTCATAAGTTGGCAAATGAACAGGGAGAAGTAGCTTCAGCTAAGGGAGTGCACGAATTTGGCTCTCTTTATACCACCAGCTCTTATTCCACAGTTGACCTTCCAGAAATTTCCCAAGCCCTTCAAGGAACTCCCCATTGGTTTCAATTTTATTTCAGTAAAGATGATGGTATTAACCGTCACATTATGGATCGAGTCAAAGCTGAAGGATATAAAGCAATTGTCCTGACAGCCGATGCAACTGTTGGGGGGAATCGTGAAGTGGATAAACGAAATGGCTTTGTTTTTCCAGTTGGAATGCCAATTGTGGAAGAATACCTCCCTGACGGTGCTGGTAAGACGATGGATTTTGTTTACAAATCTGCTAAGCAAAAATTATCCCCTCGTGATGTAGAATTTATTGCTGCTTACTCTGGTCTTCCGGTCTATGTCAAAGGACCGCAATGCCGTGAAGATGTGGAACGCTCACTTGACGCAGGTGCTTCTGGAATCTGGGTGACAAACCACGGCGGTCGGCAAATTGATGGTGGGCCAGCAGCCTTTGATTCCTTGCAAGAAGTAGCAGAAGCAGTGGACAAACGAGTACCAATTGTCTTTGACTCTGGTGTTCGTCGTGGTCAGCATGTTTTTAAAGCGTTGGCTTCTGGAGCAGATTTAGTGGCTATCGGACGACCAGTTATTTATGGTTTAGCGCTTGGTGGTAGTATAGGAGTTCGCCAAGTCTTTGAACACATCAATGAAGAATTGAGAACCGTCATGCAACTGTCTGGTACACAAACGATTGAAGAAATTAAACATTTCAAACTTCGTCACAATCCCTATAATCCAACATTTCCAGTAGATCCACGAGATTTGAAATTGTATTAAATTGATAAAAAACACAGTTTCCTTTCAATCAAAGGAGGCTGTATTTTTTTGCTTCACAGTAAGATTAACATCATCTAGAGCCAGCTGTTGACCAAATCTCTTACTGATGTGTTTCACATTCAAAATAGTTTCCATAATGTGACCTCCATTTTTTCTATCGTAGAGTTTCTCCTCTCTTCAAGGATTAGTATACAAAATGCTTGTCAAATAAGTCTCAAGTAATTCTCAAATATTTCTAAAATTTACAGAGTTAAACTTTTTACGTGTAAAAAGAAGACTAAAATATAACGCAAACGCTTGCAAAGAAGTGGAAAATTATATAGTATGGAAGGTGAAAAAGATGAAAGTGAGATGCACAATGCAAAGAAAATGGTGGCATGATGCCGTAATTTATCAGATTTATCCAAAAAGTTTTATGGATAGCAATGGAGATGGAATTGGCGATTTACAAGGAATTACAAGTAAATTGGATTACTTGAAGAAACTTGGAATTACCGCTATTTGGCTTTCTCCGGTTTATAAGAGTCCGATGGACGATAACGGTTATGATATTGCTGATTACGAAGCAATTGCAGATATTTTTGGCTCTATGGAGGATATGGAGGAACTGATCGCAGAAGGAGAGAAGCGCGATATTAAAATCATTATGGACTTGGTGGTCAATCATACTTCTGACGAGCACGCTTGGTTTGTAGAGGCGCGAGAACATCCAGATAGTCCAGAGCACAGTTATTATATCTGGCGAGACAAACCAAATGATTTAGACTCTATTTTTGGCGGCTCTGCTTGGCAATATGATAAAAAAGCTGGTCAATATTACCTACATTTCTTTAGCACAAAACAACCGGATCTTAATTGGGAAAATGAAGCTCTACGTCAAAAAATTTACAAGATGATGAATTTCTGGATTGACAAAGGAATTGGTGGCTTTCGCATGGATGTGATTGATATGATTGGCAAGCTACCTGACCAGAAAATTATCAATAATGGTCCAATGCTGCATCCTTACTTGCAGGAAATGAACCGTGCTACTTTTGGGGATAAGGATTTATTGACAGTTGGTGAAACTTGGGGAGCAACTCCTGACATTGCAAAACAGTATTCAGACCTAAAGAATCATGAATTATCTATGGTTTTCCAATTCGAGCACATTGGTCTTCAACATAAGCCGAATCAACCAAAATGGGACGTAGCAGATGAATTGGACGTACCAAAATTAAAAGAAATTTTTACCAAATGGCAAAATGAACTAGGTGTAGAGGAAGGCTGGAATTCGCTCTTTTGGAATAACCATGACCTTCCGCGCGTTGTCTCCATATGGGGAAATGATACGAAATACCGCGAAAAGTCAGCGAAAGCTTTAGCAATTCTCCTTCATCTGATGCGTGGAACTCCTTACATTTATCAAGGGGAAGAAATTGGTATGACCAATTATCCTTTCAAGAACTTAGAAGATGTTGAAGACATTGAATCTCTCAACTATGCCCGCGAAGCCCTTGATAAGGGTGTGCCGCTTGATGATATTATGACCAGTATTCGTACGATTGGGCGGGACAATGCTCGCACGCCTATGCAGTGGAATGCCCATCAACATGCTGGTTTTTCAACTGGTCAACCTTGGCTGGCTGTCAATCCTAACTATCCAACAGTCAATGTTGAAGCAGCTTTGGAAAATCCGAATTCTATTTTCTATACTTATCAACAATTGATTCAATTGAGAAAGAGCAATAATTGGTTGGTAACAGCAGATTTTAAACTACTTGAAACGGCTGATAAGGTGTTTGCTTATTTACGAGAAACGACAACAAAGAAATATCTGGTCGTGATGAACTTCTCAAATGAAGAGCAAAGTTTTGTCTTGGAAAATACTGTAAAGGAAGTTTTGATTGCTAACACAGATGTAACTAAGATACTTCAAACCCATAAATTACAAGGCTGGGATGCTTTTTGTGTGGAAATTAAGTAGAAAGATTGGCAAGAACAAAGATATAAAAAATACTGTGAAAAATTCCACAGTATTTTTTGTATCGAGCTCTATCTTGGGATCAAAAGAGTCAAATTGATAAGGAGGAAAATCAAGAAGCAAGTAAGATTTGCACTTTTGGGTGTTTCCAATTGTCGGTAACAACTTCGCTTGATCGTTTCATCAAATCCGTGAGCGTACATAGCTTCTATGTAAGAATCTCGCCAATTAAAAGCGATAAAAATAGCTTTGATATAAAAGAGTGGTGACCAGAAATGAAGTGTTTTTCCTCGCAGGAGACTCGCTTCTCGGACAGCTTGGATTTCTTTTTGAATGACTGGAATGGCGTTTAGTACAACGAGCAGTCCATAGGTGAAGTGACTTGGAAGCCCTTTTTGATGCCAATAGCGCAAGAGCTGATTGAGATGAACACTATATAAAAAGGTCATTCCCAAAGCTGCTAAAGCAAAAGATCGGGTAAACAGTATCATTGCTTGACTGTTATCTCCATGAAGTTGAATAGCCCAGTAATTTGCTAATGCTGGTAGCAAAGGTAAGAGTAGTGTCCAGAAAATGCCCCACCATTTCCTTAGATAAATGAGGTGGGCGAGTACTCCTGCGACAATAGCACAGTTGAGCCACGTTGATCGGATAAAGGAGATTTCTAATGTCAAGGCAATGAGAAGGAGCACAAGTGCGAAGACATTTGTTTCTTCTTTTTTCATAGCGACCTCCTTTCTGTCAGCCCGTCGGACGTCAGCTCTACCAAATGATCACTAATGCCGTCCAAGGGCTCCAAACGATGAGAAATAATTATAAAGCTTTGCTGAGCAGCCTTGTCTTTAATCCAATAGGCAAAAAAATCACAGGCCTTTTTATCTAACCCAGTAAAGGGCTCATCCATGAGTATGACAGGAGTTTCTAAGGTTAAAATAGCCAATAATTGAATGATTTTTTTCTGCCCACCACTCAAGTGGAAAAGACTAGAATCCATTTTCCTGTCTAAACCAAATAAAGTTAAGGCTTCTTGTACCTTTGCTTGGTTTTCGCTGGAAAGAGAGGGAAGGTTTAATTCCTCTGCGGGGGTCGTCCGAATGAATTGCTTTTCAGCATCTTGAACAACAGCCGTAATATGGCGATATAACTTCTTGTTCTTCTTAATTTTTCGGCCCTGATAACGCATGCTGCCTTTGTATTTTTGCAATTGCAAAATGGCACGAAAGAGAGTGGACTTGCCGACACCGTTAGCTCCGATGAGAGTCGTAATACCTTGCTGAAAAGTAAAGTCCTCAATTGTAAAAAGTATTTTTTTGTCAAATTGACAGGAAACATGTTGTAATTGTAAAAGAGGACTTCGCTGGGTATTTTTACGTACCAGCTGATAGCTTGGGTGAGCCTTTTTTAAAAGAGCTACATCTTGTTCAAAAAGTTTCCCATTTTTTAATTCAACAAGGCAGTCGACATAGTCAGCATAGAGGCTACAATCATGGTCACATAAAATAACGGTCTTCCCCATTTCTGTCAAATCTGCTAGTAAATGAATCAAGCGTTTGCGTGCTGCTTGATCGACAGAAGCAAAGGGTTCATCCAACAAAATAATTTGTGAATCCATAGCTAGCAGAATGGCTAGAGAAACTTGTTGTTTTTCTCCGCCAGATAAGGTCAGAAAATTACGATGGAGCAAGTGTTCCACTTTCCCAAGAGTGACAGCGTGCTTGATTTTTTCATCAATCTGTTTAGCAGGCGTTTGGAGATTTTCCAAGGTAAAAATCAATTCCTCATAAAGGGTTGTCATGGTGAATTGACGGCTTGGATTTTGAAACATCATACTAAGATAGGTAACTCGTTCATGAATCGGTAAATGAGACAGCAATGTATGACCTAACTTTACCTCTCCAGCGAAGTCTAATTCATTGAAATTTGTTAAAATCCGAAAAAGGGTTGATTTGCCAGCACCGGTATCACCAATCAAGAGTGTCATTTTTCCTGTTTCAAAGGTAAAGGTTAAGTTTTCAAAGATATCTCTAAGATAAATATGCTCTAATGTTAATCCCATATTATTTACCAGCGGCTTGGTTAATCTTGTCATAAAGATTCATAATAATTTTAACTAGAACAGCGCAGAAGAAGAATACAGAGAAGAAGCGAACAATAAGCAATGCTAAGACAAAACCGGGTTTGAAAGCGTAGTAACCAATTTTGAAATATTCATAGGTAAAGCTCAAAAGGGTTGTACCAATGGCGCTGTAAGTAAGTGACAACCAATCATAGCGTTTGTATCTGGTCGCAGCAAACCCAAGCTCGCTACCAAATCCTTGTATGAAGCCAGAAATCAAAGTGCTCATGCCAAATTGGCTCCCGTATAGTACTTCAGCAAGCGCAGCTAAAAGCTCACCAATCGTGGCGCTCCCCGGTTTGCGCAGTAACATAGCCGCCATCGGAGCTGCCATACACCACAGACCAAAGAGAATTTCATTGGCAAAAGGCTCGAGCCCGATAGGTGCCAGAACAGCTGATAAGATATTGTAGAGAAAGCTAGAACCGACAAAGATTCCACCGAAAAGAATAGCCAAAAGAGCTAAGAGGATAACATCTCGTAAACTCCATTTTTGAAACATAAAAAACTCCTTCTAACAGAGCAGATGAGGAGTTTTAGCGCGACAAAATGAAATCTAATCAAAAGAATGGTTAGATTTTCTAGTTTTTCATTATACATTTCCCTGCGCCAGTATTAACTGTATCAGGTTCAATGGGTATAATCTCAGCCTCAGCACCCCAAATGTTCTTTGTTGTTTTATTATGCTGCTATTTTAACATTGATTTCTTAAAATAGCAAGGGACTAGGTTTGTCAATTGCACTGTCTAGTTCTTGTCAGTCAATAAGAAACCTACTCATATGACAAGAACGAATAGCTATTTATACTAATTGTTCTTTAGCTAAGTCGCGAGCTAATTCATCTTTAATCGTAATGCCTTCGTGTTCTAATGTTTTAATCGCCTTTGCAAATTGCAGTAAATAGCTTTTGTGAGCAAAAAACAGCTCATCCATGATCCGCTTGGCAGTATGACCTGAAGGAAGGAGGGGATTGATCGTAAAAGCTTGCAGAGCGATACCATAGTTTCCAGAAACAGCTACTTCAATGATTAACAACTCCATTGATTTCATTACTTGTAGCCGGCAGTTGGTAAAGAACCAAAAGAAACAGTTCGAGCTCCCTGAGACCCAATATAGGTCGTTACTTCTACGGTACATTCGGATGGTAAATCAAGAATGGCACCGTTATTTCGAATGGACACCACCATTTCAGTATTTTTATTGGCATAAATAGCAGCAATTGTTTCGCAAGCGGCATCTGAATAATAAACACCGCCGCGTTCTTCCAGTTGTTTTGGTTTGTAATTGAGGGCGGGATCCTTATAAAGTTCAAATAAATCGTGTTCAATTTGTTTGACTTGCTCAGCACGCGTACCGATTGTCCGATATTCCTCTAAGTTATGAGTTGATATTTCTTCAAAACGATAATAATAGCGATGATAATCACAAGGAATCATCTTCATTTGTTGAAGCTGTTCTTTAAAGTAAGGAATTTCGTAAATATTCTTAGGAATTCCTTTACTGTTATCAAATAATTTATCAATCAAGGTTAAGGCGATATCATTGCTGTCTTTATCTGCAACCTTATGCCAATGAAAATGATTGACTCCAGCGAATTGGTAAATTAAATTTTCTGAATCCATACCAAGAACTTCAACTTTTCGCATCTTGGCTGCAACTGGTATATTATAAATCCTGATGACTTTTTCCCAATTTCCATAACGCAAAACAGCTTCTGTGACCATACCTGCTGGATTTGTAAAGTTGATGAGCCAGGCATTGGGGCAGAGTCATTTCATGTCTTCGACAATTGCTAAAATCACTGGAATCGTTCGAAGGGCTTTGAAAATTTCTCCAGGCTCCTTTGTTTCTTGCCCAAGTAGTCCATAGGAAGTAGGGATTGCTTGGGCAAGAATGCGAGCGGAGAGTTGTCCCACGCGAAACTGTGTTGTTACAAAATCAGCGTTCTTCAGAGCTTCTGTCCAATCCAAGGTTGAATGAATTTTCACATCATATCCCGAAGCGTCCCACATTTTTTGAGGCATGGTGGCTACGATATCTTGTTTTTCTTTCCCAGCAGGAACATCAAGCAGCTAGATTTCTTTAATAGGAAGATCGGTATAACGTTTGGTAAATCCTTCCATTTGTCATTGCTGCCAATAAAGTGAAAACAGTAGAAGAATAATTGTAACTTTTAAAATAAATATGAACCTTTCCAGCTAGCTTTCTTTTATCTGTTGAAAAGACTTTTTACTATTTTGAATTCTGATGAATCTGTGATGAGTAGATTGTTTTCTCTTTGCATTAGATGTGTATTTAGAAATATATTTCATAGAATAGTATCAGTATTTGTGAGTATCTATAGAAAAGAGTAGGAAAAGAAAAATATAATAGAATAGTAGAAAATAATTTATTGACGAAAGCAGGTGAACTATAATGAAGGAAATTATCTTTTTAGATGTAGATGGTACGATTGTTGATTATGCGAATCATATTCTTGCCTCTGCTGTAAAGGCTATTCATCAGGCGCGTGAAAAAGATTATCTGGTTTATGTTTGTACTGGACGTAGTAGGGCTGAAATGCCTGAGGAAATTTGGAAGATTGGTTTTGACGGTATGATTGGTGGGAATGGTTCTTATGTAGAGCACGAAGGTCAGATTATTATGCATCAGTTAATTCCGTTGGATGTGGAAAAACGAGTAGTGAACTGGTTGCATAGACGCGGCTTGGAATTTTACTTGGAGAGCAATAATGGTCTGTTTGCCAGTGAAGATTTTCGTGAGGTAGCTCGTCCAGTATTACGCGCCTATGCTCAGGAAAAGGGAGTGAGTGCAGAAGAAGTAGGACAATTGGAAGCTGAAGAAGCTCTTCATGGGTTAGTTTATGGAGCTGAACTTTATCGTGCAGATCTCCATAAAATCAGTTTTATTCTCAAATCTTATCAAGATCATTTGGATTCTAAAGAAGCTTTTCCGGAGTTGAAAGCTGGTACATGGGGTGGCAAAGGAGAGCACGCTCTTTTTGGTGATTTGGGAGTCAAGAATATTACAAAGGCTCACGCAATTGATGTATTGCTCGAATATCTAGGAGCGAAAAAAGCAGATACGATTGCTATTGGGGACGCTAAGGTAGATATTCCTATGCTGGAATATTGCCAAGTTGGAGTTGCTATGGGAAATGGTGGACCAGAAATTCTAGCCATGGCTGATGTGATTACTGATGATGTGGTTGAGGACAGTTTCTACAATGCTTTTGAAAAATTAGGACTTCTTTAGAGGAATAGTTTATGACAAAAACACTTTATTTGATGCGACACGGGCAAATTTTATTCAATAAGCGGTATCGGCTTCAAGGTTGGTGTGATGCTCCCTTAACGCCTTTGGGGATTTATCCAGCTCAGGTGGCAGGTCAATATTTTAAGGATGCGGGCATTGTTTTTGATGATGCTGCCTACAGTTAACCTCAGAGCGAGCTTGTGACACATTAGAGCTAGTGACGGACGGACAAATTCTTATTTACGAGTAAAGGGGCTAAAAGAATGGAATTTTGCTCTTTTTGAAGCGCAGCCTGAGCGACTGCAATCTCAGTTTCGCACAGGAGCCACTTCTTTTGAAGATTTATTTGTTCCTTACGGAGGAGAGGCTGTTGAACAAGTTGGTGAGCGGGTGTTGATGACATTGACTGAAGTTATGGAAAAAGCTCAAGCAGAACCAATTCTAGCAGTCAGTCACGGTGGTGCTATGTGGGCCTTCTATCTCAAGGTTACAGCTCAAGATCTGGATCCCAAGGAGCGCTTTGGTAACTGTGCTATCTGTCATTTCCATTATGATCAGGGGCATTTTAAGCTAGCAGAAGTTATTGATCCACTGACAGGTGATGTTTATGACTGTAAATGAAAAAAGTCTGGGAAAATAAGATTTCTCAGACTCTTGTTTTGTAAAGAGGGGGTACCATGATGCTTTAAGTTCTGTATGTGTTAATCCTTTTTGGTATCTTGTATGTCTATCTCCCATACGCTTCTGGTAAAAATCATTGAGAGTAGAGCTAGCCCGGCTAATCCAATTCCAACATACCAGTAAGGTAAATCCAGTGTGGTAGAGCGACCAGATAGATTGACAATACCGCGAAAAAGAACGCCAGCGGCAATGGTTGCGACCGCAGAATTCCAAAGATTGAGACTGAGTCGCGAAAGATTGGGAATAAGTTTTTGAAAAATAAGGAGCATGCCCCCGCCTATCAGCGGTACTCCGAAGAGCCAGTGCATATAGACTGAAGTTTCTCCAAAACTGAAGTATTCGTAAATGCGACTAAAGATAAAGAAAAATACTGTAATTAGGGTATAGACCACCGCTGTCTTTTTAAAACGCTTGTTGTTTGTTTTAGTAACCAATGTAGACAATGTCACTCACCGCCCTTTCTGAAATTGTTCCGTTAGTCGTTGGTTTATTGAAAACTTTTCCATTAAAGTAAAGAGTAGACGAACCACCGCCATCCAGATTGTAAGCAGTTTTAACACCATAGGATTTCATCACCTGAGCTAGTTGGTAAAGAGACAGGCCTTGACTTTCAGATGTTCGGCCGTCTGATACAACGATGACATAATGGGTTTTATCAATTATCCCAATAGCTGTACGTGGATTAGAAGCCATGGATTGCCCCACTTCCGAATTACTTGAAACAGTAATCTTACCGTTGTTAACTAAAGTAGGACCAAAGGAAAGAAGGTGTACAACACCATTTTTAACCAAGTCTTTAGCAGAAGCATCATTTTCGTAAACAATTCCGAAACTCCCATCTTTATAGATTGCTAAATCACCATTACTAGCATCTTCACGAACGGTATTTCGATAGATAACACCATTGCGGATGACGTAACCAGTTGTATTTGCTCCGTAGAAATCACCGTTGATAGCCAGAATGGCATTGTTATTGGCTGCTGTAACCGAAGTCTTAGCGGTTACGTTATTTCCATATGTATTTTGTGCTAGAGCAGTTTTAAGATATTTGGGGGAGCTGACCGTAATATCTGCAATGTACACTTTTGTGTTGCTGACGTTTTTTGTAGTTAGGTTAATGGAAACATTATCGTCCTTATAGCTTGTATTTGTCTTTGTCGCATTTGTTGCTGTTTTAGCACTTGTTGTGCTGGTTGAGGTAGAAGAGGATTTGACCGTTGTAATGGCCTCTGACAGAACAAAAGTTTTTAACATGGAGTAGGTAAACGCCCCTGTCAACAGCATACCAAAGAGACTAGCATAGGTATAGGATTTTTTTAAAAATTTCATGATAAGGTGTGAGTCCTTTCTTTGAAAATAATTTTTTTTTGAACGAGCCAAGATAGGCAAAAGAGCAGTGATCCGACAATGATTTTAACAATCAGCAAATTGAGACCGAAAATGGCGTAAAATAGTCTGATCAAAAGGGTGTCGAGGATAAACAAGCCCAAGGCTAGCCCGAAATAACCAGTCCCTGTTTTGGCAACACTGTCTTTATTTTTAAAGACCAGTTTTTTATTTGTGGAATAATTGAAAATTGAGCTCGTGACACGAGCTACTCCATTTGCCAGTAAAATTTTGAGACTAGTTGGCACCGCAGCAAGCACCAAAAGGGCTAGCGCATAGACGATATAGTCAATCAAAAAACTACTAATTGAAGAAAGAGCAAATTTAAACATACCTTTGTAAATCATGAGCCCGTCGCGTATTGGTCTAAAGTGAGAAGCTTGATTGTCATTGATATAAATGGTTTCAATTGGAACTTCGCTGATAGGATATTTTGTAGAAGCAGATAACAGCATATTCATTTCATATTCATAACGCTGCCCTTCAATCTCCAACATAAATGGAATCATATTGGTTGTAAAGCCACGAAGTCCGGTCTGAGTATCTGTCACAGAAACACCAGTCTGTCGCTGAAACAGGAATCGTGTTACTTTATTTCCAAAAGCCGATCGTAAAGGAACCTTCCCAGAAAAAGAACGAACTCCCAGAATTAAGTGGTTGGGGTTTTCTTGAGCTTTTTTGATCACGCGAAAAATATCCCATACGTTGTGTTGACCATCCGCATCAGCTGTAACTACTGTCCCATATTGTCCTAAGGTATCAATATAAGTAAAAGCGTTTTTCAATGCCTGTCCTTTTCCCTGATTGCTTGGATAGCATAAAATAATAGCGTATTTCTGAGCTTCTTGAAAAATCGAATCATAACTAGCTGGGCTACCGTCATTAACAACAACGACATGCAAGGAACTCTTTGCCTTCACCCTTTGTAAAAGATGAATGAGAGTGAGGTCAGGTTTGTAAGCAGGAATGACTAAAAAATCCATGTGTGTACTCCTTTCTTAGACAAATGATAGAAAAGATACACATTAGTATAGAGACGCTAACTTAAAGCTAACTGATATCAGCTTTCTTTAAGGTTTTGGAGTAGGAAATGTAAGGAAAATGTACTAAAAAAGAAGATATTAGAGAACGTTTCAAAAAACACATACAGGTTTTTCTTGCTATTTCCCAGAAAGTTTAGTATAATAATTGTTCGTGAGTATCCCTCACTTACCCCTTGCAATAGCTGGGGGTCATTAGACCAAAAGGAGGAAAAATCAATGGCTAAATACGAAATTCTTTATATTATTCGTCCAAACATTGAAGAAGAAGCAAAAAACGCTTTGGTAGCACGCTTTGACTCTATCTTGACTGACAACGGTGCAACTGTTGTTGAATCAAAAGATTGGGAAAAACGTCGTCTTGCCTACGAAATCCAAGATTTCCGTGAAGGACTTTACCATATCGTAAATGTTGAGGCTGAAGATGCAGTCGCTTTGAATGAATTTGACCGTCTTTCAAAAATCAACGCTGACATTCTTCGTCACATGATCGTCAAACTTGACGCGTAAGAAGGGTTACTATGATAAATAACGTTGTACTTGTGGGTCGGATGACCCGAGATGCCGAACTTCGCTATACGCCGCAAAATCAAGCGGTCGCAACTTTTACTCTTGCTGTTAATCGCAACTTTAAAAATCAAAGTGGCGAGAGAGAAGCAGACTTTATTAATGTTGTAATTTGGCGCCAACAGGCAGAAAATCTTGCAAATTGGGCTAAAAAAGGAGCTCTTATCGGAATTACTGGTCGTATTCAGACGCGTAACTACGAAAATCAGCAAGGTCAACGTGTCTATGTGACAGAAGTCGTAGCAGATAATTTCCAACTATTGGAAAGCCGTGCTAGTCGTGAAGGTCAATCTTCTGGTGGCTATGCTTCCAACAACTTCGGAAATTCATCTTCCAATTTTGGTAACGCAACTTCTGCCAACCAAGTACCTAACTTTTCTCGTGATGAAAATCCATTTGGGAATACCAATCCAATGGACATCTCAGATGACGATCTACCATTTTAATGGACAAACAGAATAATGATATAAAGGAGAAAGAACATGGCTCAACAACGTCGTGGCGGATTTAAACGCCGTAAAAAAGTTGATTACATCGCAGCAAACAAGATTGAATATGTTGATTACAAAGATACTGAGCTTCTTAGCCGTTTTGTTTCAGAACGTGGGAAAATTCTTCCTCGTCGTGTAACAGGAACTTCAGCTAAGAACCAACGTAAAGTAACAACAGCTATCAAACGCGCTCGCGTAATGGCTTTGATGCCGTTCGTAAACGAAGATTAAAATATAAAAAAGAGCTTGAATTTATAAAAATCAGGCTCTTTTTATATAAAGTCAAGTGAGCAACTTAACGGGTTGCATTTCTTATGCTCGAAATTGATTTGAAGCGGTAATTTCTTATTCAAAACATCCGCTTGTTTCAGTTTCAACAGGCGGATGTTTAAATAAGAATAGAATTAGAGTTGTCTTGGTGAGGTAAGAGCGCTGCGGATGTTGAATTTCTTCTTGAGATAAAAACGAAGTGCCAACGTTCCACCACCGAACACAAGGATAAATAAATTTGGTAGTTTTGGATTTAAAATAGCTGGCAATAGGAAGGTTGTTCCATAAAGAACAATAGCCCATAATATCGTAGCAGCTGAAATGATTAGGAGCGATTTGAAAAATGGTGGCTTTTGACTTTGGTCTTGGTCGGAATAATAAAAGCGGTAAATAAAGTAATACATTCCGTAAAATACGAGTGCCCCCACCGCGCTACCAAGTACAATCGTCACAATACCATAATTGCTAGGATTTTTGGAGAATAAGTTAACACTACTATTTAAGATAGCAAATAAACTAAAGACAAATAAGAAAGCATCCATAATCATGAGATACGGATTGGTATTTTCTTTGATAGTTTGAGCTTCTTTTTGTTTTGCTTCTGAAAAATTCGCTGCCCAAACAGTAGGTGCTCCATAAAGTCCGCGAGCGGTAATTCCTTTTGCTTGATTTTCAAGAATCGTTGGGATGATTTCCTCTAGCAGGGCTTTGATTTCTTCGTCTGTCTTTCCATCTTTGATGAGTTGGTGGGTTGCGATACGGACAAATTCTTGATTTTTTTTGCTGAGTTTATCCAAAGAAACTTGTGTCATAAGATCTCCTTTTAATTAAAATAATTTTTTGTGAATGAGGTAAACTGTCAGTGAAACACTGATCGCAAAGGCGATGAAAATAATAATCCAAAAAGCATGTGGTTCCCCATTGAGTGGTAAGTCATTATTTTTGAAGTTCATTCCATAGGCTGAGAAAATCATAGTTGGAATGGACATGACAATCGTCACTAAAGCTAGAGCTTTCATGATGTTATTTTGATTATTTGAAATGATAGAAGCAAACGTATCTGTCATACTGTGCAAGATATTTCCATAAATATCCGCCATCTCAATTGCCTGTTGAGTTTCGATGAGTGTATCTTCTAGCAAATCCTCATCTTCCAAATATTTTTTGATATTACTTGTAGCGCTGGTTAATTTTTTTATTACACGCTCATTGGTTTTTAAGGACGCTTTGAAATAGACAATCGTTTTTTCAAGTTCCATGAGTTCAATTAGTTCTTCATTCCGAGTTGACTTGTGTAGCTGACTTTCAATTTGCTCGCTTTTACGATCAATGGAACGAAGCGCTGTCAAATACAGCTCGGCGTTTCGATAAAGAATTTGGAAAATAAAGCGAGAACGCATAAACGTATAGAAATTACGTAACCGTCGATTAATAAAAATATCGAGCAATGGAAGTTTTTCCAAACAGGTAGTAATAATCGCATCTTCGGTAATAATAATCCCTAGAGGGATGGTTACATAGTAAGTCTGATTATTTCGCTCCTCTGTAATTGGAACATCCACGATAATCAAAGTATATTCATCTTCGATGGTAACACGAGACATTTCCTCTGCGTCAAGGGGTGCTCGTAAGTCCGTAATATCAATGTCAAAGGCATTGGAAATTTCAGTAGACTCACTTTGAGAAGGGTTGACTAAATTGATCCAAGTCCCCGACTCAAGCGTATCAATTTCTTTAAATTCAGTTGTTGTTGATAGAAAGACTTGTTTCATGTTTTCCTCCTTCAGTTATTTGCACACCGTACTATTATACTATAAAATTCCGAGTTTTTGGGTAAAAGATTGAAGAAAATTTTGTTATAATAGAAAGAAGTTTAAAATAAAGTGTGGTAAGAATGCAGGATAAAATTATCATTCATGGAGCGCGAGCCCATAATTTAAAAAATATTGATGTTACGATTCCGCGGGACAAACTGGTTGTAGTGACTGGTTTGTCTGGTTCGGGCAAATCTAGTTTAGCTTTTGATACTCTCTATGCAGAGGGACAACGGCGTTATGTGGAAAGTCTGTCGGCTTATGCCCGTCAATTTTTGGGCAATATGGAAAAACCGGATGTGGATTCAATTGACGGTCTTAGCCCTGCTATTTCTATTGACCAAAAAACGACTAGCAAGAATCCTCGTTCAACAGTCGGAACAGCTACAGAAATCAATGATTACCTCCGTTTGCTCTATGCGCGTGTGGGAACTCCATATTGTATCAATGGGCATGGAGCCATTAAAGCTTCTTCTGTAGAACAAATCGTCAATCAAGTTTTGGAATTACCCGAACGTCAGCGATTACAAATTCTAGCGCCAGTTATCCGTAAGAAAAAAGGACAGCACAAGACAATATTTGATAAAATCCAAAAAGATGGGTACGTACGAGTGCGCGTGGACGGGGACGTTTATGATGTAACCGAAGTCCCAGAGCTTTCTAAAACGAAAAAGCATGATATCGAAGTAGTGGTAGACCGGATTGTCATTAAGGGCGGTGTACGCAGTCGTCTCTTTGACTCGGTAGAAGCGGCTCTTCGTCTGGCTGAAGGCTACGTGGTGATTGATACGATGGATGGCAAAGAATTACTCTTTTCCGAGCATTATGCCTGTCCAGTCTGTGGTTTTACGGTTCCTGAACTAGAACCGCGCCTTTTCTCTTTTAATGCCCCATTTGGATCCTGCTCTGACTGTGACGGCTTAGGTATCAAGTTAGAGGTTGATTTGGATCTTGTAGTGCCTGATAGTAGTAAAACATTACGTGAAGGAGCTCTAGCACCGTGGAATCCAATTTCTTCTAGTTATTATCCACAAATGTTAGCTCAGGCGATGGAAGCCTTTGGTATCGATATGGATAAGCCTTTTGAGGAATTGAATGAGGAAGAAAAACAGCTGATTTTCTTTGGCTCAGATGGTCGGGAATTCCATTTTCACTATGAAAATGAATTTGGTGGCGTGCGGGATATCGACATCCCTTTTGAAGGAGTAGTAACCAATATCAACCGCCGCTATCATGAAACTAACAGTGATTTTACCCGTAGCCAAATGCGACTTTATATGAATGAGCTGACTTGCGCAAGCTGTCATGGTTATCGACTGAATCCACAAGCCTTGTCTGTTAAAGTAGGCGGTGAAAATGGTCTCAATATTGGTCAAGTGTCTGATTTGTCTATTGCAGATCATTTAGAATTACTTTCTCATCTGACTTTGACTGAAAATGAAGTGGCCATTGCAACACCGATTATCAAAGAAATCCGAGATCGCTTGACTTTTCTGAATAATGTCGGGCTTAATTACTTGACACTATCTCGTTCTGCTGGAACTCTATCAGGTGGTGAGAGTCAGCGGATTCGCTTGGCAACTCAAATTGGCTCCAACCTCAGTGGTGTTCTTTATATCTTGGATGAGCCCTCTATTGGTCTACACCAGCGGGATAACAATCGCTTGATTGCCAGTCTCAAAAAAATGCGTGATTTGGGCAATACTCTCATTGTGGTTGAACATGATGAAGATACTATGCGTGAAGCTGATTGGTTGATTGATGTTGGACCTGGAGCAGGTGTTTTTGGTGGTGAAATTGTTGCGGCAGGCACTCCAGAGCAAGTTGCAAAAAACAAGAAATCAATTACAGGTCAGTATTTATCGGGCAAACGTGAAATTCCAGTGCCATTGGAGCGCCGCGTAGGAAACGGTCGCTTTATTGAAGTAACAGGTGCGCGAGAGCACAATTTGCAAAACATCACGGCACGCTTCCCGTTGGGAAAATTTATAGCTGTGACAGGGGTTTCCGGTTCTGGGAAATCGACCTTGGTTAATTCCATTTTGAAAAAAGCAATCGCTCAAAAACTCAATCGTAATTCAGACAAACCGGGTAAATTCAAAAATATTTCAGGCATTGAGCATATTGATCGTTTGATTGATATTGACCAGAGCCCGATTGGCCGAACACCAAGATCCAATCCAGCGACGTATACTGGCGTCTTTGATGATATTCGCGATCTCTTTTCTCAGACTAACGAAGCCAAGATTCGTGGGTATAAAAAAGGGCGTTTCTCTTTCAATGTGAAGGGGGGGCGCTGCGAGGCCTGCTCTGGGGATGGGATTATCAAGATTGAGATGCACTTTTTACCAGATGTTTATGTCCCTTGTGAGGTTTGCCATGGAACACGGTACAATAGTGAAACCTTGGAAGTGCATTACAAGGAGAAGAATATTTCGCAAGTCCTTGACATGACGGTCAATGATGCAGTGGAATTTTTTAAGCATATTCCTAAAATTGAGCGGAAACTTCAAACCATCAAAGATGTAGGGCTGGGTTATGTAACCTTGGGGCAACCTGCCACAACTCTGTCTGGTGGGGAGGCTCAGCGGATGAAACTAGCCAGCGAACTTCACAAGCGCTCAACAGGTAAGTCTTTCTATATTCTGGATGAACCAACTACAGGTCTGCACACGGAGGATATTGCGAAACTTCTCCAAGTGTTATCACGTTTTGTAGACGATGGCAGCACGGTTCTCGTCATCGAACATAATTTGGACGTTATTAAGACGGCCGATCACATTATTGACCTTGGACCAGAAGGTGGTATTGGTGGAGGTACTATTATTGCTACTGGTACACCGGAAGAAGTAGCTGCAAACTCTGCTAGCTATACTGGCCAGTATCTAAAAGGAAAGTTAAAATAAGATTTAAAAGACTCTGCTTTTTTAGGCAGAGTCTTTTTTATAATAAATTACGAATTTTTTCTTTTATAAATGGGTTAAGAGAATAGTGTTTATCCAGATATTTTAGGAGTGCTTGAGCAGACTCAGAAATGCGTTCGTAACCTTGCAAAAAGTGAGGCAATTGCTTGGCTTCCTTTGGATAACCTTCTTCAAATCGTCTGTTGGTATTAAAGACATCTATAAAATTAGATTTAGAAGTTGTTTCCAAACTGATTAGTTCAGTCCAAAGTTTGACGGATCTGTTTTGGATGAAATCATAAGCAGCCAATTTTTCGCCTCGCTGATAGCGACCTAGCCCTAAATATAGATTACATGAAATTTCTCCCAACAGCCATTCGCGGTCTCTGTTTTCTTTTGATGGCAGTCTTTGTGGCTGACAGATTGTTTCATCAAAACCGACCTCCTTCCAGATAATCTTGCCCTCAGCGAAGGGAATGTTTACTAGTTCATGAGCTTCAAAGACAGCAAATTCACAAAAAACATCATCTTCAAATAGAACTTTATGTCCGTCTACTGTATTTTGGTAGTGAAATGCAATTGGTTCTAGCTTACTTAACCAGGTTAGGTCTTGGATATAGGTCTGCTTGTAGCCATCTTTTACAATAACAAAGAAGTCTAAATCTGAGTACTGATCCAATCGTTCTCTTTCTGTTCCGCAAGAACCAAGTGCCAGCAAAGCTAGTGCTTGGTTCGAATCTTTTAGAGACTGACCAATCTCATCTAGTCTTTGTAACAGTAATTCTGTTTTATTCATATCGTTACCTCATTCTTTCTTGTTTAACAAAAATTATACATTTAGCGCTTTCAAATGTCAATTTCATCTAATCCTAGCTATATAGATTGTATTATTTTCGGTATTTTTTTGCTATAATAAATTGAATCATTTTACGGAGGTTTTCTCATGTTATCAAGAGTTGAAAAATTTGAAGTAGCCTTAAAACAGACAGAGTGTGATGCTGTCTTAGTAACCAATCTGAAGAATATTTACTATCTGACGGGTTTTAGCGGAACAGAAGCGACAGTTTTCATTAGCAAAACGCGACGGATTTTTTTGACAGATTCCCGCTACACCTTGATTGCCAAAGGTGTGGTCAAAGGATTTGATATTATTGAAACGCGTGATGCTTTGGGGGAAATCGCTAAAATCATTGGGGACGATAAATTAGAAAAAATTGGCTTTGATGATCAAGTGTCCTATGTCTATTTCAAGATGCTGAAAAGCGTATTTGCAGCCTATGAACTGATACCTATGAGCAGTTTCATCGAGAATCTGCGCATGATAAAAGATGCGGAAGAAATTGATACGATTCGAAAAGCTTGTCAAATTTCCGATCAAGCCTTTCTAGATGTATTAGACTTTATCAAACCAGGTGAGACAACTGAGTTGGCAGTTATGAACTTTTTAGATGCTCGCATGCGCAAACTTGGTGCTTCAGGTGCGTCTTTTGACTTCATCATCGCCTCAGGATACCGTTCTGCCATGCCTCATGGAGTAGCTAGTGAGAAAGTGATTCAAACTGGTGAAACCTTGACGATGGACTTTGGTTGTTATTACAATCACTATGTTAGCGATATGACACGAACTATTCATGTAGGTCATGTGACGGATGAGGAACGTGAGATTTATGATATTGTCTTGCGTGCCAACAAGGCTTTGATTGATCAAGCCAAGGCTGGAGTCAGTCGTATTGACTTTGATCGGATTCCACGTCAGATCATCAATGATGCGGGTTACGGAGCTTATTTTACTCATGGGATTGGTCATGGAATTGGGCTTGATATTCATGAAATTCCTTACTTTGGTAAGTCCTCTGAGCCGATTGAAATAGGGATGGTTTTAACAGATGAGCCAGGTATCTATCTGGATGGTAAATATGGCGTCCGTATTGAAGATGATCTTGTCATCACGGAAACAGGTTGCGAAGTATTGACTCTTGCCCCAAAAGAGCTAATTGTAATTTGAGAATTGTCAATCTTTATGATAAAATAAAGAGAAATCTATTTTAAAAGAGGTAATAATAATGATTGAAGCAAGTAAGCTGAAAGCTGGTATGACGTTTGAAACAACGGATGGGAAATTGATTCGTGTCCTTGAAGCAAGCCACCATAAACCAGGTAAAGGAAATACTGTTATGCGTATGAAACTACGTGATGTACGTACAGGTTCAACTTTTGATACAACTTACCGTCCAGAAGAAAAATTTGAACAAGCGATTATTGAAACACGTCCAGCACAGTACTTATACCAGATGGATGACACGGCTTATTTCATGGATACAGAGTCATTTGAGCAATATGAAATCCCAGTAGCAAATGTAGAGCAAGAATTGAAATTTATCCTTGAAAATTCAGAAGTGAAAATTCAATTCTACGGAAGTGAAGTTATTGGTGTTACGGTTCCAACGACCGTAGAGTTAGTTGTAACAGATACACAACCTTCTATTAAAGGAGCAACAGTAACAGGTTCTGGTAAACCAGCTACTCTTGAAACGGGTCTCGTAGTAAACGTACCGGACTTTATCGAAGTCGGACAAAAATTGATTATCAATACGCAAGAAGGAACCTACGTTTCTCGTGCATAATTTATTCTAAGAACTAGAAGTTCTTAAATTACTATTAAACTCAGACTAAGAGTCTGACAAATATTGAACAGACTCCTTGAATGTCTTTGTGTCTTAAGAAAGGACAAGTTATGGCAACTGAACAATTAGGCGAAATCGTTATCGCACCACGTGTTTTAGAAAAAATTATTGCCATTGCAACGGCTAAAGTGGATGGCGTTTACTCTTTCGCAAATAAAAGCATGTCTGATAGCCTTGCAAAACGTTCTTTAGGACGTGGCGTCTATCTTCATACCGCCAATGATGGTGAAGTAACTGTTGATATTTATTTATATTTAGAATACGGTGTAGGTGTTCCAGCGGTAGCAGTGGCTATTCAGAAAGCAGTGAAAAGTGCTGTTTCTGATATGGCAGAGGTTGAATTATCTGCAGTGAACATTCATGTAGCTGGCATTGTTCCAGAAAAAACACCAAAACCGGATTTAAAAGATTTGTTCGATGAGGATTTTCTCAATGACTGATGTACAGCTGGAAATGAGAAGACAACTACGTGAGCGTGCTTTTCAAGCGTTAATGAGTTTGGAATATGAAAGAAATGTGATAGAAGCTTGTCGCTTTGCATATACATATGATAAAGATTCTACAAGCGATTCAGATGTGGAAATTCCTACATTTTTATTGAACCTTGTCATAGGTGTCGAACAGTCCAAAAGTGAATTGGATGAGAAAATAGGTCAATATCTAAAAGAAGGCTGGACCTTAGGACGTCTTACATTAGTAGAAAAAAATATTCTTCGTTTGGGACTGTTTGAAATGACAGAATTTGATACTCCTCAACTAGTTGCAATCAATGAAGCAATTGAGTTATCTAAGAAGTTCTCAGATGAGAAATCAAGCAAGTTTATCAATGGTATCCTGAGTAAATTTATCACAGAATAAAATTTTAAGAAGAAATGGATATAGGATTGAGAGAGCAGTAGTTCTCTCTTTTTCACTTTCATTGCTGAACAGGATCAGAAAGTTTCTAAAGTGATAGGGAAGTCACCAAGAAGGTTAGAAGGGAGATGATAACGGAAAGAATAGATAGTAGAAGCTCAAAGAGCCCTCCTTCATGATACCCTAAAGAGGTAAGAAAAAAGGAGGGTTATGAAATGGACTTCAAG
>NZ_KV795582.1:0-799 GCF_001809055.1 Streptococcus sp. HMSC034B05 | reverse complement strand
TTTTGAAACCAATTCATAGCCTTGGGCCAGATAAGCATTCACGATTGAATCATATTTTGCTCGTGCACTATCTGAAAGAGGAGTATCTGAATCTCCGCTAGTCAGCACTTCCTTATCTTTCAGCGTTTTATGAGCAGTATCATCAATGATGGTGTAAGTCACTTTTTGCTTATCAGCTTTATAAGTAACTGTAACATGGATATCAGAGTGAGCAGCGGTAATAGTTACTGCATCAACTTTTGATTTATCTGGTGTATAACCATCAACCGTTGGAGAAATCACTTCTGAGAAAGTACCTGTTGAGGGAGTCCATACCCCCTCTTGAGAGATTTTCCCAGTAACTAAATCTTTTGTATTCGTACGTTTAAAGTCTAATTTTTGGACTTTAGGAGTAGCTGCTTGGTCACCATTTTCATAAACATACTTGATGGTCTCTGTGACTGTCTTTGTTTCTTCAACTGGAGCTGTCTTATGACGTAGATGAACTTCAAATTTTTGATAAGTAGTATCGTAAGTTACACCATTACTTGGATAATTATCTGAAACTAATTCATAATTTTTATCTGTATATTTTTTAATTGTTTCAGCTGTTCTGTAAGCATCCGTTGTATTATAATCACCAGTTAATTCTTTTGTTTCAAGAGTTTCACCCGTCGTATCATCTATATAGCGAACTTGGGCTTTTTCTTGATTAGCTGTATAAACAACTGTCTTTTCGATATCATCGCTGTCACCTGTAATCCCCTCTACTGCTGCAACAATTGGCTTATCAGCTGTATAACCTGTAATCGTTGGGGAG
>NZ_KV795581.1:0-128438 GCF_001809055.1 Streptococcus sp. HMSC034B05 | reverse complement strand
TTTGTGACTGAGAACTATTTTGTCTCAGACTCTTACTTTACGCTAGTAAAAGCTATTAATATAGTTGAAAGAATAGATAGGACTTATGAAACAGTTCCAATAACATTCGCTTTTCAAACTCGAAAGAACAATTTTTTTCATTCATACTTCAAGATTCTAAAGGAATGTTAGGTAACGAAGCTAAAACCGCAAACTAAAAAATTTCAAATTTTATTCCTGTTTTAAAATGAAAAAACTCCTTGATAAAACAAGGAGTAAGAAAGGAAATTCTTTAGTTTTTAGCTACTGAAGCAAATTCTTCTTTAGAGAAAGCATCATTGATGATATCTTTCAATTGTTTAGCAGAAGCTTGCATTTTTTGTTTTTCAGCATCATTCAACGGGATATTTACTGGACGTACGATACCATGTGCGCCAACAATAGCTGGTTGTCCAATGTAGCAATCTGTAACACCAGGATATTGACCTTCTTGGAATACCGAAAGTGGAAGAACTGAATTTTCGTCATCAAGGATAGCTTTTGTAATACGAGCTAAGGCAACTGCGATACCATAGAATGTTGCACCTTTTTTATTGATAATTGAGTATGCAGCATCACGAACGCCTTCAAATAAGTCAACCAATTCAGCAGCATTGAAGTTTTCTACGTCTTGAAGATAATTTTCAAGGTTGACACCTGCAACGTTAGCATGTGACCAAACAGCGAATTCTGAATCACCATGTTCTCCCATGATGTAAGCATGGACAGAGCGAGCATCTACATCCAATTTTTCAGCAAGCGCTTGACGGAAACGTGCTGAGTCAAGAGAAGTACCTGAACCAATGACACGTTCTTTAGGGAATCCAGAGAATTTCCAAGTTGAGTAAGTCAAGATATCAACTGGGTTAGCAGCCACAAGGAAAATACCGTTAAATCCTGACTCAACAATTTTGGCAACAACATCTTTATTGATGCGGAGGTTTTTTTCAACCAATTGAAGACGAGTTTCACCCGGTTTTTGTGGTGCACCAGCAGTCAAAACAACAAGATCTGCATCGTGCGCATCAGCATATTCTGCTGAATAGATTTTCTTAGGTGAAGTGAAGGCAAGGGCGTGGCTAAGGTCTTCAGCATCTCCTTCTGTCTTTTCCTTGAAAATATCAACGATACCAAGTTCTTGAGCGATACCTTGGTTGACAAGAGCAAATGCGTAAGAAGAACCTACAGCACCGTCACCGACAAGGATGACTTTTTTATGTTGTTTAGTAAGAGTCATTTTGCTAAACATCTCCTTTATTTTATTGGGGAACATTTTCCCTTTACAACTTCATTCTATCACTTTTGTAACATTTTGTCACGGATATAATACATATCATCTTATGTAAACGTTTTTATGATAAGGGGTGTTTACTGAAAAAAATCATGATTTATGTTATAATGATATGGTCATATAAATTGAAGAGAGGCATTTTTTAATGCAGGATAATAATTTAGTCAATGTGAACTTAACGAGCGAAATGAAGACGAGTTTTATCGATTACGCCATGAGTGTCATTGTGGCTCGTGCCCTTCCTGATGTTCGAGATGGTTTAAAGCCTGTTCATCGAAGAATATTGTATGGAATGAATGAACTAGGTGTTACCCCTGATAAACCACATAAGAAATCTGCTCGTATTACGGGTGATGTTATGGGTAAATATCACCCACACGGAGATTCCTCTATCTATGAAGCGATGGTGCGGATGGCGCAATGGTGGTCTTACCGTCATATGCTGGTCGATGGTCACGGAAACTTTGGTTCTATGGATGGAGATGGTCCCGCAGCACAACGGTATACAGAAGCTCGTATGAGTAAAATATCGCTTGAGATGTTGCGCGATATTAACAAAAATACAGTTGATTTTGCGGATAACTATGATAGCAGCGAACGTGAGCCATTAGTCTTACCGTCACGTTTTCCTAATTTATTGGTTAATGGAGCAACTGGGATTGCTGTGGGGATGGCTACCAATATTCCTCCCCATAATCTTGGTGAAACCATTGATGCCGTTAAATTGATTATAGACAATCCAGATGTAACAACACGTGACCTTATGGAAGTATTGCCTGGTCCAGATTTTCCAACGGGAGCTTTAGTCATGGGAAGGTCGGGAATTCACCGTGCTTATGAAACTGGAAAAGGTTCTATCGTTTTACGTGCTCGGACAGAAATCGAAGAAACTAAATCTGGTCGAGAACGGATTGTTGTTACCGAATTTCCGTATATGATCAATAAAACAAAAGTGCACGAACATATTGTACGGTTAGTTCAAGAAAAACGCATTGATGGGATTACGGCAGTTCGTGATGAATCTAATCGAGAAGGAGTGCGCTTTATCATTGAAGTGAAGCGTGATGCAAGTGCGCATGTTATTTTAAATAACTTATTTAAACTCACGCAAATGCAGACGAATTTCAGTTTCAATATGCTAGCGATTCAAAATGGAGTTCCTAAAATTCTCTCCTTGCGTGAAATTCTGCTTGCTTATATTGAGCATCAAAAAGAAGTGGTAACTCGTCGGACGATTTTTGATAAAGAAAAGGCAGAAGCTCGTGCACATATTTTAGCCGGTTTACTAATTGCTCTTGATCATATCGATGAAGTGATTCGCATCATCCGAAATAGTGAAACTGATGCGGAAGCACAAGCAGAATTGATGTCGCAGTATGAATTGTCCGAACGTCAAAGTCAGGCGATTTTGGATATGCGTCTTCGTCGTTTGACAGGATTGGAGCGCGATAAGATTCAGTCTGAATACGATGATTTAATGAAATTAATTGCGGATTTGACAGATATATTGGCAAAACCAGAACGAGTTGTTGCGATTATCAAAGAAGAGTTGGAAGAAGTCAAACGTAAATTTTCTGATAAGCGCCGTACGGAACTAATGGTCGGGGAAGTTTTATCTCTTGAAGATGAAGATTTAATTGAAGAGGCTGATGTTTTAATCACGCTTTCCAATAAAGGTTACATCAAACGGCTAAATCAAGATGAATTTACAGCTCAAAAACGTGGTGGTCGAGGGGTTCAAGGGACAGGTGTTAAGGACGATGACTTTGTTCGTGAATTAGTTTCTACTAGTACACATGAACGCTTGCTCTTCTTCACCAATAAAGGCCGTGTTTATCGTTTGAAAGGTTATGAAATTCCTGAATATGGTCGTACAGCTAAAGGACTTCCAATTGTCAATTTGTTGAAATTGGACGAAGGTGAAACAATTCAGACAATCATCAATGTTCAAGCTGAACACGATGATCATTCTTATCTTTTCTTCACCACGCGCCATGGTGTGGTAAAACGAACTAGCGTAACAGAATTTGCTAACATTCGTCAAAACGGGCTAAAAGCTCTGAATTTAAAAGATGAAGATGAGCTAATTAACGTCTTTCTGACAGATGGGCAAACAGACATCATTATCGGAACAAAAATGGGCTATGCTGTACGATTTAATGAAAATCAGGTTCGCAACATGGGACGAGCTGCAACTGGTGTACGTGGCGTAAATTTGCGCCAAGATGATCATGTTGTGGGAGCTAGCGTTATTTCGGATAATCAAGAAGTGTTAGTCATTACTGAAAAAGGTTATGGTAAGCGAACTTTGGCTAGTGAATACGCTACGAAAGGACGTGGTGGAAAAGGAATGAAAACAGCGAATATCACTGAAAAGAACGGTCCATTAGCGGGGCTTATGGCCGTGAACGGTGATGAAGATTTAATGATTATCACAAATACAGGTGTCATTATCCGAACAAATGTTGCTAACATTTCTCAAACAGGACGTGCAACTTTGGGTGTTAAAGTAATGCGACTAGATAAGGGAGCGCAAATTGTTACTTTTACAAGTGTTGAAGCAGAAGATGAAAAAGAAGTGGATGAATAATAAACTAGATAAAAGGAAATGTTATGTCATCAAGAAGAAAAAAACATAATAAAAGAAAAAATATTCTGATTAATATTGTTGCGACATTGCTAATTATTGTAGCGCTTGCACTTATTTTTAACTCTTCTATTCGTAATATGATTATGGTCTGGCATACCAATAGGTATCAAGTGAGCAATGTTTCAAAAGATAAGATTAATAAAAATAAAAAAGCCAAAACCAGCTTTAACTTTGACAAAGTAAAATCATTGTCAACTGAAGATGTGATTAATGCTCAATGGCGAGCTCAGCAATTACCAGTTATTGGAGGAATTGCTATCCCAGAACTTTCAATGAATCTACCAATCTTTAAAGGCTTGGATAATGTAGGGCTTTATTATGGTGCAGGTACTATGAAAGAAACGCAACAAATGGGGAAAGGGAATTATGCATTGGCGAGTCACCATGTGTTTGGAATTACAGGTGCAAGTAATATGCTATTTTCTCCATTAGATCGTGCAAAAGCCGGAATGAAGATTTACCTAACAGATAAAGAGAAGATATATACTTATTCCATTACTTCTGTTGAAAATGTTTCACCTGACAGAGTAGATGTGATTAATGATCGTGAAGGAGTCAATGAGGTAACGCTAGTGACCTGCGAAGATGCTGCAGCTACTTCGCGAACGATTGTTAAAGGAACACTAGAAGGAGAAACTTCTTACAAGGATGCTCCAAAAGAAATTTTGAATGCATTTAGTAAAACATATAATCAAATGCAACTATAAAATAAAAGAAGCTGGGCAAAGATTCCGTTTTTAGTCAAAATTAAGTAGCTAACAATAGAAAAGCTTAAAATCAACGTTTTTAATAACTTGATTTTAAGCTTTTTTCATTATTCAGGAAGTTTTTGCTTAACCTTTTTCGTTAGCTGAAAGTAAAACGACTCGTGTTAAATTTTGATGACAACTCAATTACCATCACTAAATCGCAAACAAATCGTTAAGGTTTTCGGCTAGGGTTGGATGAGTAAAGATTTGTTTTGTGAAATAAGTATATGGTATGTTGTTGTCCATAGCTACAGTTAGAATGTTAATAATTTCTTGAGCTCCTTGTGAGAAGATAGTAGCGCCAAGAATTTCTTTAGTTTCTGTGTTTACAACTGCTTTGAATGCTCCTCTGAGGTCAGCATTGACATGTCCACGTGGCATAGCTGAAACTGGAATTTCTTTAGTTGCATAAGGCAATCCTTGTTCTTTAGCTTGTGCTTCAGTTAGACCAATTTGAGCGAGTGGTGGAGCGATGAACATGGTAGTCGGTACATTTTTACGATCATCAAGTGTGTATGAGCCGTCACCTGCTAAATAACTAAAAACTATACGGAAATCATCTAATGAGACATAGGTGAATTGCAATCCACCGTTGACATCTCCAACAGCAAAAACGCCAGAAACACTAGTTTGACAATGCTTATCAACTTGGATAGCACCACGATCTGTTATTTGAATATCTGTATTTTCTAGCTTTAATGGTTCAATATTTGGCTTGCGACCGGTAGCATAAAGCAAAGCATCAAAATGAAAACTTTTATTTTTAGTAACGACAATCACCTCGTCACCATCATTTTTAACTTCTTGAGTAAAGACATTTTGAAGAATTTCAATGCCATCTTCTTCCATGTATTGTTTGGCCATGGCAGCGATAGAAGGTTCTACACGTGGTAGAAAGGTATCGGCAGCATCAAGAACAGTGACCTTGCTTCCTAATTTATTGAACAAACCAGCAAATTCAAGACCGATATTCCCACCGCCAAGAATTCCAAGACTTTTAGGTAGTCTATCAAGGTTTTGAATACCTGTTGAATCATAAACATTTTTTGATGTAGTAAGTCCTGGGATTGGTAGAATGTTAGAGATAGCACCTGTATTGATGACGATATTTTCAGCTGTTAATTCTTGTTTTTGGTTACCTGAGACAATTTCAATTACCTTATTGGATAGAAAATGAGCTTCTGCATCAATAATATCGACTCCAGCACCACTAATAGTTGCGTAATTTTTCCCATTGAGTCTGCTAGTAACCGCATTTTTCTCAGTCATTACTTCTTCAAAAGATAATCCTTTTTCTGCAGCTACTAGTAAGGTTTTGGTTGGAATACAAGCGATATTGATGCAAGTTCCACCGTACATAGCTTTACTGCGTTCAATCAAAGCAACCTTTTTTCCTTGCATTGCCATTTTGGCTGCTAATGTTTTTCCGGCTTTACCAAAACCAATGACAATTAGATCATATATTAACATGGTTTTCCTCCGTTTTTTACAAATATTGTAGCACATCTATTCTGAAATTGCCTGTATTTTGCTCCGTAAAATTGATCTGGCCGCTACATGTAGTGGAAAAAATCTTTATAAAATTCTTGAATTTTATAAAGAAATTTTTAGAATCTGAAAATTTTTTTATTTGGAAAATTTAGATTTTAACCTTTGAAAATCCACTAAAATCAGCATGTATAACACTAGCTTATGGGAAGTTTAATTTATCTTAAGTAGACATTATAGCGTGTTCGATATAAAATGAAAGCGTCAACAAATACTGAGCCTTAAAATGAAAGCGCTCTTATCATACTATTACAAAGGAGTCCATACTATGGCAACCAAAGAAGAAATTTTACGTGAACTATATCCTGAAGATCTTTTCCATTATGCAGATGGTTTGACATTAGGAGAAGCAGAAGTTTTGCAAGAAACTCGTCGTTTGATTGAAAAACATCTTCGTCCTGTTATCAATGAACATTGGGAAAAACCTGATTTTCCATTTGAACAATTTTACACAGTTGCCAAAGGTGCACAAATTATGAACAATCCTAAATTGTTTGAGGGACGTGAAGGCAGCTACAAACCATCAGAACTTTATATCGCATTCCTTTACTTGGAATTGGCTCGTTTTGATACATCAATGGCTACATTCTATACTGTTCATGGCGGACTTTGCTATAATACAATCTTGCTCGGTGGTGATGAACGCCAACAAAAAGAATTTCTTCCTAAATTAGCAGCATTTGATTGGCAAGGATGTTTTGCTTTGACAGAGCCACTTTCAGGTTCAGACATTGCAGGTGGACTCGCAACAACTGCTGAACGTGTTGGAGATAAATGGATTCTTAATGGTGAAAAACGTTGGATTGGTGGTTCAGATACAGCAGATGTTATCCCAGTATTTGCTCGCGATGTAGCGGATGGTAAGGTTAAATGTTTTATCGTTCGTAAGGGAGCTCCTGGTTACGATGTAGAAGTCATCCAACATAAAATTGCACTTCGGTGTGTTCGAAATGGTCATATTACCATGACAAATGTTGAAGTTCCAGATTCAGACCGTTTAGTAAATATCAATGGATTTGCAGATGTAGCTCGTATTCTTACATTTACTCGTGCTGATGTGGCTCATATCGCTATGGGGATAACTTGCGGATCATTTAATGCAGCCTTGAAATACGCTACAAATCGTCAACAATTCAAACGTCCAATTGCTAAATTCCAAATTATTCAAGAAAAATTGGCTAGAATGCAAGCAAACGCCGTAGCAGCAATCGCTTATTCAGTTCGTATCGCTGAAATGCAAGAAGCAGGTAATGAATTGATGTTAAATTCTGCTCTTGCTAAAATGCACAATTCACTTGTCATGCGTGAAACGGTGGCTCTTGCTCGTGAAACATGTGGAGGCGATGGAATTACTCTTGAAACAGACGTTGCACGCTTCTTTGCAGACGCTGAGGCAGTTTACACTTATGAAGGTTCTCATGAAGTCAACGCTTTGATTGTTGGTCGTGAAATCACTGGCTTAGGTGCATTTGTATAATGACGAAAAAGGAGCGATTGAGGGGTGTATATCATTCAATCGTTCCTATTCTTTCGCTTTAAATTTTGTAACGTATTAGATAGGAGAAAAAATTGAATATTTCAAACGTAATGATCATTGGATCAGGTCAAATGGGAAGTGGTATTGCTCAAGTTTTTGCGCAATCAGGCTTTACGGTGTATTTGAATGATATTAAAGAAGAATTCGTTGAAAGAGGCATCGGAAATATCACTAAGCAACTAACACGCTCCGTTGAAAAAGGTCGTCTTTCAGAAGATGATAAAAATAGTATTTTGAGTAAGCTGATTCCATCAACTTCATATGAGGATGCTAAAAATGTTCAGTTAGTTATTGAAGCAGCTACTGAAAATAGAGATATTAAGTTGAGTATTTTTAAACAATTAGATGAATTGACATCTCCAGAAACTATTTTAGCTTCAAATACCTCATCTTTGTCTATCACAGATATTGCTGCAGCAACAGTACATCAAGAACGAGTCATTGGAATGCACTTCTTTAATCCTGCTCCTGTTATGAAATTGGTCGAAGTAATCAAAGCACTTCAAACATCAGAAGAAGTCGTTAAAGCTGTTCGTGAATTAACTGAAAAAATCGGTAAAACAGCAGTTGATGTTAAAGATTCTTATGGTTTTGTAGTGAACCGTGTGTTGATTCCGATGATTAATGAAGCGATTTTCATTCTCGGAGAAGGGGTTGCAACAGCTGAAGAAATTGATGAAGCTATGAAACTCGGTGCTAACCATCCTATTGGACCATTGGCTTTAGCTGATTTGATTGGTTTGGATGTTTGCTTAGCTATTATGGGTGTATTGAATAATGGATTTGGTGATCCAAAATATCGTCCTGCTCCATTGTTGAAAAAAATGGTTGAAGCTGGTAAACTGGGTCGTAAGACAAAGGAAGGTTTCTTTAAATATTAAGATATAAGGAGCAAGAAATGAAAGAAGCAGTGATTGTATCAGCAGTTCGTACACCATTAGGTTCTTTTGGTGGAAGTTTGAAAAATATTTCAGCTGTTGATTTGGGAAGTTTGGTTATTAAAAGTGCGATTGAACGAGCACATTTGAAAGCAGAACAAATTGATGAAGTGATTATGGGAAATGTGTTGGCAGCAGGACTAGGGCAAAATGTAGCACGTCAAATGAGTGTCAATGCGGGTATTCCAGTCTCTTCTCCAGCCTTTACAGTGAATAAGGTATGTGGTTCAGGACTGAAAACAGTTCAATTAGCTGCCCAAGCAATTTTATGTGGAGATGCAGATATTATTGTAGCAGGTGGTGCAGAAAATATGAGTCAGGCACCATACGTTCTTCAAGGTCAGCGTTGGGGCTCTCGTATGGGAGATACAAAAGTGATTGACACTATGTTGCGCGACGGTCTGACTGACGCTTTTGGTGATTTCCATATGGGAATCACAGCTGAGAATGTTGCTGAACAGTATGATATTTCTCGTGAAGTCCAAGATGCTTTTGCTGTTCAGTCACAACAACGTGCTGTGGCAGCTATTGAAGCTGGACGTTTCAAAGAAGAAATCGTTCCAGTGATTATTCCACAGAGAAAAGGTGAGCCAATTGTTTTTGATACGGATGAATTTCCAAGAAAAGATGCCTCACTAGAAGGTTTGGCTAAATTACGCCCTGTCTTTAAAGAAGGTGGAACGGTCACAGCTGGTAATGCTTCTGGTATCAACGATGGAGCGGCAGCAGTTGTTGTCATGAGTTCAGAAAAAGCGAAAGAGCTAGGCATTCCTGTTTTAGCAACCATAAAATCCTATGCAAGTGCAGGATTAGATCCGAAAATCATGGGTTGCGGACCAATTTATGCTTCTCGTAAAGCACTTGAAAAGGGTGGCTTTACAACTGAAGATCTCGATTTGATTGAATCCAATGAAGCATTTGCATCGCAAGCATGTGCTGTTGGTAAGGAGTTAAATCTTGATCAGGAAAAAGTAAACGTAAACGGTGGTGCCATTGCACTTGGTCATCCAATTGGAGCATCAGGCTGCCGTATTCTGGTTACTTTGTTGCATGAAATGGAAAAACGCGATGCTAAACGTGGTCTTGCAACTCTTTGTATCGGAGGAGGAATGGGCACAGCAGTTATTGTAGAACGTTAAAAATAATTACCTACTAAATTTAATTTACCATTTGATTTTTTTACTCTGTAAAACAAATTCTATCTAAGACGTTTATCTTAAATGATTCTTAGTAGAGTTTGTTTTTTTATTTTGAAAATCAAAAAGTCTTAGTATTTTTTATAACTCTATAAGTTAAACTTATAGAGTTATAAATTAAGATTAAGTAGACGAGAATGGGAAAATGGGATATCATAGCATTGTAAGCTCTTACATTTTTGGTTCAAGTATTTGTTGACACTGTACTTAATATTTCAAATTTTATAAGTAGGAGCATTAAAATGAGTAAAACTGTTTTACTAGAAGTAAAAAACAGCATCGGCTACATTACGATCAATCGTCCTGAAGCATTAAATGCTTTGAGTTCTCAAGTATTAACTGATCTGAATGATGTTCTTGATCAAGTTGAACAAAGTGAAGAAATCCGTGTTGTGATTGTAACAGGGGCAGGAGAAAAGGCATTTGTAGCTGGAGCTGATATTAAAGAAATGGACGTGATGTCGCCAATTCAAGCTTTTGAATATATGACATTTGCAAACAATACTTTTACTCGACTTTCTGACTTACGTCAACCAACAATTGCAGTACTCAATGGGTATGCACTTGGAGGAGGAATGGAATTAGCACTTTCGACAGATATCCGTATTGGATTTGAAAAGACAGTTGTTGGCTTTCCAGAAGTTGGCTTGGGCATTATTCCAGGATTCGCTGGTACTCAACGTATGTCTCGTTTGATTGGAACAAGCCGTACGAAAGAATTGATTTTCACTGCTCGTACAGTGAAAGGTCAAGAAGCCTACGAACTGGGAATTCTTAATAAGTTGGTTTCTGCGGAAGAACTGTTAACTTCAGCTGAAGAATTGGCTGCTGCAATTATGAAGAATGCACCGTTAGCAGTAGAGAAAGCTAAACATGTTATTCAGGTTGGTTCAGAACTTCCACTTAAAAATGCTATTAGGCTCGAAACTGAAGCAGAAGCATTGTTGTTCTCTACAGAGGATAAAGTAGAAGGGATGCATGCTTTTGTAGAAAAGCGCAAAGCTGTTTTTAATCGCAAATAGTAGGTGGAGGTAGTGGTATGCACATTGTAACATTACCAGAAGCAATTTCTAAGATTAAATCTGGCGATATGGTTGGCATCTCAGGCTTTCTTGGGGTAGGTGAACCATTTGAACTCATTGAAGAACTGATTCGACAAAATCAACAAAACTTAACAATAGTATCGGTGGTGACTTCACAACCTGGTAAAGAAGTTGGTGTTGGTCGTTTATGCGAAAACCACCAAGTAAAAAAATACATCGCTGCTCATGTGGGAACTTCTGCAGCAGTGCAACATGAATATTTTAGTGGTGATATGGAAGTTGAGTTCACACCAATGGGAACTGTGGTAGAACGACTTCACGCTGCTGGAGCCGGTTTAGGAGCTGTCTTGACTCCTACTGGTGTAGGTACTATTTTGGAAAATGACTATGAAAAAGTAGTCCGTAATGGCAGAGAATATCTGGTTTATGACCCTTTGAAAATCGATGTTGCTTTGATTAAAGCTACCAAGTCAGACAAATATGGTAATTTATATATTGACGGTACAACTAAAAATATTTCATTGCAACTAGCGCTTGCAGCTGATACAGTTATTGTCGAAACTAATGACATTGTTGAAGTTGGTGAAATCGATCCCAACGATATATACATTCCAGGAATCCTTGTAGATTATGTTGTTAAAAGTTTGACTGCTGAAGAACATCATGAAATGATGGGGGACCTCTGGACGGAGACAAAAAAATTTGCAGGGGTAGTGTAATATGAAACCAAAAGAAATTATTGCAAGACGTATCGCACTTGAATTTAAGGATGGAGATGTCATCAACCTTGGTTTTGGGATTCCGAACGCTTCTGCTGATTACATTCCTGAAGGTGTGAATGTGATTCTTCAAGCAGAAAATGGGGCACTTCGTTTTGGTGAGACACCGACAAAAGAAAACTACAATGCGAATCTGGCCAACTCTGGTGGAGCCCCCATTACTCTTTTACCAGGAGCGTCTTTATTTGATCTTCAAACTTCTTTCGCTATTATTCGTGGAGGTCATGTTGATGCGACGGTTTTAGGAGCGTTAGAAGTCAGCCAAGATGGCAGTATTGCAAACTGGATTATTCCTGACAAATTCGCGCCAGGAATGGGAGGGGCTATGGATCTTCTCGTTGGTGCTAAAAAAGTTATCGCTGCCATCCAACATACAACTGTTGATGGACAGTCAAAATTGCTGAAAGAGTGCACATTGCCTCTATCAGCTAAAGGAGTTTTGGATTTAGTCATCACAGAACTAGCGGTATTTGGCTTTCAAGATGGTAAATTCCTGCTAAAAGAATTAGCACCCGGCGTCACTCTGGAAGAAGTCCTTGAAAAAACAGCTGGAGACGTAATTGTGTCGGAAGATTTAAAAACAATGTCTATCTAGTTAAAATATCAAGCAAATAGAACTACTGTTTGCCATAAAATGTGTTACTATATGCTTATAAAGAACTTTATCGATGATAAGTTTTTAATCGAACTATTAGCAACTAATCATCTGTATTCAAAATGATTGGTTGCTATTTTATTCTTGACAAATTACATCACAAAAATATTGAAGATAGGAGACGACGAACATGGATATTATTCAAATGACGTATTTTATTAATATCGTTGAATGTGGATGTAATCTTTCAATTGCTGCTAAAAAAATTCATATTAGTCAATCTGCTTTGAGTCAATTTGTCACAAATTTTGAAACCGCTGAAGGACTTCAGCTTTTTAATCGTAGAAATGGAAGGCTAGAAAGTCTGACAGAAGCTGGTGGGAAAATTTATCGTTTTGCAACTGAAATTGTTAATCGTTACGAAGAAATGCAGTCCATGATTCATAGAGAAGCCCAGAAACAAAAAGGTACCATTAGTTTAGGTATTCCTTCTTTGATTTTACGCGTTTACTTTGCCAGTGTGCTCCCTAAATTTTTAAAGGATAATCCACACATCAATATTCAAGTTGTAGAAGGTGGAAGCAAGGATTTACGTCAAAAATTTATCGAAGGCGATTTGAATTTTGTTTTATTGATTGAACCAACTAGTTTGGATACAAAAAAATATGAGCAATATATTATCCAAGTCGATGAATATGCAGCTTACATGGACAAAAATCATCCTTTAGCGGATAAAGAATTTTTAGAATGGAAAGACATCGCTGCTTATGATTTGGCAACCTTTAATAAATCATTTACCACTTATGAATTGATAACAGAGAAATTAAAAAACAAAAAAATAAAAACGAATTTTACCTATTTATCATCAACGTGGGACTTTTTAACAGAGTCCACGTATGAGAACGATATGATTGCTATTTTACCTCGTCCAGTAGAGTACTTTGTAGATAAAGATAAATTTAAAGTTGTCCGTTTTAAAGATCCGATACCATTTAATATTTGGTTCTGCAGACCTTATAAAACAAATTATAACGAAGTTGAAGCATATGTTTATGAAGAACTTTTAAAAGATTATTATCAGCCTATTTCAGAGCCTTGATACTTAATAAAGGAGAGAATCAATGTCAAAAAATAGCACTACAGCAACAATGCTTGATTCATATGTAAATACAGCAATTAGAAACTATGTAAGAGAATATGATGAGTCAAATGATTTCCCAAGAGAGATATGGGATAATTTAGCGAATGATATGAAGATATTTTCGCCCATTTTATCTGAAAAAAATCATACATTGAGTTCTGATTTCATCACATTTATCCGAAAAATTGCTAATGAATTTGCTGCTCTTTCAGCTATTTTATTAACCCAAGGCTGCTATGGCATCTATTCTATTTTAAATTTTGGGACAGCAGAGCAAAAGGAGTTATATCTTGAAAAATTACTGAAAGGCAACTGCATAGCAGGGCTGGGATTTTGTGAATATAAGCACTTAAATGGACTGGAAGACCTAGAAACCTATGCAACAAAAACTGAGCAGGGCTGGTATCTATCAGGGAAAAAAGCCATGATTTCTAATAGCAGTGTTGCAGATATATTATTAATTTTGGCAAAAGTAAAAGAACAAAGTAAGGAAGAGACGTACGGACTCTTTATTGTCGATCCGAATGATTCAGATGTTCTGATTGGTGAACAAATTGAAAAGCCAGGGTTAATCGGTCTCCCTTTGAGTTCAGTTACTTTAGAAAATGTCTTACTCCCAAAACATGCTTTACTGGGAGGTGAATTGCTTGGAGATGTACAATTTGCTAACATTATCAAGAATATGCAACTTGGTTTAAGTGCTATTGCGTTAGGGATTGCTGAGGGAGCTTTTAAGAAAGGACTTGAATTTGCAAAAGTGAAAAGAGAATTTGGTAAGCGCTTGATTGATGTCGAGGTTCACCAACATAAGTTTGCTGATTTGTATAATAAACTATGCTCGGCAGAAGCTTATTTTGACTCCTATCCTAGTCAGATAGAAGAAGACGCAAAATTTGTTTCTCGCATAAAATTATACACAACTAAAGTTGCAATTGAAATATCCGATGAAATTATTAGACTTATCGGGCCTTTTCAAAAATTTGATAAAATTAATATCAGACGTTACTTAAAGGATGCTGAGATTATTGAAAATTATGGTAGGTCTGGAAATTCTATTAGACGAGAAATTGCTGAAAGATGGCTAAAGGAGTAAGAAATGGCAAAACTCACTCTACAAGAATATCAATTTGGAGACATGAAACTAATTTGGTTACGTGGTGCTGATAAAATGACGGATGCAGGCACTCTCTTTGGCCCTGTACCAAAAGTTGTTTGGTCACGCTATTATCCAACAACTAAAGAAAATATGATGGTTGAATTGACAGATCCCATATTGATTCAATACAAGGACAAAAACTATTTAATTGATGCAAGTTTTAATACTGCTAAACTTTCGGATAAACAGAGACGAAATCTAGGAATTTTATCCGAAAGCAGAATTGAGGAAAGCTTGGAAACCTTAGGGTTGACACCAAAAGATATTTCTCATGTGTTGATGACTCACATGCACCACGATCACTCTGGCGGTTTAACGAAATTAGATGAAAACAATCAATTGGTTTCAACCTTTCCTAATGCTAAGATTTTTGTCAATGATATTGAATGGTATGAAATGATGAATCCAAATAATCGAACACGTGGAACCTATCTAAGAGAAAATTGGGAGCCGATTCAGCATCAAGTCGAGACATTTACTGAATATTTAAATATCATTCCAGAAATTCAACTAGTTCATACTGGCGGGCATAGCAATGGTCATAGTATTATTTTACTGAAACAGGGAAAGGAAACGATGATCCATATGGCAGATTTGCTCTTAACCCACGCGCATCGTAAGCCTGTTTGGGTTGCTGCTGTAGATGACTATCCTATGCGTTCTATTATTGCAAAAGAAAAATGGCTCAAGGAAGCATTTGAAAATCATTATAAATTTTTCTTTTATCATGATCAATTTTTTGCTGTTGCAGAATTTGACCATGAAGGAAAAGAAATTGTTGATTATGTAAAGCGGATTCGTGAACCAAGACTTCCATTTACCGATAAGCAAGATAGAAAACCTGCTTTATACCATTAAAATTTAAAAATCGCCTTTTATTTTTGAAAGGCTTTTTTTATGACTCTATTTATCAATGCGGATTATTTAAAATTCTGATATAATGAAAATGTTAGAATACTGTAAGAAAGAGGGTTTTCATGGTAACAATTCAATGGTTTCCAGGACACATGTCAAAAGCTCGGAGACAAGTACAAGAAAATATCAAATTTGTGGATTTTGTGACAATTTTAATAGATGCGCGTTTGCCATTATCTAGTCAAAATCCTATGCTAACTAAAATCGTGGGCGATAAGCCCAAGCTTCTTATTTTAAATAAGACGGATTTAGCTGATTCTGATCTGACGAAAGAGTGGCGAAGATATTTTGAAAGTCAAGGTATCAAGACCTTGGCAATCAATTCTAAAGAACAATCAACTGTTAAAAAAGTCACAGAAGCAGCTAAGTCATTGATGAAAGAAAAAATTGCTCGGCAAAAAGAACGTGGGATCCAAATTGAAACATTGCGGACTATGATTATCGGCATCCCGAACGCTGGTAAATCAACCCTGATGAACCGTTTAGCTGGGAAAAAAATCGCTGTGACTGGAAATAAACCAGGTGTTACCAAGGGGCAGCAGTGGCTCAAGTCTAATAAGGACTTGGAAATTTTAGATACTCCAGGGATTCTCTGGCCTAAGTTTGAGGATGAAAAAGTAGCTTTAAAACTCGCTTTAACAGGAGCAATTAAAGACGATTTGCTCCCAATGGATGAAGTTGCTATTTTCGGAATCAATTATTTTAAAGAACATTATCCAAAAGAGCTTCGAGAACGGTTCAAGCAAATAGACTTGAAAGAAGAAGCACCGGAAATAATTATGGATATGACACAGAAATTAGGATTTCGCGATAATTATGACCGGTTTTATCAGCTTTTTATCAAAGAGATTCGTGACGGAAAAGTAGGGCGATATACATTGGATATGCTGGGAGACTTGAATGGCAACGATTAAAGAAATTCAGAAACAGTTGGAACAAGTTACTGGTTTGGATGATCCATTTTTTAAAGCGCTGGCTCATGATGAACGGACTGGGGTAAAGAAATTGGTTGTTAAGCGTCGCAAAGCAATTCAAGATGAGTATGAAGAAGACGCTCGATTGGAAAAAATGCTATGCTATGAAAAAGATTTTTATGCACAAGGTATAGAATGGATTGCCGGCATTGATGAAGTTGGTCGTGGTCCTTTGGCCGGTCCTGTTGTGGCTGCAGCAGTTATTTTACCTAAAAACTCTAAAATAAAAGGTCTCAACGATAGCAAGAAAATTTCTAAGAAAAAACATGAAACAATCTATCAAGAAGTGCTAAAGCAAGCGGTTGCAATTGGTATTGGTATCAAGGATAATCAAGTTATTGATGAAGTGAATATCTATGAAGCAACGAAGTTGGCTATGATAGAAGCAGTTGGAAATCTTAAAATTACTCCACAACATCTTCTGATTGATGCCATGAAGCTAGATCTTCAAATACCACAGACTTCTATCATCAAAGGAGATGCCAATTCACTCTCCATTGCGGCTGCTTCAATCGTAGCAAAAGTGACTAGGGATCGCATGATGACAGATTATGACTTAACTTATCCAGGTTATGACTTTGCGCATAATGCTGGCTATGGAACCCAGCACCATTTAGAAGGCTTAAAGAAAAAGGGGATTACTCCTATCCACCGGAAAACCTTTGAACCAATTAAATCTATGATTGAAAAGGCAGAGGATCAAAAATGATTATTAGCAAGGTTTTAAACAATAATGTAGTCATTTCTGAAGAAAATCACCAAGAAGTAGTTCTAATGGGACGTGGGTTAGCCTTTGGTTGTAAGGCGGGAGATGACATTCAGGACAACCTAATTGAGAAAAAATATGTTTTATCAGAAAAACAAGCGTGACCTGTTATTGGAATTGCCTTCTAATATCATTGAAATGGCTGATGAAATTAGTTATGCGCATAGATGAACAAATGTATTTAACCATTTATTTATCAAGAATGAAAAGGAAAATCAATGGAAACTGAATATGAAAAAATGATAGCGGGACAATTATACAATCCTCAAGATCCAGAATTACGCAAGCTTGTATCTCGTTCTTGCAAATTTCAATACACATTTAACGCAGAACGAGATGACAAAAGAAGAAGTGATTTAGTAAAAGAATGGCTTGGTTCTACTGGTGAAAGTATTTCTATGAAGCCAAATTTTGTTTGCGATTATGGTATCAATATACATTTAGGGGATAATTTCTACTCTAATTGGAACATAACTATGCTTGATGTCTGTCCGATTACAATTGGAAAAAATGCATTGTTTGGGCCGAATTGTCAACTTCTGACTCCTATCCATCCCTTAGATGCACAAGAACGCATATCAGGTGTAGAGTATGGTGCACCGATAACTATTGGGGATAATTTCTGGGCAGGTGGTGGTGTAACGATTTTACCAGGAGTAACATTAGGTAACAATGTTGTCGTTGGTGCGGGATCAGTTGTCACTAAATCTTATGGTGATAATGTTGTTTTAGCAGGAAACCCAGCTCGGATTATTAAAGAATTAGATAGAATGTAAAAAACGAGAATTTCTCGTTTTTTTAATTCCTTTTACGAATAATATAACTGAAAGACAATTAGCAATAGTAAAAGGAATGATAAAATGGATAATTTTGATATTTATAAACTAAAAACAGCTGGTTTGACCAACCAACAAGTCATCAATGTATTGGAATACGCAGAAATTCGCGAAAAAGAATTGTCAGTCAAAGATATGGCAGTTGTCTCCGAATGTCGTAATCCTGCTCTTTTTATCGAAAAATATTTACAATTAGATGATGATTTATTACATCAAGAATTTGAGAAATTCCCATCTTTTTCTATCTTGGAAGATGTATATCCTTGGGATTTGAGTGAAATTTATAATCCACCCGTTCTTCTTTTTTATAAAGGTAATTTGGATTTGCTAAAATTACCTAAAGTAGCTGTTGTAGGAAGTCGGAATAGTAGCCGAGTAGGCAGTCAATCCGTTCAAAAGATTATTAAAGAGCTAAACAATGAATTGGTTATCGTGAGTGGTTTAGCACGCGGAATTGATACCTCAGCTCACATGGCAGCATTGCAAAATGGTGGTCGAACAATTGCAGTTATCGGAACGGGTCTAGACGTTTTTTATCCAAGGGCAAATAAAAAACTCCAATCGTATTTGGGAGAACATCATCTAGTACTTAGTGAATATGGTCCTGAAGCAGAGCCATTAAAATTTCATTTTCCAGAGCGTAATCGGATTATAGCAGGATTGTGTAGAGGGGTTATTGTTGCCGAAGCAAAAATGCGCTCAGGCAGCCTTATTACTTGTGAGCGAGCAATGGAAGAAGGGCGAGATGTATTTGCTATTCCAGGGTCAATTTTAGATGGAAGAAGTGATGGCTGTCATCATTTGATTCAGGAAGGAGCAAAATGCATCACATCAGGGGCTGACGTACTTTCTGAATTCCAATTTTAAAACAAGTTCTCCTATAAGAGAATGCTACTAGTTGACATCTTGAAAAAAATAGTTTAAACTCTATGAGGTTTATTACTTTTAGAAGGTGTTTAGATTGGCAACAAAAACGAAGAAAAAAATAACAGCTAAAAAAAATCTGGTGATTGTAGAGTCGCCAGCTAAGGCAAAAACAATTGAAAAATATTTAGGACGGAACTACAAGGTTTTAGCCAGCGTAGGTCATATTCGAGATTTAAAAAAATCTACGATGTCCGTTGATTTTGAAAATAATTATGAGCCAGAATATATCAATATTCGTGGAAAGGGTCCTCTTATCAATGATTTGAAAAAAGAAGCTAAAAAGGCTAAACAAGTCTATCTTGCGAGCGACCCAGATCGAGAAGGAGAAGCTATTTCTTGGCATTTGGCTCATATTCTAAATCTGGATGAACATGATAAAAATCGCGTTGTTTTCAACGAAATTACGAAAGATGCAGTTAAAAATGCTTTTAAAGAACCACGTCAAATTGATATGGATTTGGTAGATGCTCAACAAGCTCGTCGTGTACTTGACCGTATTGTGGGGTATTCTATCTCTCCAATTCTCTGGAAAAAGGTCAAAAAGGGATTATCTGCTGGACGTGTGCAATCTGTTGCTTTGAAGCTCATCATTGATCGTGAAAACGAAATTAATGCTTTTAATCCAGAAGAATATTGGACGATTGATGGAACGTTCAAGAAAGGTGCTCGGCAATTTCAAGCAAGCTTTTATGGTATAAATGGCAAGAAAATGAAACTTGCTATCAACGATGATGTCAAAAATGTTCTTTCTCAAATCAAGAATGATGAATTTACCGTGGAAAGTGTTGAGAAAAAGGAACGCAAGCGTCATGCTCCGTTACCTTATACTACATCATCTATGCAGCAAGACGCTGCTAATAAAATCAATTTCCGAACTCGCAAAACTATGATGGTCGCTCAACAACTCTACGAAGGAATCAATATCGGTTCTGGTGTGCAAGGTTTGATTACCTATATGCGTACAGATTCTACTCGTATTAGCCCAGTAGCTCAAAACGAAGCTGCAACTTTCATTACAGATCGTTTTGGCGAAAAATATTCTAAACATGGCAGTAGAGTCCGAAATACTTCTGGCGCACAAGATGCTCATGAAGCGATTCGTCCGTCAAGTGTATTTAATACACCTGACAATATCGCAAAATATCTAGATAAAGATCAATTGAAATTGTATACGTTGATTTGGAATCGTTTCGTGGCGAGTCAAATGACTGCTGCGGTATTTGACACGATGAGTGTGAAGTTAGAGCAAAATGGTGTTCAATTTGCTGCAAATGGTAGTCAGGTTAAATTTGATGGTTATCTAGCTATTTATAACGACTCTGATAAAAACAAAATGCTGCCAGACATGAAAAAAGGTGATTTGGTTAAGTGTATCAACACCAATCCTGAGCAGCATTTTACTCAACCACCAGCACGTTATTCAGAAGCAACTTTAATTAAGACCTTGGAGGAGAATGGCGTTGGGCGTCCATCAACTTATGCACCAACGATCGAAACTATTCAAAAACGCTACTATGTAAAATTAGTTTCCAAACGCTTTGAACCAACCGAATTGGGAGAAATTGTGAATTCATTGATTGTTGAATTCTTCCCAGATATTGTCAATGTGAAGTTTACCGCTGATATGGAAGCCAAATTGGATGATGTAGAAGTCGGAAAAGAGCAGTGGAAAAAGGTCATTGACGAATTTTATAAACCATTTGAAAAAGAAGTTTCTAAAGCAGAAACTGAAATGGAGAAAATTCAAATTAAAGACGAACCGGCTGGTTTTGATTGTGAAGTTTGTGGAAGTCCTATGGTTATCAAGTTAGGACGTTATGGTAAATTCTATGCTTGTAGCAACTTCCCCGATTGTCGTCACACCCAAGCAATTGTCAAAAAAATAGGCGTAGAGTGTCCTAAATGTCATCAAGGACAAATCATTGAGCGCAAAACCAAGCGCAATCGGCTTTTTTATGGTTGCAATCGCTATCCAGATTGTGACTTCACCTCTTGGGATAAACCGGTTGGTCGCTCTTGTCCGAAATGCGGTCAGTATCTTGTAGAAAAGAAAGTTCGCGGTGGTGGCAAACAAGTTGTCTGCAGCAACGGGGATTACGAAGAAGAAAAAGTAAAATAATTCAATGTTTTACATAATTTAACTTATGCAAATAATTTTCGCATCCACAAAAGGAGATTATATGAAAGAGAAGTTTCATGAGTTTTTAAAAATTTCCGAGGAATTAAATAAAATCGGAATTATTCCTTTTCTTATGGGCTCGCTAGGTCTTGAACAGGTAACTGGTCAAGACTGGCAAGCACGAGATATTGATATCCATGTTCCAGGAGATCCTAGGGGATGGGACGCACCTGATGAGGTACGAATTTATGATTTTAAAAAGATTGAAACGATTATGAACCGGCTTGGCTACCAATTAGTAGATTTGCACGAGCACGAATTTCAAAAAGGAAATCTATCGGTTGAGTTTGGTAGCATGAATACTTTAGAAAACTTTGCTGGGATTCCTTTAGATGAATTGGTAAAACATGAAACAGCAGGGGTAATTTATTTTCTTCCTGATGCTGAACAATATCTTAAGATTTACACAGCATCTTCGCAAGATTCCTATCGAAATGACCAAAATAATGATAAGGATTCTGTTAAAATTGCTTATCTGGAAAAAATGTTAAAGAAATAGATACATGACCAATCATTATATTCTTTACACCAATGTTTGAGGATGGATACTAATAAGTTAGTGTATTTGTGTTCTAGAAAGTCTCACTCGTCAGTAGAGGCTTTTTTTGTTATAATGATAAAGAATAATTAGAAAGATTTGTGGGAGTAACCCTCCCAAATAGGTATTCGTTGTATGTCTCAATCTTACATCAATGTCATAGGAGCTGGTCTGGCTGGCAGCGAAGTAGCTTATCAGATTGCTAAACGCGGTATTCCTGTTAAACTGTACGAAATGCGCGGAATGAAATCCACTCCTCAGCATAAGACTAGTGATTTTGCAGAACTAGTCTGTTCTAATTCTCTACGGGGAGATTCACTGACAAACGCAGTTGGTCTGCTAAAAGAAGAAATGCGCCGTTTGGATTCAATCATTATGCGAGCAGCAGAAGCTACGCGTGTACCGGCCGGAGGAGCGTTAGCGGTTGATAGAGAGAGCTTTTCAAAATCAGTCACCGATGAGCTAAATAATCATCCTTTCATTGAGGTTATTCGTGAGGAAATAACAGAAATCCCTAACGATACGATTACTGTTATTGCGACAGGTCCTTTGACAAGTGATGCGCTTGCTAAAAAAATCCATGCGCTAAATGGTGGAACTGGATTTTACTTTTATGATGCTGCAGCACCAATTGTAGATGTCAATACGATTGATATGGAAAAAGTTTATCTCAAGTCTCGCTATGACAAGGGAGAAGCTGCTTATCTAAATGCTCCCATGACTAAAAGTGAATTTATAGCTTTTCACGATGCTTTAATCAATGCTGAGGAAGCGCCTCTCAATGCTTTTGAAAAAGAAAAATATTTTGAAGGCTGCATGCCGATTGAGGTGATGGCTAAGAGAGGGATAAAAACCATGCTCTACGGTCCTATGAAACCGGTCGGCTTGGAATACCCAGATGACTATCAAGGTCCTCGTGATGGCGAATTTAAGACGCCATACGCAGTCGTTCAGCTTCGTCAAGACAATGCAGCTGGGAGTCTTTATAATATCGTTGGATTTCAGACACATCTTAAATGGGGCGAACAGAAGCGCGTTTTTCGGATGATTCCAGGTTTGGAAAATGCAGAGTTTGTTCGCTATGGCGTGATGCACCGTAATTCTTACATGGATTCACCGAATCTTCTGACTCAAACTTTTCAGTCTAAAAAACAACAGAATATCTTCTTTGCGGGTCAGATGACTGGTGTAGAGGGATATGTGGAATCCGCTGCATCTGGACTCGTAGCTAGTATCAATGCAGTTCGTCTTTTCAATAGAGCAGAAGCTGTGATCTTTCCAGAAACAACTGCTATTGGAAGCTTACCTCATTATATCACGCACGCTGACAGCAAACATTTCCAGCCGATGAATATCAACTTTGGAATTATCAAAGAATTGGACGGTCCTCGAATTCGAGACAAGAAAGAACGCTATGAAAAAATAGCAAAACGAGCTCTACAAGCTATCGAAAGCTATCAAAATCTCTAATTTTCTTTCTGAAAAAATGGAAATAATGACGATAAGTTGTAAAAGTATTAAAAAAGTTAGGAATTCCTAACTTTTTTGCATATTTTATGATATAATAGATAAAAATTTTGAAAATAGAAAGTTTTCTGATAATGAACCATTCCTATTTTTACCTTGAAGTTAGAACACATGAATTAGAAGTGCCTTATACTAAACAAAAGCGTCGTGTTCGGGTGCTCCTTCCTAGAAATTATGAGCAAAATACTAAGAAATCTTATCCTGTAGTTTATTTTCATGACGGTCAAAATGTCCTTTATAGTAAGGAGTCTTTTAGCGGTCATTCTTGGAAGATTATTCCAACAATTAAGCGAAATCCGGACATTGAAAAAATGATTGTGGTAGCTATTGACAACGACGGTTTTAATCGAATGAATGAGTATTCTGCTTGGAAATACCAGGAGTCAACTATTCCAGGTATAGAATTTGGAGGCAAAGGGACAGAGTATGCTGAGTTTGTCATGGAAGTTGTCAAACCCTTTGTTGACGAGCATTATCGTACCAAGTCAGACCGAGCACACACGGGCATGGTTGGTTCTTCTTTGGGTGGAAATATTACGCAGTTTATGGGAATTGAATACCAAGAGCAAATCGGTTGCTTGGGTGTTTTCTCATCTGCGAACTGGCTACACCAAGAAGCATTCAATCGTTATATAGAACGTCATAACTTATTAGCAGATCAGCATATTTATATTTATGTTGGAACAGAAGAAGCAGATGATACAGATAAAACCTTGATGGCTGGCAATATCAAGCAAGCTTATATTGATTCGTCATTAACCTACTTTCGTCAGTTAATTGCAGGTGGTTTAGATTTGGAAAATCTATTGTTTTATATCCAAGCCGGTGCAGAACACAATGAAATGGCTTGGGCTGAGCATTTACCTGATTGCCTTCGCTTCTTTAGTGAAAAATGGTAAATAAATCAATTAAGAATATGAGAAGAGAATTTATATGCATGTTGAATTTTTAAGTCATTGGAGCGGTAATTTAAGCCGTGAAATGTATGTGAATCGTTATGGACACGCTGGAATGCCTGTAATCGTTTTCGCTTCATCGGGAGGCGGTCATAATGAATATGCAGATTTTGGTATGATTGAGGCTTGTTCATGGTTTATCGAAACAGGAAAAATCCAATTTTTCACTTTGAGTAGTGTAGATAGTGAAAGCTGGCTGGCTGATTGGAAATCTCCTCACGACCGAGCAGAAATGCACCGAGCCTATGAGCGCTATGTCATTGAGGAAGCCATTCCTTTTATCAAGCATAAAACAGGTTGGTTTGATCCAATGATGACGACAGGTTGTTCCATGGGAGCCTATCACGCTGTTAATTTCTTTCTCCAGCACCCCGATGTCTTCAATAAAGTCATTGCACTGAGCGGAGTTTATGATGCGCGCTATTTTGTTGGTGATTGTTTAGAGGATGAAATAATTTATCAAAATTCACCGGCAGATTATATTTGGAATCAAAATGATGGCTGGTTTATTGATCGCTGTCGCAATGCTGATATTATTGTCTGTACAGGACTTGGTGCATGGGAACAGGACGGACTACCTTCTTTCTACACCTTAAAAGAAGCCTTTGAACATAAGAACATTCCGGCATGGTTTGCTGAATGGGGATATGATGTTTCGCATGACTGGATTTGGTGGCGCAAGCAAATGCCTTATTTTCTCAATCAATTAAACCTATGATTAGAAAGGAAACACTATTATGAACTATATCGTTATTTCACCTTATTATCCGCAAAATTTTCAACAATTTACTGTTGAACTTGCAAATAAAGGAATTACTGTTTTGGGCATCGGGCAGGAACCTTATGATCAACTAGATCAACCGTTGAAAAATGCTTTAACAGAATATTTTCGTGTGGAAAATTTAGAAAATCTTGATGAAGTGAAACGTGCTGTAGCTTTCCTTTTTTACAAGCACGGACCAATTGACCGCATTGAGTCACACAATGAATATTGGTTAGATCAAGATGCAAAATTGCGTGAACAGTTCAATGTTGTAGGACCAAAACCAAAAGACTTGAAAAAGACAAAATTCAAATCTGAAATGAAGAAACTTTTTAAAAAGGCCGGAGTTCCTGTCGTTCCTGGTCAAATTGTAAAAACCTTGCAGGCAGTTGACATGGCGGTAAGTAAAATTGGTCTTCCATTGATTGCGAAGCCAGATAATGGAGTTGGCGCAGCGGGAACTTATAAACTTGAAAGCAGTGAAGATGTTGAACAGTTTAAGCAAGAATGGGATAAGCAGACCGTTTATTTCTTTGAAAAATTTGTTGATTCTGGACAAATTTGTACATTTGACGGGCTACTAGATTCAAAGGGAAATATTGTGTTTTCAACAACTTTCGACTATGCTTATACTCCTTTAGATTTAATATTAAATCATTACGAAAACTCATACTATATTATAAAAGATATGGATCCTAAATTACGTCAATATGGGGAAGCTATCATTAAAACGTTCGGCATGAAAGAACGTTTCTTCCATATTGAATTTTTCCATAATGGAGATGATTATATCGCCATAGAATACAATAATCGTCCAGCGGGCGCTTTCACTATTGATTTGTATAACTTTGCTCATTCCATTGACCTTTATCGTGGATATGCAGCTGTTGTAAACGGTGAACCTTTCCCACAGTCTCAAGTAGAAACACAATATGGCTTGGTGACTGCTCGTCGTTCAACCTCAAATTATGTATATTCAGAAGAAGAGTTGCGTGAAAAATACGGTGATAAGTTAAAAGCAGTAAAAATTATGCCACAGGCTTTTGCTGATTTACAAGGAGATATTCATTATATCTTAACAACACCAAATCGTTCAGAAATCAATCAAATGATAGAAGATTTTGGGAAAAAGTAGAAAAATCTATTTGTGAAATTTTTATTTTGTCAATTCAAATCAGCTTGCCAGCAAGGTTAGCTGATTTTTCTTTGTGAAATTCTGCAAGCATAAATTTTGACAGTTTTTTTAGGATTGGTTAGAATGTGATTGTAGAAACCAAGTTTAGAAAGGTAAAAAATATGGCAATGTTAGATAAAAATCTCTTGTTAGAGATGTTTCGGAAGATGGAAGAAATTCGTCGGATGGACTTAAAAATTGCTCAGCTCGTAAAAAAGGGGAAAGTTCCAGGCATGACTCACTTTTCAGTCGGAGAAGAAGCAGCGAGTGTCGGAGCTATGTTGGCCCTCGATCCTGATGATTTGATTACATCCAACCACCGTGGTCATGGCCAAGCCATTGCTAAAGGGATTGATCTGAATGGCATGATGGCAGAAATCATGGGCAAATACAACGGAACCTGCAAAGGAAAAGGTGGCTCCATGCATATTGCTGATTTGGATGCTGGAAATTTGGGAGCAAATGGTATTGTTGGCGGCGGCATGGGAATTGCTGTCGGTGCAGCCCTTACTCAGCAAATGCATCATACAGGAAAGATTGTCGTTTGCTTTTTTGGTGACGGAGCAACTAACGAAGGTGTTTTTCATGAAGCAGTTAATATGGCTTCTATTTGGAATTTGCCAGTGATTTTCTACTGCATCAATAACGGATACGGCATTTCAGCTGATATCAAGAAAATGACCAATGTTGAGCATATTCACGAGCGCAGTGCAGCCTATGGCATTCCGGGGTTGTTTATCGAGGATGGCAACAATGTCCTAGATGTCTATGAAGGTTTCAAAAAAGCGGTGGACCACGTCCGCAGAGGCAAGGGGCCTGTCCTGATTGAGAGCATTACCTACCGCTGGCTGGGGCATTCTTCATCTGACCCTGGCAAGTATCGGACGCGTGAAGAAGTAGAGGAGTGGAAGAAAAAAGATCCGATTGAAAATCTCCGTAAATACTTACTAGCAAATCAGATTGCAAGCGATGAAGAGTTAGAGGCTATTCAAGCAGAGGTTAAAGAAGCAGTAGAAGCATCTGTAAAATTCGCGGAAGAAAGTCCATTCCCACCGCTTGAATCAGCTTTTGAAGATATTTATGCAGATTAAAGAGAGGAGATTGAACAATAATGGAAACAAAAACAATGTCTTTCCGTGACACCATTATCCTTGCCATGTCTGAGGAAATGCGTCTTGATGAAAATGTGTTGTTAATGGGAGAAGATGTCGGCATTTTCGGAGGAGATTTTGGAACATCCGTCGGAATGTTAGAAGAATTTGGCCCTAAGCGCGTGCGGGACTGCCCAATTTCTGAAGCAGCCATTTCAGGAGCTGCAGCAGGAGCTGCCATGACAGGCCTTCGTCCTATTGTAGATATGACTTTCATGGACTTTTCTGTCATTGCCATGGATGCGATTGTCAACCAGGCTGCTAAAACACGTTATATGTTTGGTGGTAAAGGACAAGTTCCGATGACAATTCGTTGCGCAGCTGGAAATGGTGTCGGATCAGCTGCTCAACACTCGCAATCTTTAGAATCTTGGTTTACCCATATTCCCGGTCTCAAAGTCGTAGCACCTGGAACTCCCGCAGATATGAAGGGATTGTTGAAATCTTCAATTCGCGACAACAATCCTGTTATTATCCTTGAGTATAAATCAGAATTCAACCAAAAAGGCGAAGTTCCACTTGACCCTGATTATACAATCCCTCTCGGTGTTGGTGACATCAAAAAAGAAGGAATGGACGTAACAGTTGTGACTTATGGGAAAATGCTCCGCAGAGTTATGCAAGCAGCTGAAGAATTGACAGAAGAAGGCATTTCAGTAGAAGTAGTCGATCCTCGTACCTTGGTACCGCTTGATAAAGATATTATTATTAACTCAGTTAAAAAAACAGGAAAAGTCGTTCTGGTCAACGATGCCCATAAGACCAGCGGCTATATCGGAGAAATTTCGGCTATTATATCTGAGTCTGAAGCCTTTGACTATCTGGATGCACCGATTCGTCGCTGTGCTGGAGAAGACGTGCCGATGCCTTATGCTCAAAATCTTGAAAATGCCATGATTCCGACAGTAGAATCCATCAAAGACGCTATCCGTAAGACTTATCATAAAGAGTAAGGTGTAGATAAACAATGACTAACATTTACGTAATTTAAATTATGTATAAATAACTGAGAATAAAAATCCGATTTTTGCTAATATTACTAGAATAAAAACAAAAATAAGGGCAAATGTTGCCTCGACCAATGAATTATTTAAGAATGAGAGAGATCATGGATGACAAAAAATTAAGAGCGACCCCTGCAGCTAGAAAGCTGGCAGACGATCTGGGAATCAATCTTTACGATGTTTCCGGTTCAGGCTCAAACGGTCGCGTCCACAAGGAAGATGTGGAAACCTATCAAGATACCCATGCGGTTCGGATTTCACCGCTGGCCAAGCGCATAGCCGAGGAGCACAATATCGCCTGGAATGAGATTCAGGGAACTGGGCACCGTGGCAAGATTATGAAGAAGGATGTCCTGGCCTTCCTGCCTGAAAATGTCGAAAGTGACAGCATCAAGTCGCCGACTGTTATTGAAAAGGTTGAAGAAGTACCAGATAATATCACGCCTTACGGTGAGATTGAGCGTATTCCAATGACACCGATGCGCAAGGTTATCGCCCAACGGATGGTGGATTCCTATCTGACGGCGCCGACCTTTACCCTCAACTATGATGTGGATATGACGGAAATGCTGGCCCTACGCAAGAAGGTTATAGATCCAATCATGGAAGCGACCGGCAAGAAGGTGACGGTCACAGATTTGCTGTCGTTGGCTGTGGTTAAAACCCTGATGAAGCACCCTTATCTCAATTCCTCCCTGACCGAGGACGGCAAGACCATCATCACCCACAACTATGTCAATCTGGCCATGGCTGTCGGTATGGATAATGGTCTCATGACGCCTGTAGTCTACAATGCTGATAAGATGAGCCTGTCTGAGCTAGTTGTGGCCTTCAAGGATATCATCGGCCGGACCCTGGATGGCAAGCTGGCACCGAGCGAGCTGCAAAATTCTACCTTCACCATCAGCAATCTGGGCATGTTTGGTGTCCAATCCTTTGGCCCGATTATCAATCAGCCTAACTCGGCCATCTTGGGCGTCAGTGCCACTATTGAGAAACCTGTTGCCCTGAACGGAGAAATTGTCATCCGGCCGATTATGAGCCTGGGACTGACCATTGACCACAGGGTCGTCGACGGTATGGCTGGAGCTAAGTTTATGAAGGACCTGAAAGCTTTGATTGAAGATCCAATCTCTATGTTGGTCTAAGAGGTTATTTAAAAAGTATAAAAGAGGAGTAAAAAATGGCTTTAGAAGTAATTATGCCCAAGGCCGGCGTTGATATGACCGAGGGACAGATTGTCCAATGGAATAAAAAGGTCGGCGAATTTGTCAAAGAAGGGGAAATTCTCCTGGAAATCATGACCGACAAGGTCAGCATGGAATTGGAAGCAGAAGAAGACGGCTACCTGATTGCCATCCTCAAGGGAGATGGGGAAACCGTCCCTGTCACAGAAGTCATCGGCTATCTGGGAGAGGAAGGGGAAGACATCCCTAGCGCTGGCGGCGCGACTCCGGCGGAAAGTCCTGCACCGCCGGCAGCGACAGCACCATCAGATGACGATAAGAGTGATGATGCCTATGACATCGTAGTCATTGGCGGAGGCCCAGCAGGTTATGTTGCAGCCATCAAGGCAGCTCAGCTGGGCGGTAAGATTGCCTTAGTTGAGAAGTCTGAACTGGGCGGAACCTGCCTCAATCGCGGCTGTATTCCGACTAAGACCTACCTCCACAATGCTGAAATTATTGAGACTCTGGGGCATGCGGCGAACCGCGGAATTATCATTGAAAACCCAAGCTTTACCGTGGATATGGACAAGGTCCTGGAAACCAAGAACAAGGTCGTCAACACTCTGGTTGGCGGAGTGGCCGGCCTCCTACGCAGCTACGGCGTTGATATTCATAAGGGTATCGGAACCATTACCAAGGATAAAAATGTCCTGGTCAACGGCACAGACCTGCTGGAAACCAAGAAGATCATCCTTGCTGGTGGTTCCAAAGTCAGCAAGCTCAATGTCCCAGGTATGGAATCACCTCTTGTCATGACCAGTGATGACATTTTAGACATGAATGAAGTGCCAGAAAGCCTGGTTATCATTGGCGGCGGTGTTGTTGGTATCGAACTTGGTCAAGCCTTTATGACTTTCGGCAGTAAAGTAACCGTCATTGAAATGATGGATTGGATTGTCCCAGCCATGGATGCGGAAGTCTCTAAAAACCTCCGTCTTATCCTGGAGCGCAAGGGCATGACTATCCTGACTGGCACCAAACTGCAGGAAATCATCGAAGAAAACGGCCAGCTCCGCATCAAGGTCGAAGGCAAGGACGATATTATCGCTAGCAAAGCTCTTCTTTCCATCGGCCGGGTACCGGATCTGGAGGGTATCGGTGAGGTCGAGTTTGAATTGGACCGCGGCCGTATCAAGGTCAACGAATACATGGAAACCTCTGTCTCAGGCATCTACGCACCGGGAGATATCAACGGCACTAAGATGTTGGCCCACGCTGCCTTCCGTATGGGAGAGGTCGCAGCTGAGAATGCCCTTAAGGGCAACCACGCTGTAGCCAAGCTCAACCTGACTCCGGCCGCTATCTACACCCTACCGGAAGTGGCTGCAGTCGGCTTGACCGAAGAACAGGCCCGCGAGAAATATGACGTAGCTATCGGTAAATTTAACTTCGCGGCTAACGGCCGGGCTATCGCCTCAGATGCGGCTCAAGGCTTTGTCAAGGTTATTGCTGATAAGAAATACGGTGAGATTCTGGGCGTTCACATCATTGGCCCTGCAGCAGCAGAGCTGATCAACGAAGCATCCAGCATCATCGAGATGGAAATCACAGTAGAGGAAATGCTCAAGACCATCCATGGTCACCCAACCTACTCTGAAGTCATGTATGAAGCCTTTGCGGATGTGCTGGGACTGGCTGTCCACTCACCTAAGAAGAAATAAAGGAGGCCTCAATGAAATATATCATCAACAATAGCAACGACACGGCCTTTAATATCGCTTTGGAGGAATATGCCTTCAAGCACCTGCTGGATGAGGATCAAATTTTCCTGCTCTGGATTAATAAGCCCTCCATTATCGTTGGCCGCCATCAAAACACTGTCCAGGAAATCAATCGGGACTATGTCCGCGAGCACGGCATTGAGGTGGTCCGCCGCATCAGCGGCGGCGGTGCGGTTTACCACGACCTTAACAACCTTAACTACACCATCATTTCCAAGGAAGATGAAAACAAGGCCTTTGACTTCAATTCCTTCTCAACTCCAGTTATCAAAACTTTGGAAGAGCTGGACGTCAAGGCGGAATTCACCGGCCGTAATGACCTGGAAATCGACGGCAAGAAATTCTGCGGCAATGCCCAGGCCTATATCAATGGTCGCATCATGCATCACGGCTGCCTGCTCTTTGACGTAGACCTGCCTGTCCTAGCTCAGGCTCTTCAGGTCTCCAAGGACAAGTTTGAGTCCAAGGGCGTCCAGTCTGTCCGGGCCCGCGTAACCAATATCGTCGACGAATTACCAGAGAAAATCACGGTTGAGGAGTTCAAAAACCTGCTCCTGGGCTATATGAAAAAAGAATACCCAGAAATGACCGAGTATGTCCTCTCTGACCAGGAATTGGCTGAGATCCGGCAGATCCGTGACAGCAAATTTGCCAACTGGGACTGGAACTATGGCAAGTCACCTGAATACAATGTGCGTCGCGGAACCAAATTTACCAGCGGTAAGGTCGAAGTCTTTGCCAATGTCGTAGAATCCAAGATTCAAGATATCAAGATCTACGGTGACTTCTTTGGAATTGAGGACGTAGCAGCAGTAGAAGCAGCCCTCCGAGGTGTCAAATACGAGCGTGAAGATATCCTCCAGGCCCTGAGCAGTCTGGATATCAGCCGCTACTTTGCTGGCATCAGCAAGGAAGAAATCGCTGAAGCAGTAGTAGGGTAATAAATAATGTCTATATAAAAAATTAGGAAATATAAACTTCTTAATTTTTTATTTATTTTTTTACAACTCAACCACGAGTTGATTGCTAAAATTAGCAAAAGATGTATATAATTAAAATCAGAAATGATAACTATCTTTTGAAAAAGATTTCATATTGGAGGTTTAATTGTATGTTACTCAAAAAATATTTATATTTTATAAGTTATCCAATGCATTCTTTTGCTCGTCATTAACAATGTGGGTGTAGAGGTCAGTGACCTGGGTGCTGGCATGTCCTAGCTGATGGCTGACCAGGACCTGGGACTTGGTCGCATCATAAAGCCTAGTAGCTAGAGTGTGGCGGAGTTTGTGAGGAGTCACTCGAACTTTAAAATTTTCAGAATACTTGGCAACCATTTTTTCTACACTAGATGCATCAATGCGATTGGGAACTCCTCTATATTCTGTCAAAAAGAAGGCAGTATCGGATTTTTCAACTTTATAGCGTTTGGCCCGAATCTCAAGATAGGCTTCCAAGTAGGGTTTGGCAAAAGCTGCAACATTGACAGAATCTCTTTTTCCGCCCTTACGAGTCACTTCAATGACCATCATTTTTAGGTTAAGGTCTTTCAAATCAAGATTGACCGCCTCGGATAGGCGAACGCCGGATGCAAGAAGCAATGCTATAATTGCTAAATCTCGCTCTTTATTTTTGTCGAAAGAGGAGAGGGCGCGGTTAGATAAACTTTTAGGATATTCTTCATCAATATAATTCAAAAATTGTTCAGTTTCCGTGCCTAAAAAGAGCTTTTGTTTAATATTTTCAGCTCGTGCAGCTAAAGTTTCTTTCTTTTTCTTAGTGGACACCTTTTTCATAACATTACGGTAAAAATAAGGCTCTCCATTCTCATTTTCCACCTCTTCAGTTAAATATTTATAAAGGCTAGAGAGAGCTGAAAGAGTGCGGTTAATAGTTGTTTGAGATACTCCATTTTGCGTGGTATTAGCATTAAGCAACGGTCGTTCCCGTAGGTAAAGGATAAATGATTCCATATCTTTTTTAGTCATATTTTCCAACACCGATAAAGGAATTTCCGCAATCTGCGATGCATCAGCAATCCCAGAATCCAACACCCAATGGAAAAATCGATTGTATTCCTTGAGGTATTCATATAAGGTCGTAAAACTATAAGGAACAGTCAATTTAGACTGATAGTATTCCAAAACGTACCAAGGCATGATTGTCTTTAGTTTTTCAATTCTTTCTAAAAGTAGTTCACGCTTCATAAAGGATCTCCATTATTTTATTCTATATAAGAAGTATAGCATAGCTCTATATTTTTTTCAAGAAAATTATAGTTTTTCGGAAAGATGTCAAGGAGATTGCATATAAAACAATCATTCCAAAATTGTTGCTAGAATATATAAAAAATAAGCCGGTGCGCGATTTATTGAACGGCTTATTTTTTATATTTGATTATTTCCGCTTTTTCTTTGCTTTTTTCATTTTATTTGCCATGCGTTTCATAGCTTGTTTAGTTGCAAATTCACCAATTTTTCCTTTAAGTCCACCACCAAACATTTGGCTCATATCCGGCATGCCACCTTGCCCCATCATACCTTCTAGAGCTGTCATATCTGGTATTCCTCCTCCGCCAGGCATGTTCTTAGGCATATTGTTGGGGTTTAGTCCCATTTGCTTCATCATCTTATTCATATCACCAGACATGACACCCTGCATGACAGATTTAGCCTGATTAAAGTCCTTGATAAATTTATTAACTTCGACGAAGCTATTACCAGAACCTGCAGCAATCCGACGGCGGCGACTTGGGTTGAGAAGATTGGGATTTTCTCGTTCAGCTGGTGTCATGGATGATACAATGGCACGTTTGCGAGCAATTTCATTTTCATCTACCTTAAAATTCTTCATGGCAGGATTATTGGCCATACCAGGAATCATCTTTAGTAGATCCTCCATTGGACCCATATTTTGAACCTGATCTAGTTGGTCAATGAAATCATTAAAATCAAAGGTATTTTCTCGCATTTTTTCAGCCATCTCAAGTGATTTTTGCTCATCGTATTCTTGAGAGGCTTTTTCAATCAGAGTCAGCATGTCTCCCATGCCTAAAATCCGACTAGACATTCGATCTGGGTGGAAAGTTTCAATGTCTGTAATTTTTTCCCCAGTACCAGTAAACTTAATCGGTTTACCAGTAATTTGGCGGACGGATAAAGCGGCACCACCACGTGTATCGCCATCAATCTTAGTCAGAATAACCCCAGTTACTTCTAACTGAGCATTAAATTCACGAGCTACATTGGCAGCTTCTTGCCCAATCATGGCATCGACAACCAAGAGAATTTCATTTGGTTGAGCAAGTACTTTGACATCACGCAGCTCATTCATGAGTTTCTCATCGATTTGCAGACGACCAGCTGTATCAATCAGCACATAGTCATTGTGATTAGCCTTGGCCTGCTCCAGACCTTGACGGACAATCTCGACTGCTGGTACTTCTGTTCCTAACGAAAATACTGGTACATCAATTTGCTGACCAAGAGTTTTGAGCTGGTCAATGGCTGCCGGACGATAAATATCAGCAGCAATCATCAAAGGCCGAGCAGCTTCTTCTTTCTTAAGTTTATTGGCTAATTTTCCTGCAAATGTAGTTTTACCAGCCCCTTGGAGACCGACCATCATGATAATGGTCGGAATTTTAGGGGATTTGATAATTTCTGCTGTATCAGAACCCAATACAGTGGTCAATTCTTCGTCAACAATCTTGATAATTTGTTGAGCAGGATTTAACGTATCAATAACTTCGTGTCCGACAGCGCGCTCGCGAACTTTTTTGATAAAGTCTTTGACAACTGGTAAAGCTACATCGGCTTCCAAGAGTGCCATACGAATTTCTTTGGTCGCTTCTTGGACATCACTCTCTGAAATTTTTCCTTTTCTTCGTAGATTTTTAAAGACGTTTTGTAAACGTTCGGTTAAACTTTCAAATGCCATAAAATGTATTTCTCCTAGTTAATGATATTGATTCGTGCGTATTTTTTTACTAACAATTCACTATTCTCGATTGTCAATACTAGATAAGGTTGCAATTTGCTTTTGCAAATAGGTATCGTCAGCATATTTCTCTATTATTTGATCGAAAATTTGACTTCTAACGATATAATCTGAATACATGTGAAGTTTCATTTCATAGTCTTCTAAAATCTTCTCAGTCCGTTTGATGTTATCATAAACAGCTTGACGGCTAACTTGAAACTCTTCAGCAATCTCAGCGAGACTGTAATCATCTGCATAATAAAGTTCAATATAATTCATTTGTTTATCTGTTAGAAGTGCTGCATAAAATTCAAATAGAGCATTCATTCGATTGGTTTTTTCAATTTCCATAAGATTTATTATACCAAAAAATATAGTAAAACTCTACTAGTGAAGAGATTTACCTAACTAAAAACACTCCCACATCAGCGACAGTGTTTACATATCTTAAATTAGGTAATATAAATTAATTGTTTTCTAAATAAAATTCAAATCGTTCGCCGACATATTGACTTTTGACATATTCAAAAGCCGTTCCATTGTCGAAATAAGAAATCTGTGTCAAACCAAGAATCGCATGACCTTTAGGTATTTCCAGGTAATGCGCAATTCTTTCTTTGGCAAGACGTGCATAAATGGTTTGTTGGGATTTTCCAATTTTATAGCCGTGTTTTTGTAATGTTTGGAAAAAATGACTAGTAATTTCTTCTTTGTTAAAATTTTTAATAAATTTTTCCGGAATTGAAGCGACTTCATAAACTACAGGAATGTGATTAGCGTATCGTACTCGTTCCATACGAATGACGTTTTCAGTCTTTTCGATTTCTAATTTTTCGACTTCTTCTTTACTTGGTAATGTTCGACGATAAGAAATAAGCTGACTCGAAGGCGTCTTTCCTTGGGCTTTGATAATTTCAGTAAAGCTAGTTGTGCCACGCATCTTTTCCTGAACCCGTGTACTAGCTACAAATGTACCACTTCCCATACGACGTTCCAGTACTCCTTCTTCTACTAAAAGAGTGATGGCTTGACGAAGTGTCATGCGGCTAACCTCAAATTGTTCGGCTAAATCACGCTCACTTGGCAAGCGTTGTCCGATTTTCCAAATTTCTTCGTCGATTTCTTTTTTTATTTGATCGTGAATTTTCATATAAGCTGGAAGCATAGTAACCTCTTTTAAGACGGATTTCCTCTTTTTATTGTATTATCAATTGAAATAAAAGTCAATTCTCACTCAATGAGATTGGAAAAAGTCTCTATTTTGTGTTAGAATAAACAAAGAAATTTCATTTGAGAAAGGGAAGAAATGACAATTACAACTGAATTGCACGATGTTGAAAGAATCATTGTATTGGACTATGGCAGTCAATATAATCAGCTCATCTCACGCCGTATACGCGAGATTGGTGTTTTTTCTGAACTAAAAAGTAATAAAATTACAGCTGCTGAAGTTCGTGAAATAAATCCAGTCGGAATTATCCTGTCTGGTGGGCCAAATTCTGTTTATGAAGAAGGTTCATTTGATCTTGACCCTGAAATTTTGGAATTGGGCATTCCGATTTTAGGAATTTGTTATGGAATGCAGCTTTTAACTCACAAATTAGGTGGAAAAGTTGTACCCGCAGGAAACGCTGGAAATCGTGAGTACGGTCAGTCAGAACTCATTCATACGGATTCGCAACTGTTTGCAAGCACTCCTGAACAACAAATTGTTCTTATGAGTCATGGAGACGCTGTTACAGAAATTCCTCAGGGGTTTGTACGAACCGGAACTTCTGCCGATTGTCCATTTGCAGCTATTGAAAATACATCCAAGAAAATCTATGGCATCCAATTCCACCCTGAAGTTCGTCATTCTGAGTTTGGCTACGATATTCTTCGCAACTTTGCTCTTGATATTTGTGGAGCCAAAGGCGACTGGTCAATGGATAATTTTATTGATATGCAAATTAAGCAAATTCGAAAAACTGTTGGAGATAAACGCGTTCTTCTTGGTCTATCGGGTGGTGTCGATTCATCAGTTGTTGGTGTTCTCCTTCAAAAAGCTATTGGAGACCAGCTTATCTGTATTTTTGTAGATCATGGCTTGCTCCGTAAGGGAGAGGCGGAGCAAGTTATGGATTCTCTTGGCGGGAAATTTGGTCTTAATATTATTAAAGCAGATGCTGCCAAGCGTTTCCTTGATAAATTAGCTGGTGTATCTGATCCAGAACAAAAGCGTAAAATCATTGGTAATGAGTTTGTTTATGTTTTTGACGATGAAGCTAGCAAGTTAAAAGATGTAAAATTCCTCGCACAAGGAACGCTTTATACTGACGTTATCGAATCTGGTACAGATACTGCTCAAACTATCAAGTCTCACCATAATGTTGGTGGTCTGCCAGAAGACATGCAGTTTGAGCTGATTGAGCCTCTCAATACACTTTATAAAGACGAAGTTCGTGCGCTTGGTACAGAACTTGGTATGCCAGATGAAATTGTTTGGCGTCAGCCATTCCCAGGTCCAGGACTTGCCATTCGTATTATGGGCGAGATTACCGAAGAAAAACTCACAACTGTTCGTGAATCTGATGCCATTCTTCGTGAGGAAATCGTGAAGAATGGACTCGATCGTGATATTTGGCAATACTTCACTGTGAATACTGGTGTTCGTTCGGTAGGTGTCATGGGAGATGGTCGAACTTATGACTACACTATTGCAATTCGTGCTATTACTTCTATTGACGGAATGACCGCAGATTTTGCTAAAATTCCTTGGGAAGTATTGCAAAAAATCTCCGTTCGTATCGTCAATGAAGTAGATCATGTTAATCGTATTGTCTACGATATTACCAGCAAGCCACCAGCAACGGTTGAGTGGGAATAGAAACAGAAAAGCTAAACTTCTTATTTCTTAAAGTTTAGCTTTTTTAATTTGTTAGTTTATTTTCCCCACAAAAATTGAATCAGTATTTTATCTACTTCTGGGTTTTCGTGTAATTTGCTATGCTGAGCCAAAGCGCCGGTAATCTTCTTTTCTTGATATGATTTGGCATTATCCGCTACGAGATATTTTAAAGCACGAGATGCTGCATTTAAAACGGAGCCATCTGACCCGTTTTTGTAATCCCCGTAGATATTCAAAACATCAATTTGTTTTTGAGGAAAAATTTCGCGTAAACCTAATAATTTTTGAAAAATCGCACTTGTTTGATTTGGCTTACCAGTTTTTTCATCAACTTTTAAATCAGAAGAAACTCCCATCACCTGTAAACCAGCTGCGAAATTTGCGATATTGACTTGCTTTTGTAACTGTGGCAAACTTTCATCTTGTCCATATTCTAAAAGGTAATAGAGAATGGACATATTTCCAAGAGAATGACCAACCATATTCATTTTCTTAAAGCCATAGGTTTGCTGCAGTTTAGTAACCACTGCTTTTGCATATTGGCTGACCTTATTTGGATTGCGGTTATCCTCATAGTTCACTTCTACGATCGGATTAATAGCTCCTTTAGGGATTTTTCCTTTCAAAGTCACTTGACCGTTTCTATCTACATTTGCGCGAATGATAGTATTGGTCACTCCAGCTTTCTTAGCAGCATTTGTCATGTGTCGTTCGGCATTAGCGCTGCTTCCATAACCATGAAAGAAAAGCGTTGGTGTAGTCGATTGTATATACTTTTGTTTATTTAGTTTTCCTTCAGCATTGACACGATAAAAAAATACAGCAGATATAGCGATTAAAATCGTTAAAATCCCTGTAATTAGAACTATTTTCTTCATCATTCCACCGTCTCTTTCTATAAGATATTTATTTAAGTATAGCATGGAACAATATAAATAACAATTTATCTGATTGAAAAAACTTAGTAGCCTCAGACCACTAAGTTTAGTACATTAAAACCAATTCATCACTTTCATGATATACATATTCATCCGAACTTGACGAGAGTAATAGAAATTTCCTCCATTGATATAGAGTTTAGAACCATGTAAGAGTGCAATGGGATGGTAATAAGCATATGTCTTTCCAGTCACGTTTCCTAAACTTGGTGCAACAATATTTTTGGAATATTTTTTTGCCAAATCAAGGGTATTTTCGCCACCGTGTTTTGCAATGTAATCAATGTAAGCTCGACCAAAGTTATAGGCTTGTACAGCGGTCCAAACATCTACTTTCTTTTCTTGAGCTACATTTAAATTAGTGGATAACGTTTGAACACCTTGGCGAATGCTTTCTTTATTATCTAAAATAGAGTTTTTCTGACCTGTCGCACTCTCGCTAGATTGCATGACATCAGAAACCTTTCCTTTTGTTTCAGTATAAATCATAGCAAGGACAAGTTCTTCATTGGCTACAGTATCCTGCTCATCTAGTACTTCTCGCACTAAGCTACGGTAGTTCATCACCTGCTTAACATCATGATGAACTTGGATAAACTTATAACAGACAAGGATTAAAAGGATAAGAAAAATCAGTTTTCTAAAAATTTTAAACATTATTTACTTTGGATATCTTCTATGTTTTTGATGAGAATGGAATAGGTTCCATTATCGTTTTGTATGAATTCTACAGATTCTGCATCTTGATAGATGTTATTGGGGACAATGAGTTCAATTCCATTTGAAAGGGAGAGTTTTTGATTTTCAAATTTTTTCTTCTGACGGCTACTATCAATTTCATCGAATTTAATAGTTTCTGGAATGACTTCCTTAACTTGATCAATGAAAGTCAAGCGAGCTGTAAGATTGTTATCAAATAGTTCATCGGCTAGTTTTTCTGGCGACAATTCATCGTTTTCTTCTAAGTTTTTGAAAATAGATGATTTAACCTTGGATTGAAATTGAAAATCATCCTGTTTAAAACTTTCTGCGACTTTTTGAGCAGTTTTTTCTAAGGCTTTAATAGATTTTTTAGGCGAAGTTTTAGGATTGACTTGTAATAGATTATCAGAAAAATAATTGAGGAAAGCGCCATTGTATTTAATCCGTTTTTCAATCAAATGGTATTTACGAGATTGAAGGTTAATAACCAAGGCTTCATCAGCACCTGTACCAAATCCCGGCAAGTTGTTCTGGGTGATCTTAATAGGATTGTCTACTTCTCCACTCAAATGAGTGAGTGTTTCTCGTAGAGCAATGCGCAAAAAAGCAAAATGCTCGACTCCTTCCTTGTCAAATTGAACAAAAATCAAATCGTTGGTTTTCTGATTTTCGCTTACCAAAAATTCCTCTTTCCAGAGATTGGCAATAGTGATAGAAGTTTCTAAAAGGTCTTTTGTAATATGTGATAAAAAGACACTATCTTCGGTAAAAATACCCGTTTTGGCTTCATCCGAATAGACATGTTCAATCTTCTTACGGAGATATTCCTCAATTTTAGGAGTAATATTGAGATATTTATCTGCTAAAAGAAGGTCGGTGTCTGACGGACTAAACTGATGAATAATAGCTTTTTTTACGTAAATATCCATTTCAGTCCTCATATAGTGGAAAAGCATCGGTCAATTCTTTGACTTCTGCACGAACTTGCTCTAAAACAGCTTTGTTATTTGCGTTCTCTAAAGTTTTGATGATTAATTCTGCTACTTTAATACTTTCTATTTTGCCAAAACCACGAGCAGTAATAGCTGCAGTTCCAATTCGAATTCCACTTGTTTTAAATGGCGATAAAGTTTCATAAGGAATAGAGTTTTTATTGAGAGTGATATGGACATCATCCAATAGATCTTGAGCAATTTTCCCATTTTCAACCACTTTGGTCACATCTACAAGAAAAAGATGATTCTCCGTACCACCTGAAATGACACGAAAATTAGCATGTTGCTGGAATACTTGAACCATTGCCTTAGCATTATCCAAAATCCGCTGAGCATAAACTTTAAAATCTGGATCCAATACTTCTTTGAAAGCAGCTGCTTTAGCTGCCACAACATGCTCTAGTGGTCCTCCTTGAATGCCTGGGAAGATTGCAGAATTGACCTTTTTCGCCAATTCTTCATCATTGGTTAAAATGAGACCGCCGCGAGGGCCTCGAAGGGTTTTATGAGTGGTAGTTGTCGTAATATGTGCGTAAGGCACTGGGCTTGGATGCAAACCAGCAGCAACTAAACCAGCAATATGAGCCATATCTACCATCAGTTTTGCTCCGACAGTATCTGCAATTTCACGAAATTTTGCAAAATCAATAATATGTGAATAGGCAGAAGCTCCTGCAACAATCAATTTGGGTCTGACTTCTTTAGCTTGTGCCAAAATAGCCTCAAAATCTAATAGTTCAGTTTCAGGATTGACATTATAAGGCACAAAGTTGTAGGTTTTCCCGGAAAAGCTAACAGCTGCGCCATGTGTCAAATGTCCGCCTGCTGCCAGATCCATTCCCATTACTGTGTCACCAGGCGCGATTAAGGCCATATAAGCCGCACAATTTGCTTGACTACCTGAGTGAGGTTGGACATTGGCGAATTGTGCTCCAAATATTTTCTTGGCACGTTCAATCGCTAACGTTTCAATCACATCTACAACATTTGTACCACCATAATAACGATGACCTGGATAACCTTCTGCATATTTGTTGGTTAAAATAGAGCCTTGTGCTGCCATAACCGCTTTTGAAACAACATTTTCTGAAGCTATTAATTCAATATTGTTTTGCTGACGTTTTTCTTCTGTAGTAATAGCTTCCCAGAGCTCACCGTCATATTCTTTATAGTCTTTATGGTCAAAAATCATAAGAGTCTCCCTTCGATCAAAATGGTTCAAAACCTACTAGTTCATGTTTTGAAAGCCGATTTCTGGAATTTTAGCAAGGATTTCTGCACGAGTAACAGCCCCTTGGCGTAGAATATGTGCTGTTTCCTCAGATAAATCCAAAATAGTTGAATCCTGACCTGTTAGAAAAGCATCATCTTCTATACCAAGAACTTCATGGCTGAACTCTATCATAATTTGCTGAAAGTTTACTCCACTACTCTTTCCAGATAAATTTGCAGACGGACCAATGAGAGGTCCGAATTTTCTAATCAAGTCCAAGGTTTTAGGATGACTAGGAACACGAAAACCAATTGTTTTCATACCTGAATTTACCCAAGTTGGAACTTGTTCATTAGCTTGTAAAATAATAGTTAAAGGACCGGGTAGAAAAGATCGGTAAAGCCTTTCTAGATATTGAGGCTGATGTTTGGAAAATTGATAAATATCTTCTAAACTTGAAACATTTAAATTCAAGGCTTTGTCGCGAGGTCTATCTTTTAAATCATAGACATGATTGACAGCCTGCTTGTCCAATGCCTTACAAAATAAACCATATACCGTTTCTGTTGGCAATACGACTGCTCCTCCGCTACTCAACGTTTCTTCAATTTTATCCACGATCTACCACTACCATTCTATCTTTTCCGAATTGATCTTGCAAGACACGAATTCTCATTTTGGGAAATGCAGACTCAAATAGCTTTTTTACATATTTCCCTTGTTTGTAGCCAATTTCGAGATAGATTTTTCCTTTTTCTGTTAAATGTTTTTGGGCGTTCTCAGCAATTTTTCGATAAACGGCATAGCCGTCTTCCACGGCAAAAAGAGCAAGATGGGGTTCTGAAGTAAGGACATTTAGCCCCACTTCCTCTCTATCCGTCTCTGAAATATAAGGTGGGTTGGATACAATAATATCATACTTTCCTGTAATTTCTTGAAAGCAATCAGACTGAACAAAATCAATCGCTACATCAATAACTTCCGCATTTTCTTGCGCTAATTCCAGAGCATTTGAGGAAATGTCGGAAGCTGTAACTTGCCAATTATCACGATCAATAGCCAAAGATAGAGCAATTGCTCCGCTACCAGTTCCAATATCTAAAACCTTTATATTGGTATTAGGATTTTCAGACAAGATAAGGTCAACTAATTCTTCTGTTTCTGGACGGGGAATCAACACTCGTTCATCTACTTTGAACGAATGACCATGAAATTCTGCACTCCCAATAATGTATTGAGCAGGCCTATGAACTAATAATTGAGATTGAATTTCTTTCAGCAATTCTATATCATCTGCGGTTGCTTCTGCTTGCATTTTCAACACAAACTTGGTGAAAGATAAGTTTCTCAGAACTCGAAAAGTAAAGGAGAGGCTTTCTGCTTCTTCGCCAATTGCTTCAAGCTGCTTTTCCATTTCAGCAAGAATTTGAGCCAATTTCATTATTTATTCAATTTTTCTAATTTTTTCGTTTGATCATACAATACCAAGGCATCTACGATTTCATCTAATTTTCCAGCTAAAATCGTATCTAATTTTTGCAGCGTCAAACCAATACGGTGGTCTGTCACACGATTTTGTGGGAAATTATAGGTACGAATCCGTTCTGAGCGATCCCCAGTACCAATGGTCGATTTTCGCTCGACATCTTGCTCGTCTTGTGCGATTTGCGCAAAATGGTCAGCTACACGCGCACGGATAATCTTCATAGCTTTGTCACGATTCTTCTGTTGCGTTCTTTCTTCTTGCATTTCAACTTTGATATTTGTTGGCAAGTGAACGATCCGAACGGCCGTTGCAACTTTATTGACATTCTGACCACCAGCACCAGAAGCATGATAAATATCAATCCGAAGATCTTTTGGATCAATATCATATTCCACTTCTTCGATTTCAGGCATGACTAAAACTGTTGCTGTCGAAGTGTGAACTCGTCCTTGGCTTTCTGTCACTGGGACACGCTGTACACGGTGAGCGCCTGATTCGTATTTTAATTTGGAATAAACAGATTGGCCCGAAACCATAGCTACTACTTCTTTAAAGCCACCTACTCCATTCATAGAGGCTTCCATAACCTCAAATTTCCACCCTTGCGATTCCGCATATTTTTGATACATTGTCAGAAGGTCGCCGGCAAAGAGTGAAGCCTCGTCACCTCCTGCTGCTCCACGGATTTCTAAGATAATGTTTTTGTCATCATTTGGATCTTTTGGCAAAAGAAGAATTTTTAATTTTTCCTCATATTCTTCCTTTTCAGTTTTCGCATCTTTGAGTTCTTGCTTTGCCATTTCTTCCAAATCAACATCGCCTGAAGCGTCTTTAATCATTTCTTCAGCGTCTGTGATGTTTTGGAGCACTTTTTTATATTCACGATAAGTTGTTACCGTATCGCGTATGCTTGCTTCTTCTTTGGAAAATTCCATAAAACGCTTGGTGTCACTGACAACATCTGGATCACTCAGAAGTTCGCCCAACTCTTCGTAACGATCTTCAACAGCTTGTAGTTGTTCATAAATATTCATCGTTTGCTATTCTCTCCTTCGATTCTCATTTCCTCTATTTCTGGCTGAAAATAATGTTTCCGACAGACAGGAATGTATGTTTCATTTCCACCGATTTGAATCTGCTCACCTTCATAAACTGGCTGACCATTTGTTGTTCTTAATACCATAGTTGCCTTTTTTGAGCAAAATTGACAAATCGTTTTAATCTCATCAATTTTATCTGCTAAAAGTAGGAGATACTTAGAACCTTCAAACAACTCATTACGGAAATCATTTTTCAAACCAAAAGCCATAACTGGTACATTTAATTCGTCAACTACTCTTGCCAAATCATAGACATGATGACGAGAAAGAAACTGAGCTTCATCAATCAATACGCAATAAGGCTTTTCAGGCATTTCTTGAATGAAGCGGAAAATATCAGTATCTTCTGCTATTGCCATTGCTTTTCGTTTCATGCCGATACGACTAGAAACAACACCGAAACCATCACGTGTATCAAGTGCACTCGTCATGATAACAACACCTTTGCCCTGTTCTTCGTAATTGTGTGCCACTTTTAAAATTTCGATGGTTTTGCCCGAATTCATCGTGCCATATTTATAATACAATTGAGCCATTTTCTTTAATTCGTTTCAAATTCTCCAATTTTTAATACTTCTTATTTTACCATATTCTGACACGCTTTAAAACCTAATTTGTGATAAAATAAAAATATCAAAGATAAAAAGGAGATATAACATGCCATTTGTTAGAATTGATTTGTTTGAAGGACGCACTTTAGAGCAAAAGAAAGCTCTTGCAAAAGAAATTACTGCTGCTGTCGTGAAAAATACTGGCGCACCACAATCGGCTGTTCATGTCATTATTAATGATATGCCAGAAGGAAGTTATTTCCCACAAGGAGAAATGCGTACAAAATAACACAAAAAGAATCTTGGATAAAAATCTGAGATTCTTTTTGTTTCAAAATAGTAAGAATGTATGTGCGGTATATAACCTAATTTCTTTTTTGAATATGGTTAAGTCGGAGTTGATATAAAATGCCACTAACAACCAGACTGACAATTAAGCCAAACCAATAAGCAAAGGGACCTAAATTTGTGATATGATCTAATAGTAGTCCAACCGGTAACGCCACCCCCCAATAACCAATCAATCCCAAATAAAATGGCACTTTTGTATCCTTATAACCGCGTAAAATTCCTTGAAGAGGCGCTGCAAAAGTATCTGCTAATTGAAAAAACAAACTATAAGTTAAGAAAACCGATGTCAGACGAATGAATTCTTTGTTCGTTCCATACAATGAAGCGACTTGATGACGAAAAAGATATAAAAATGTCAGTGTGAAAATAGCAAATCCCAGTGCGGTCACTCTCCCAAGAGTACAATATTTTCTCACGTCATCCAGTCGTTGAGCACCAATTTCATAAGATACGATAATCGCCATTGCATTAGAAATACTCATGGGGAAAGCATACATAAGATTTGAAAAATTGATAGCAGATTGGTGACTGGCAATGACTAATGAAGAAAATTTTGCCATGAGTAAACCGACAACCGAAAATATCACAACTTCTGCAAAAACGGTCCCTCCAATAGGAAAACCTAGGCGCATGCCTTCCTGCAACCCTTTTTTGTCTAAAGGACGAATTTTCCATAATTGATATTTTTTGATTTTAGGGTGTCTTTTTGCAACGACCATTGAAAGAATTAGCAGTACCCAGTAGGCCAATGAAGTGCCTAACCCTGCTCCTGCTCCGCCCATTTCCGGAAATCCAAAAGCACCATAAATTAGAATATAGTTAAAGCTAGCATTCAATGGCAACAGAAGTAACATTAGATACATAGATAGTCTCGTCAAACCTAAAGCATCTAATATAGAGCGAACAACACTAAATAAAAGTAGTGGGATAATTCCAAACGCTAAATACCAGAGATAATGTATAGCAACTTTTGCTACTAAAAGTTCTAAGTTCATGTTGGATAAAACCAGCGGTCCACCTAAAAAAACGAGTCCGAACAAGAGAAGAGACAATCCAAGAGATAAATAAATAAACTGATAAAAATCAGAAGCGACTTTTTCTTCTCGATTTTGTCCTAAATGATGCCCAATAATTGGAACCAAAGCTGAGACAATGCCGGTCAGAAAAGTAAAAAAAGGATTCCATAAACTAGTTGCCATTGAAACTCCAGCTAGATGTAAAGTATGGTAATGTCCCGTCATTGTTGTGTCCACAAAAGAGGCTGAAAAATTGGCAAGTTGATAAATCAAAATTGGCAAAAAAATTGAGACGAATAATATCATTCGTTCTTTTAAATTGCGAGTTTGGTACATAAAATCTCCTCAAATAGTTCTTTCTCTCTTAACTATACTATAAGCAATTGGAATAGTCAAAAAGGCTAGGAGAAAATTCTCCTAGTCTTGTCTTGTTTCTGTTCTTGACTAACTTATCTCTTCTCATAAAATCAAGAACTATTACATCGAATCGGAATATAAACAGATAGTGTTTCTATTATCAATGCGCATCACCATTCCAAATGGAATTTTTTACAATGACATAATCCACATGTTTGAGACCAGCTAAATCCTTTCCGCCAGCATAGGAAATGGCACTTTGCAAATCTTGCTCCATTTCAACCAACGTATCAGCTAAACGCCCTTTAACCGGTAAAAGAATTTTCTTTCCTTCAACATTTTTATAAGCTCCTTTTTGGTATTCAGAAGCCGATCCATAATATTCTTTGAATTGTTCGCTGTCTACTTCGACTGTTTTTCCAGGACTCTCAACATGACCTGCAAACAAGGAGCCAATCATTACCATTGTAGCCCCAAAGCGGATAGACTTAGCAATATCGCCATGCGTACGAATACCACCATCTGCAATAACTGGCTTTCGAGCGGCTTTCGCACACCAACGAAGAGCTGCTAACTGCCAACCACCTGTTCCAAACCCTGTTTTAACTTTCGTAATGCAGACTTTTCCTGGACCAATACCGACCTTGGTCGCATCGGCACCTGCATTTTCCAACTCACGCACTGCTTCTGGCGTTCCAACATTTCCTGCAATCACAAAAGTAGTTGGCAATTCCTTTTTAATGTGTTGAATCATGTCAATCACACTGTCTGAGTGCCCATGCGCAATATCAATCGTGATATATTCAGGGGCGTCTGCTTTCAGCTGACTAACGAAATCGTATTCATAATCTTTCACACCAACTGAAATGGAAGCAATCAATCCTTGCTCATGCATGCGTTTAATAAACGGAATGCGCCCCGCTTCATCAAAACGATGCATGATATAAAAATACCCACTTTTAGCCAATTTTTCTGCTACATCTTCATCAAGAATGGTCTGCATATTGGCTGGGACAACAGGAAGTTTAAAAGTATGATTTCCAAAAGTAACTGTCGTGTCTGCTTCTGAGCGGCTTTTGATGACACATTTATTAGGAATCAATTGAACATCTTCGTAGTCAAAGATAGGAAATTCATTTAGCATAAAAAGGACTCCTTATGATTAAATTGACCTACCTATGCTTTCGCATCGCTACGCCTTTCCTGACGTTTCCTTTAGTATTATAACATAAAGTACAGAAATTAAAATAAATTAACACAAAACGATATTTTTCGTTCGGAATTAAATGCAAAATTCTTATTTTGCGAGGAAAAAACACCCTCTTCTTTTATAGTAATAAATCCTTCATCCGACCAATATCTGATTTCTTCACAACTACATAAATCATATCTCCTAGATAAAGACGCGTGCTGCCATTCACTGTTTGATTCTTTCCATTATGATGCTGCATGGTAATCAAAAGATCTCTTGGAAGTTCTAATTCGTGAACTTGCTTGCCGGCTATTTTTTCAGAGACAGGAATTTCGATAAGTGTTGTCTCTCCGTCATCTGCTACACTATCTGGAAGCATTCGCTCTAACATAGCTTCATACACAGGTGCTCCGCCCAATAAATCCATTACAACATAGGCCACTAAAGTTACTAAACCAAGAGGCATAAGATTCCGTATATCTCCAACCATCTCGGTCACCAAAATGATTGCTGTCAACGGAGCTTTAGAAATTGCACCAAAGTAGCCGCTCATGCCTAAAATAATAAAAATAGGAAATTGCTCTTGTGTTGCAAAGCCTAATTGTACACAAACAACACCAGCAATCGCTCCCAAAAGAGAGCCAAGAGCTAAAATAGGTAGAAAAATACCACCAGGCAGCCCGCTACCGTAGCTGAGCATACTCCAAATAAAGCGGATGATGAAAAACATCACCAATGTCAGCAGCAAATAATGCTGACTGGTCAAAGAAAGAACTAGCTGATTACCACCGCCTAAAAGCTGCGGAAAGATATACCCTATTGGAAGAATGAAAGTGAAAGCTATAATGGGATAGTATTGCAAAGAAAGGTGAAGATGTTTTCCGAGCGCATCGTAAATACGAGGCATAGCTAAGACGACTTTTTCATATAAAAATCCAAAAAAACCAAGAAAAACTCCCAACAACAGATACAGCCAATATTGCCCTAGTCCCATCAGAGGAATATTATCAGGCATATTTAATACAGGAGTCAGCCCAAAAATCATGAGTGAAACAAAATTCGCCGTCAAACTTGCCGCCAAAGACGAGACCCAAAAGAAACGCGAAAAATGATGATAGACTTCCTCAATAACAAATAGTAACCCTGCAATCGGAGCATTAAAAGCCGCTGCTAAGCCTGCTGCTGCTCCGCTCGCAATCAGAGAACGTTCTTCCACAGGGCTTAAATGAAGATATTTGGCAATTCCCTTTCCTCCCATTGCTCCAAGCTGAATACTTGGACCTTCACGCCCTAACATCAAGCCGCTTGCAATGGCTAAAACCCCAAGAATATACTTTTTCCAGAGGACGCTCCACCATGACAAGCTCATCAGTCCTTTCAATTCCGCTTCTACTTGCGGAATTCCAGAACCTTTAATATTCTTTTCTGAAAGCGTTAATTTTGCACTAATCCAAATGACACAAGCGTAAAACAGCAGAATGAAAACAAACCAAATGATATTGCCATGGCCTTGTTGATAGAAATGTTGAACAATATGAAATCCTTTTTCAATCAAAAAACGAAAAGAACCAACAATTGCACCCACGATGATTCCGACTAAAATTCCTCTTGAAACTTGCAGAATGATTGAACTAGATGTAAATGCGAATTCTTTCTTAGTATTTGATACTCCTTTTTCTGTCTGAACAGACATCATTGCCTCCCGAATATTTTCTCTTTCTATTTTAGCATAATTTTTCCTTTTTTATTGCCTGCGGAAATTGTTTTGGAGAATGAAATCTAGATAAAAAATCAAACCAGCCTCATACGAAACTGGTTTGTAAACTCAATATCTTATCCTTATTTTTCAGCTGTCAAAGCTGCCATTGTAATGTAGTTATAAGGCTTGTTAAAGTGTGGCAGGAAGAAAATATCTGTCAACGCTAATTTATCAATAGTCACTTTTTCTTGGATTGCAAGTGAGAAGAGATGAATACCCATTGAAATATCTTCGTGTGAAGCCATTTGTGCTCCAAGAATGACACGTGTATCTTTATCGAATACGATACGAATAGCCACTTCATGGTTATCGTGTTTGATAAATTCTGGCTTTTGAAGGTCGTTAAAGCCAGTTTCGACGGCATTGTAACCAGCAGCTTTTGCTTTTTCTAAGGTCAAACCAGTTGAAACCATTTTAAGGTCGTAAATGTTGATACCGTTTGAACCTTGCACACCAATGCCTTCTAACTCATGACCAGTAGCGTTGTAAGCTCCGACAATACCTGAACGAACAGCATTTGAAGCAAGGGCGATATAACTCATATCATCCAGAGCATTGTCATAAATCGTTGCACAGTCACCAACTGCATAAACTCCTGGAATGCTTGTTTCTTGTTTTTTATCAACAAGGAAAGCACCGTTATGGAAAAGCTTAATTTTGCCAGCGCCAAGAGCCGTGTTTGGACGGAAGCCAACAGCCATAATGACCATGTCAACATCAAACGTTTCTTTATCCGTTACAATCCGTTCAACTTTGCCTTCACCTTCAACCGCTTGCACAGTTTGACCATAGGCAAGTTTAATGCCATGATCTGCCAAGTTTTTACTCATCAAGTCAGACAATTCACGATCGTAGTAACCAGCAAGACAAGTGTCTGCCACATCAATCAAGGTCACTTCTTTTCCGAGACGTTCGAAAGCTTCTGCCAGTTCAACACCAATGTAACCAGCTCCTACAACAGCAACACGATTAATACCTTCGTTGTTTTTCAGCTTTTCAATAACTTCGGCAGAATTTTGATACAATTTTACAAATTGAATATTTTCAAGAGTTGCTTTAAATTCGCGATTACCTTCAACAATTTCTACGCCTTTTATTGCTGGAATAATTGGTTGTGAACCTGTTGCAAAAATCAATTTTTCATAAGCTTCTACATGCTTTTGCCCTTTTACAAGTGCAGTCACTTCTTTTTTGTCGTAATCAACGGACAAAACAGGACTTTCCATATAAACTTTAGCACCTTTAGCTTCAAGCTTTTCTTTATCTGAATAGAACAAACCTTCTGGACCATCAATTTGTTTTCCAATCCAAAGTGCCATTCCACATCCTAAAAATGAAATATTTGAATTTTGATCAAACACAACAATTTCATTTTCATTTCCAAAGTTGTCAAGCATCGTATTGATACAAGCTGTGCCGGCATGATTGGCACCGATAACGACAATTTTACTCATAGAGCAATTCCTACCTTAATTTTAATTTACAGACTTATTATAACATCTCGTGTGAACGTTTACAATATATTTGTTCATAAAACTGAAAAATATTACATTTCTTATCAATTTAATAGAACTTTTCATGAATGATTTCATTTCTAATCTCAATGTATGTAAGCTCCCTCCAGACGGTATTATTCTGTTTGAGGTAGATAGTTCCTTTGTCATTATCATAAAATTATTTAGAAAAACTTTATGAAAGTACTATTTATCTGTTACAATAAAGATATAATAAAAGGTATTGATGACGTCTTGTAGGTGGTCAAGCCAGTGTCGACACTACTTCTGGCGCTTCGGATGCAGGTAGCCACAGTGACGGTGCGGGTGAAGGAGATGCTACTTCTGCTGTTTCCAGTCATTGATCTAAAGAAAAGGTTGAGAAATCTTGTCTCATCCTTTTTTCTGTGCAAAAGATCATTCCATAAGACTCACTTGCGCAGATTTCGTGAACTTGCTATAATAATGAATATACGCAAACGTTTTCTGCCACAAGGAGATAATGATGATTGAAGCAAATCAATTATATAAGACATATAGTATTGTCGAGAAAGAATTAGGCCTTAAAGGTTCTATCAAAGCCTTTTTTCGCCCTAAGAAAAAACAAATTCATGCTGTACAGAATATTTCATTAACGGTTCAAAAAGGTGAAATTATTGGTTATATTGGTTCGAATGGAAGCGGAAAATCCACGACTATAAAAATGCTGACGGGTGTTCTTTATCCAGATCGAGGCAGTGTTAAAATTAATGGACTTACCCCACAGAAACATCGCACAGCAGTCAATAAGCAAATTGGCGTTTTGTTCGGACAAAAATCACATTTACGTTGGGATATTCCTGTGCTGGAATCTTTTATTTTGCATGCGAAGATCTATGACATTCCTGATAAAGTTTTTGAGAAACGCTTGGAGCAATTAATTGAGCTGTTGCAGCTAGGAGATTTTATTCACCAGCCTGTTCGTAATCTTTCGCTCGGGCAACGAGTTCGCTGCGAATTTGCTGCTATATTCATTCATCAACCTGCCGTTGTTTTCTTGGATGAACCTACAATCGGTCTTGATGCCAGTGTAAAAGAAACCATCCGCTCTTTCATTCGCTTTATGAATAAAGAGTATCAGACAACTTTCCTCATTACGTCTCATGATATGCAGGATATTGAGTCGCTCTGCGAACGAATTTTCATTATTGATAAGGGCAAAAAGGTTTATGACGGAAGTCTGACGCAATTAAGAGAAAAGTTTTCAACAATTAAAACCATTTCTTTCAAAACGCAAACGCCAATAGAAGAGCTGTTCCAAATCAATGGTTTTCGTTTTGAGAAAATTGACTCTTATCATTTCAATATTCATTATCAGACGGATATTTATACTAATGCCCAAGTTATCAATCAGATTTTTGAGCATTATTCAATCGAAGACCTAGCTATCAAAGAATTGACAATTGAAAATATCGTCAAACAAATTTATGAGGAGGGGCTTGATGAGTAAATATATTCATATCACACGATTAGCTCTTATTACGCAACTTCAATATAAATCTTTCTTTGTCGCGACCCTGATTCGTACTTTCATACAAGTGCTGGTCTCTATTTTCGTTTGGAAAACCATTTTTTTCACCCAATCTCAAGTCAATGGTTATACTTTAGAAACTTTCACAACCTATATTATCTTTGCAAATCTACTGGGAAATCTAAATAGTTTCAGCATTGGACGGGATTTGTCTATAATGATTGTTGATGGGAATATTACTGGCGAGCTACTCTATCCTTATTCCCTCATTACTTCTCTCTTTTTCCAAGACTTTGCTGTCAAAATCGTTGAAATTGTCAAATTCATTCCAATTTTATTAGTTATCCCTTTGCTTCAAGGACAGCTTTATCTTCCAAATTGGCAGACAGGATTGCTTTTCCTATTTTCTAGTTTATTAGGAATGTTTATCATCCTCCTGTTAGATTTAGGATTTAGCTTAACAGCCTTCTTCACGGCAAATACTTGGGGAATTTTGATTCTCAGAAACGGGCTTTTTTCACTCGCTTCAGGAGCGCTTTTGCCACTAAGTTTTTATCCAGAAAATATTGCAAACATTTTGAAACTATTACCTTACAGCTTTGCTGTTAATTTTCCGGTCAATATCCTTTTGAGAAGACAGGTTGATTTTGAGCTTTTCTGGATTCAGTTGGCTTGGATTCCGATACTTTCAGCTTTTATTGCTCTACTTTGGTACCAAGCTAAACGTCGTTTAGTCATTTTAGGAGGTTGAAGATGAAATACATCAGCATTTATTTTTATAACCTCAAAGCTTACTTGATTGCTAGTATGTCTTATAGGATGGACTTCTTTATTGGACTTATTTCTTCTTTGATTGAACAGATTGTTTATTTAATCTTTTTAAATGTATTATTTGCAAATATCAAGGAAATTGCCGGATTCAACTATGGACAAATGCTATTTATTTATGGAATGGCAACTATCGGACGTTCAGTTCACCTGATTTTCTTTGACAATCTTTGGATGTTTGGAAGCCGCTATATTCGCAAAGGTGAGTTTGAACGCCTACTTATCATGCCCATCAATCCTCTTTTTCAGCTAATTTGTGAACGCGTGCAGCTACAAGGGTTTGGCACAACACTGATGGGAGCTATTGCAACTTATCAATCCTATCATTTACTCGGACTGCATTGGAACGTTTTTCATCTACTTCTCTTTGTCTTTATCTGTATTTGTATTGGTTTACTCTATGCTGCTATTCAATTAGGACCTACTGCTCTTGCTTTTTGGATTGTCGAATCTTTCCCTATCACAATGGGGATTTTCTCCTTCAATCAAATGGCACAATACCCTATCAAAATTTACCCAACCTTTATCCAATTGATCCTAATTTTTGTATTTCCTTATGCTTTTACTTCTTTTTTTCCAGCTCTTTATTTTTTAAATCTAGGCTGGGTTGGTTTGCTACTTCCTTTAGTCCTACTTGTTATTTTTACTATCAACTACGCTCTATTCAAATACGGCATGAAAAAATTCTCCAGTGTTGGGAATTAAATATTAAAAACCAACTGAAATCTTTCATCAGTTGGTTTTATTTGCCTTTGGAAAATAGAGACGAATCTCCGTATAAGTATTTTCTTCAGATTTAATTTCCATGTGATAGGATTTACCAAATTGTAATTGCAAACGCTGATTAACATTCTTCAAACCGACACCACCTAGGTGCATCAAGAGGGTATCAGCTGTATCATGAGCGACAAATCCTCGACCATTATCGTAAATGGAAAGAATTAGTTGATGACTATTTTCATAAACACTAACTCGAATCATCCCTTGACGATTCATTTCCTTGATACCATGATAAATCGCATTTTCAACCAAAGGCTGCAAAATTAATTTTGGAATCTGATAATTATCATAAGCACTTAACTCTTCAATTTCATACTGTAATTTCTCTCCATACCGCTGTTTTTGAATGAACAAATATTGTCGAACATGATCAATTTCATCCTTGAGAGAAATTTGTTCATGACCTTGATTAAGTGCCAAACGGAAATACTTAGCCAGTGATTTTGTGACTTCTACAACACTTTTGCTATCATTAAATTCTGCCATCCAAACAATGGTATCTAATGTATTGTACAAAAAATGAGGGTTAATTTGACTGGAAAGCGCCTGTAATTCATATTTTCTGACATTTTGCTCTTCTTCTTTGACAGCCATCATCAATTTATCAATCTGATTGAGCATTGTATTAAACTGCTTGGCCAAATCAATCAATTCAGGGGATCCTTTTTCAACAGCTCGCAAGTGCGCATTCCCAGATCCGATAGCTAAAATGGTCTCTTGTAACTCATGCAAGGGCTTAATCCATAAACGCAAGATAAACCAAATGCCAATAAGACAAATACCTAAAGCTAATAATCCTGTTCCGATAAAAGACCAAAGAATTTGTTTTTGCACAGCATGCAGTTGCTCCATAGAAGATACACCAATCAAGGTCCAGTCACTATGTGGAATTTGGTACTGAGATACGTAGGCCTGCTTTGATTTTACATAACCATTTTTTGCAGCAATATAGGGCGCCATCGCGCGCATTTCAGTAGCGGACGAATAAACTGTTTTCTTTGGGTGATAGACAAAATCATGTTTGTCATTCACAATGAAGGTAAAACCTTTTTTTCCTAATTGTAATCGGTCCAGGTAAGCTTCCAATGTCTTATAACCAATGTCAAGCCGAATAACTCCTAGATTTTTCCCATCTTTATCCACTACCTCTTGTGTAATAGAAATAACCCACTTTTCATCCGTTTCCTTATCAACAGTTTTTCGTGCTGGTGTCAGTACGGGCATAGCGCCCTTATGAATAGCATCCTGATACCAGCTTTCTTGCATCATATCATTAGATGTTTTCACTGTTAAATTGGGATCAGTTGAGATGAGATTGCCATTTTTTGTTACCAAAACAGCGGATACCAAATCTGAATCTGTCTTTAAAATCATTCCCATCAATTGACGAAGCTGTTCAGCATTATCCGCATCGGGCTTTTGAGCATACGCTTTTACTTTATCGCTTTCAGCTAAACTGCTGGTAGTTTCTTTTAGCTTTTGTAAATAAGAAGTGATAAATTGTCCACTTTGTTGAATGGTATTACGCGTCGTTTGCTCCGTCGTTTGTCGAATAGCCGCCGAGCTAGTTTGATAGTACAACCCTCCAACAATTCCTAAAAGAACTAATATCATCACAAAAACATAAATCACTAACTGAATCAGTAGCGAATAACGTTTCATTTACTATCTCCTTTTTTAAATTGCCGAGGTGTCACTCCAACGATTTGCTTAAAGCGTTGAGAAAAATAATTCATATCCTCAAATCCAACTTGCTCTGCTATTTCATACACTTTTAAATCCGTCGTCAGCAATAGTAATTTAGCTCGCTTCATTCGTTCCTGAATTAAATAATCTTGGAATGGCAAGCCTAGCTCTTTTTTAATCAATACACTTAAATAGGAAGAATTGAAGCCCAATTGAAATGATAAAGATTTCAAGGATAATTCTGTGTCAGCTAATCGGTCATGAATCGCTTGCTCCAAGTCCGAAAACTCTGCTTTCTCCACTAACTCATGCACTTGTTGCTGTTTCTTTTCCTTATCCAATTTTTCTTTTACTTTTATCAACATAGCTTCAACATCTTCTCGCGAAAACGGCTTTAGTAAATAATCATCCGCACCTAATTTAACAGCTGAAAGAGCATAATCAAAATCGTCATACCCCGTCAGAAAAATAATATGTAATTGCGGATACTGTTCTCTTGCTAATTGGGCTAATTTAATACCATTCATCTGAGGCATATTAATATCAGTCAGGATAATATCTGGGCATTCTGCTTGAATTTTTTCCCAAGCCTCTAAACCATTTTCAGCCTCACCTATCACTTGCATGTTAAATTTTTTAAAGTCTACTAAAGACGAAATACCTTGTCGAACAAGGTATTCATCTTCTACAATCATAATTGAATACACGAACGCACTCCTACTATTTACTAAACTCATTATAGCAAATTTTTTCTTAAAATGCTGTTAGACATAGTTCAATAAATATCCATAACCTTTGCTTTCCATTTGGTCTTTAGGAATAAACTTGATAGACAAGCTATTAATACAATAACGAAGTCCACCTTTATCTTTAGGACCATCTGTAAAAACATGCCCCAGATGGGAATTACCAACTCGACTTCGTACTTCTGTCCGAGTCATATTAAAGCTATGGTCTTCTTTATAGTTTGCGACATCCGGGCTAATCGGACGTGTAAAGCTTGGCCAGCCACAGCCTGATTCAAATTTATCTTTTGATGAGAATAATGGCTCACCTGTTACAACATCGACATAGATTCCTGCATCAAATTTATCCCAATAACGATTTGAAAAAGCGCGCTCTGTATCATCTTTTTGAGTCACTGCATACTCTTCCTCTGTCAGTTTTTTCTTAATTTCAGCATCTGACGGTTTTTTATATTTAGAAGCATCAATGACTGGATAGGCAGCCTGTTTAACATTGATATGACAATATCCATTTGGATTTTTCTTCAAATAATCTTGATGGTACTCTTCCGCCTTGATAAAATGTTTGAGCGGCTCTTTTTCAACCGCCAAAGTTGTTTTAAATTTTTTGCTTTGTTCTTCAAAAACCTTGTTAATCGTTTCAACATCAGCTTGATCTTTGTAATATACTCCTGTGCGATATTGTACGCCACGGTCATTTCCTTGTTTATTTTTGCTGGTTGGATCGATAATTCTAAAGTAATGCAGCAAGATTTCTCTTAAAGAAATTTTATTGGCATCATAAGTCACATGAACCGTTTCAGCGTGTTTAGTTTGTGAGATTAGTTCATAATTCGTTGTTTCGCTATTTCCGTTCGCATAGCCAGAAACTGCGTCTACTACACCATTAACACGAGAAAAATATTCTTCCACCCCCCAGAAACAGCCACCTGCAAGATAAATATGTTTTAAATTAGCATTTTTCAAATCAGGTTTCTTGTTGTTGACGGGTGTCGTTTGACTAACGGACGCTTCTTTTATTTTGTCAATAGAAGACTTCGTTGTCATAAAACGCCCACCCAAAACAATTGTACCAACGATAAGTAAAATGGATCCGAGGAGTAAAAGCAATTTCATTTTGTGATCCATTGTCATTACCTCCTATTTGATACTTTTCAGAGTTGATTCAATTTCAGACTTTTTGATAAAACCTGGACGAGTTTTAACTAATTTTCCATTACTATCAATAAATGCGGCTGTTGGATAAGAGCGAACTCCATATTGCTCTAGTAATTTTCCGCTTGAATCAATCAAAACAGGTAAGTTTTTATAATCTAGTTTTGAATACCACTTTTTGAAATCTGCTTCTGATTTTTCACCCTTATGACCTGGAGAAACGACTGATAAAATAACGTAGTCTTTGCCATTTTCTTTCGCCAATTCATCTGTGTGTTTCAGCGTGGATAGACAGATTGAGCACCATGATGCCCAGAATTTCAAATAAACTTTCTTTCCTTTAAAATCTGATAGTTTATAAGTCTTGCCATCGACTCCTTTTAGATTAAAATCAGGAACAGCTTCTCCTTGATTTGCTTTTGTAGCAGTAACCTCATTGTTCTTGTTAGCTACTTGTCCTTGTTCAGCTTTATTTGTATCATTTGCTGAAGAATTTGTTTTTTGATTTGCACATGCACCTAAAAAGGTAGCACATAACAAACTCGTAACAACTAACATTGATTTTTTCATGGGATTTCCTCCTTTTTTATCCACCAAATATTGAAGCCAGAACGTTGAAATTTCCTAGCATGAGTAAGATTCCCATTAAAATAATGAGAGCCCCTCCAATCTTCTTCAATGTGCTCATATAAGGTTTAATTTTCCCAAAATGGCGCAATACAATTGAAGAAGCAAAAGCTAAAATAAGAAATGGGATAGCTAATCCTAGGGTATAAACCAACATGAGCAATCCACCTTGCCAAGCTCCATTTCCACCAGAAGCAGCAATAGCTAATACTGAACTAAGGACTGGGCCAACACAAGGTGTCCAACCAAAACTAAAAGTTACACCTAATAAGAAAGCATTGTAAAAATCATTCCTATTCTTATTTTGCTTTAATTGGAGACTTTTTTGTCGTTGTAATACCTTGAAATTTATCAACTCCATTTGATGAATACCAAGTAGAATGACAATAGCCCCCAGTACATAACGAAACCAATCAGCGTTCAAGATTTTTCCTAAAAATCCTGCTCCATATCCAAGAATTAGAAATACAACTGATAAACCAGCAATGAAAAATAGTGTTTTTACAATGCCATACCAAAAGATTTTCTTTCCCAAAACAGTCACTGTCCTCGGCTCATCTGTATCTAACAAAATTCCAACATACACCGGTAAGAGAGGTAAAATACACGGCGAGAAGAAAGATAAGATACCGGCCAAAAATACAGAAATTGAAAATACGGTTGATGCCATACCTTTTCTCCTTACTAATTTTCTTTATATAGCTAGTATATATGTGATGAGCAAAAAAAAATAGAGACGACGATTTGAAAAAACTTGAATTTAATATGGTCATAAAAAAATCTACCACTTTCGTGATAGACTTCTTGAGATTATTCCATTTCAAAAGTATCGCTTTTTTGCTTGTTCGGTAAAAACAAAGAGACTATAATTCCAATAACTGTTGGTATTAGCCAAGGAATAGATGCTTGGGCAAGTGGTAGGGTGTTGATTATACTTATAAGAGCAGTTAATTTAAATTGTTGTCCAATAATACTTGTAAAGGCAATAGCTGTCACAACGGCTACTGTCAATTGCATTCCTATTTTAGATAAGGCAACAAATTTATTGACCATCACAATCATTACGATTGCAATAGTAATTGGATAAAGAATTTGTAAAACTGGCACAGAATACTGAATAATTGTTTCCAAGCCAAGATTTGCAATTGCAAATCCAATCAATGTAAAGACTGTCGCATAAGTTTTGTAAGCAATCGCAGGAAACGTTTTATTGAAAAATTCAGATGTTGAGACAATCAAACCGACCGTTGTGGTAAAACAAGTCACTATCACCATTACAGCAAGGAAAATTTGCGCTGTTGGTCCAAAAATAGCCTGTGTAGCTCGGGACAAGACATAGACCCCTTTATTGGCATCAGACGCCATTACATCAGCAGGAATTGGGAAATGATTCCCTAAGAAAGCCAATCCAATATACAACGCACTAAACCCAAGTGCCACAACCACTCCAACAATCCAAATAGTCGAAATATATTCTTTTTTATTGGCAAAACCAAGTTGGTTCAATGTTTGGACAGCAATAACACTAAAGGCAACAGAAGCAAGTGCGTCAAGCGTATTATACCCTTCAAGAAAGCCGGATCCAAAAGCTGCCTTTGCGTATTCTGCACTAGCTATTTGTGGTACGGTAGCCCCATATTTAATGACTCCTAAAATGATTAAAATGATAATCAAGATGGCAAAGACAGGGGTCAAAATACGACCAATCCGATCCAAAATTTTAGAAGGATTTAATGAAATCAGATAAGCAGATACAAAATATAAAATTGTAAAAATAATGAGTCCCAAACCAGTCATATTACTCGGAAGCAATGGTGCGACCCCAACTTCATAGGAGGTAGTTGCTGTTCGTGGTATGGCAAAAAAAGGACCAATTGCTAAATAAAGAGCCACTAAGTAACTCGTTGCAAACCACGGAGAAATCTTTTTAGAAATCTCATAAACATAACCTTTTGGATTTAATGCACCAATAATCAATGTCAAAATAGCAATTCCAACTCCCGAAAGTACAAATCCAGAAATTGCTGGCCAAAAATTCTTACCTGACATGGCTCCTAAAGTTGGCGGAAAAATTAAATTACCTGCGCCGAAAAATATTCCGAACAAGAGTAATCCTGTTAATGCTCCTTTTTTATCATCTTATCTCCTTAAAAATTTTGATAGATTCATTTATTATAATTCAAAAAAACCCCGATATAATTTTAAATATTTCATAAATTCTGAATATTTAGATTAAAATTAAAAGCAGCACAACAAAATAGATTACACTGCTTTTTTTGCTTTATTTAATTCCTAAAGCAATACGTGCATAGCGACTCATTTTATCTACAGTCCATGCCGGATACCATACTAATCTCACGTCTACTTTGCTAACTTCTGGCACATCGGTCATCACGTCACGGATTTGATCAGTCAAGAAATCAGCCAACGGACATCCCATAGTAGTTAAAGTCATATCAATCTGCGTTTCACCATTTTCGTCATTGAAACGAATTTCATAGACCAAACCAAGATTAACAATATCAATTCCTAATTCAGGATCAATAACTTGTTCCAAACTTTCCAAGATACGATTTTTAATATCATCAATTTGTTCATTTGTGTATGTCATGGTGTCTCCTTTTATCTACTAATCCTCAATAAAGTCACGAAGCGGTTTGCTGCGACTTGGATGACGCAATTTGCGCAGGGCTTTAGCCTCAATTTGTCGAATCCGTTCACGAGTTACGTTAAATACTTTTCCAACATCTTCCAGTGTACGCATTTTCCCATCATCTAGCCCAAAACGCAGACGCAGCACATTTTCTTCACGGTCTGTTAATGTATCAAGAACTTCATCTAATTGCTCACGCAAAACGATACGCGTTGTATAATCAACTGGATTTTCAATAACCTCATCCTCAATGAAATCACCCAAATGACTATCATCTTCCTCTCCAATTGGTGTTTCAAGAGAAACAGGTTCTTGTGCAATCTTCAAAATTTCACGGACTTTATCAGGCGTCATATCCATCCGCTCTGCAATTTGCTCTGGTGTTGGATCTTGTCCCAATTCTTGTAAAAGATTTCGTTGTTCCCGCACTAATTTATTAATCGTTTCAACCATGTGAACCGGAATCCGAATCGTACGAGCTTGATCAGCAATCGCACGAGTAATCGCTTGACGAATCCACCAAGTAGCATATGTTGAAAATTTGAAACCTTTAGTATAGTCAAACTTATCAACAGCTTTCATCAATCCCATATTTCCTTCTTGAATCAAGTCAAGAAACTGCATGCCACGCCCAACATAGCGCTTAGCGATGGAAACGACCAACCGCAAATTAGCTTCCGCCAAACGTTGCTTGGCTTCTAAATCGCCTTGTTCCACGAGGACAGCTAATTCTTGCTCTTCTTCATTGGTCAACAGCGGAACAACACCAATTTCCTTTAAATACATACGGACAGGGTCGTTTACTTTAGCAGAATTGCTACCAAGCAACTCCTCATCTGTTAATTCAGCTTCTTCTTCCTCTGTATTTAAGACCCGTTCACTTGGGTTGCCCTCTTTATCCGTAATAGCAATCCCTGCGTCCTGAATTCGTTGAAGAAGATCCTCAATACCATCAGCATTTAAAGTAAATGGAATGACTAATTGATCATTGATCTCATCATCGGTTGCTGTACCAGTTTTTTTATGGTTGCGAATAAATTCTGCAACTTGAACATCAAAAGTTGTTACTTCTTTTTGTTTTGTAGCCATTCTTACTCCATTCTCCTTTTTTGAGCAATAAATCGCTCTAACTCTGTTAATGCCGTATCTGCATCACCATTGTGAGATGCTTCACGAACTTTTTTGCCAATCAATTGATTTTCTTTTCGAAGCAATTCTTTATCTCGAGTCTGTTCCACTTCGACTAGCTCCTGCTCAGATACCTCTTTGGGCAGATTCTCTTCTAAAACCCGATACCAGGATTGCTGTACTGAGTCATTTTGTTCAGATAAATCTTGTGGCGTAACTTCACCATTCGTTTTTAAAATATTATACAAAGTTTGCAATTCAGCTGTTGCAAAATGAAAATCTTCTCTTAAACGATAATCATTTAAGATGACAGGATTCTCAATCATACGTTGCAAGAGATGACTTTCAGCTTTAATCAATCGCGATACTTGCTTCGTTATTGGAATATCAAATCGTGTCACCTGCTGACGAACTTGCTGTTGCTGTTCTTTTCTATTGACCAGGCGATGATTATTAACAGCTTGCTCCACCTGCTGATAGTCAAAATCAGGTAACAGCTCAGCTAACATATAAATATATGAATTCTGTGCAGTAATCGACTTGACTTGTGCAATCAAAGGCGACATTCGCTCCACAAATTCAATTTGAGCTTGCAAGTTTTCTACATTATCTGGCTTCAGATAGTTTAAAAGAAATTCTATATCACTAATTCGTGTTTTGATTAGTAAATTTTGTAAATCGTCAGCAGAATTTTTTTTGATAAACTCATCTGGATCCATATTATCGGGAATCCTAACAATTTCAACTGACAAATTATGTAATTCATCCAGTGCTTTTTGTGTTGCTGCCTGTCCCGCTTTATCACCATCGTATGTTAAAATGACTTTCTTTGTGAACTTACGAAGATGCTCTACATGTTCATGCGTCAAAGCTGTCCCCATAGAGGCCACAGCATTTTCAATTCCAGCGCGATAAGCTGCAATAACATCCATAAAGCCTTCCATTAAGTAAACTTCATGACTTCTCTTGATAGTCGCTTTAGCTTTGTCTAGATGATACAACTCATAACTTTTATTGAAAATTGGTGTGCTGCGGCTATTTTTATATTTAGCAACTTTCTGCTCTATATCACTAGCCTGCCAAACACGACCCGAAAAAGCAATGACTTGCCCTGTATCATTTGTCAACGGAAACATAATCCGATTTTGAAAAGCATCATAAACCAGATTATTATCAGCTAAGTTAAATAAACCTGAATTCATAATGACGTGTTCGTCAAATTTCCCACTAACACTTCTATAAAGATAGTTGTTTTCATTAGGCGCTAAGCCGATTTGAAAATGCTTTATCACCTCATCTGTCAAGCCACGCTCATAAAGATAAGAACGTGCTTCTTCTCCTATCTTTGTTGTCATCAATACTGCATGATAAAACCTTGCAGCTTCCGTGTGAATGTCATAAAGTGCTTGATGAGGATTAGTATGAGTTGACTGTTCTGTTCTACTATGCTCTATTTCTAACGGAAACCCTGCACGATCGGCAACAATTTGTACAGCGTCCATAAAAGAAACGCCGCGATAATCTTCAATAAATTTAAAGACATCACCTGACTTCCCACAGCCAAAACAGTGATAAAATTGTTTTTCTTCTACTACATTGAATGATGGAGTTTTTTCCCCATGAAAAGGACAAAGCCCCAGATAATTCCTTCCGGCCTTTGTTAGAGCAACGACTTCTCCTATGATTTCGACGATATTGACGCTATTTTTAATATCAGAAATGATTTCTTTATCAATCAATAGACAACACCCCCAATTTATCATAGAATAACAACTTACATTTTATAATAAATTTACCAAAAAGTAAAATATTCACTATATTTTTTAGACATTTTATTGACTTTCCCCTTTTTTTAGATATAATATAGTTTAGTATTTTGAAAGGAAAAAGAAAATGTTAAAGGAATTAAAAAACTTTCTTCTTCGCGGTAACGTGATTGACCTAGCGGTCGGTGTCGTCATCGCTAATGCTTTTGGAGCCATCGTCAAATCATTGATTGAAGACGTTATTACTCCTTTGTTTCTCAATCCAGCTATAAAAGCTGCTGGTGTAGAACAAATTGCTGGTCTAAAATGGAATGGGATTGCATACGGCAGCTTCTTGAGTGCTATTATCAATTTCCTCGTCATTGGAACAGTCCTCTTCTTCATCGTTAAGTCTGTTGAAAAAGCACAAAACCTTACTAAAAAAGAAGATACTGTTGAAGAATCCGCAGGACCAACTGAATTAGAAGTTCTTCAAGAAATCAAAGCCTTGCTCGAAAAGAAATAGAGATTTGGGAGAAAAATAAAACATTGTAGGAGTTTGAGAAAATTTTTATCTCAGACTCTTTTCTTTTGAAATAGAAACAAAAAAAAACAGGATTTCAATCCTGCTTTTTCTATTATTAGAATTTTTTACGTTTACGAGCTGCTTCTGATTTGCGTTTGCGTTTTACAGAAGGTTTTTCATAGAATTCACGTTTGCGTGTTTCTTGAAGAGTACCAGCTTTAGTAACCGCACGTTTAAAACGACGAAGAGCATCGTCAAGGGATTCATTCTTACGTACTACTGTTTTTGACATTTTTTTCACTCCCTTCAAGCTTAAAATCCTTTAAATTTTATCATATTGAAATACACTTGTCAAGTCCCATGAGAATGTGGAATGTGTCTGTTTTTGGGAGAAAATGAAAAAATTGATTGAGCATCTGACAACTACCTCATTCTGTAATCTAGGCTACAAATTTATCGGATTTGTTCAAAATGCAAATGAACTGCGATATGATCGCCATAGCCGTTCCGATCTAAATCACGTTGCAAGCGATAGGAAATGTAATGCTCAGCAATCGTAATATAACCAGCACCTAACAGACGATTTTCTACCATAGATTGGATCATACTAATAGTAGCTCGCTCAACCCTCGCTTCTTCCAAATCTAGCACTACCTTTTTGGTTACAAGTGCTAAATTTTGACGTAGATCATCTGTCAAGACATAGACTGTTTGTGCTGCTTTCAGAATAGCTTGATAAATTTTATCTGGATTAAAATCAGTAACTTCTCCATTACGTTTGATGACTTGCATGAGAAACTCCTTTAAAATTAGTTAGTTTCGTGTACTTAGTACAGTAAAAATATTATACTATTTTTTCACTAATTCTCAAAACGATAGATATTTTGAGAAGTTTAGTAGATGAAAATTACGCTTTCTCAAGCCTGATTTTATTTACAAACATTTTCATTCTTCAATGTTAGCTTTTGATCTCTCAATCTAAAAAAGACAAACACTTAGAAATAGAGTTGTTTGTCTTTGGGTCAAAAGATTAGACTTTTCTAAAATCTTCAGCTATTTAATCTTCGTTATTTCTTTTACGATGGCGAGCACTGGATAAAGTTCCCAAACCAAGTAGCAGCCCTAATGCAGCAACCTGATTTGTTTTGGTACCAGTAGCAGGCAGAACTTTTTGACTGCTATTTTGTTGTTGTCTAACTAGCAATGGTTTTGGTTGGTAAGTTCTAGATAAGTGTAATCTTTGTACTTCTACACCTGTTTCTTTTTGAGCCTTCGGAGGAAGTTGACTTTGCAATTGTTCGTAGTTTTCTTGTAACTTGGTATAAATTGAACGAGAAATAGCCAGTTTTGTTTCTTCCTCATTTAACATTTTAACCTTAGCAGCATAATCAGCTTGTGCAGCTTGAAAAGCCTTTTGAGCTGCTTCAAGTGCTTGTGGTGCATTTTGTAATTTTACCAAGTTATCTTGTGCTACTTTTAGTGCAGTTTGACTAGTTTGCAAAGCGTCTTTTGCTTTAGCAACATTCAATTCTGCTGTAATTAAGGCTTTCTTTAGTTCTGCTAACTTATTTTTAGCGGTTTCTAGTAATCCTTGTTCTTTTGCTAACGCTGCTTGTTTTGGCGCCAACTTGGATGCAATAGCTGCAGTTGCACGCTTCAAAGCTGCTTCTTTTGTCACAACATTTTGTTTCGCTTTTGTCAAAGCTGCTTCGGCTGTAATCACTCCAGCATTCGCAGTAGCAAGAGCAGCCGAACGATTCGCAGCTAATTTTTGAAGGTCTGCTAATTTTGCCTTTTGGATATTTAAAGTAGATACATAACCCGTTCTTTGAGCTCGCAACACACCTAATTGATTCTTGGCTGCTGTCGCTTGCGCATTTGCGGCTTTTGCAGCACCAGCAAAATTACGGATTGCTTGCTCATAAGCGTCTGCGCTAAGAAGAGTACCGTTATTGAAACGTTCATTAGATGCTGTGTGGAAACCAACTTCATATAAATTATTATATGGATTTGGATTACTACAATATGCTGCTGAAATCGAATTAAAGTTTTTATCCATCATTTGAAGATAGTGACCAACTTTGTAGAAGAAATCAAGCTGACCTCGCTTGTAAAGAGTAGTATAAATTTTATTGGAATCAATGTCTCGCTCATTTGTTGTTAGCCCATACTTAGCTGCCTCAGCCATATATAAGGCTTTTTCTTTATACCAGTAGTCAACCGCTCCTCTTACAGAGCTATTAATGGCCACGTTTTCATTGCCAAAATATTTGCCCATATGCCAATTTGCTCTTCTAAAATAAAGAGTTTGGACTTGGCTGGCTGGATTTTTGTAAGGATCAACCAACAGTTCTTTTAATCCAGCTTGTCTACGGTAAGCATTGATTGCCCTAACCAATTCAATCGCTTTTAAATTATTTTCCAAAGTTGCTGGACTTGTTGAATCAGAACCAACTGTAATACCGTCTTCATGTTTAGCTCTTTCATAAGTCGCTAGAGCTTCAGCAGCTGCATTACGAATCGCTTGGTTGGCTCCATTTGTTTTAGCATGTTGCAAAAATTCACCATAGGTCGCTTTACTCAAGTCAACATTTCTTCTATTAGCAACTGATTGTTCAGCGCGGGTTACTTCAGCAACTTTTTGATCAATAGCCGCTTGATTTTCTGCAACTTTTTGCTCACTTTGCTTGACTTGTTCAGTAGCTGCATTGATTTCTTTAGGAAGATTAGTGATTTCTTTTTTCACTTTAGCAAGATTTTTTTGCTTTTCTGCCAAATTCTTTTCCGCTTGTTTTTCTTCTTCTTTTGCGCGGTTAAGATCGTGTTCCTCATTGACAACTGGAGCTTTAGCTGTGTCTAATTCACGTTGTGCAACATCAACAAGTGATTGCTGCCCCGCTACAATATTTTCTTGATTTTTAACAGCTTCTTTTGCCTTTTCTTCCGAACACTTTGCTTCTTGAACCTTCTTCTCCTCTGTTACAACAGTGTCCTCTGCTGTTTTTACTTTTTCTTTTGCAGTTTCAATCACTTCTGAAGTTGCTGCATTTTTTTCTGTTTCTGCATCTGCTACGGCTTTCTGTCTATTTACGACCGCTTCCTTTGAAGTATTTACATCCTCTTTTACTTTATCTACAACTTTCTGCTGTGTATCTTTCTGAACTTTCGCAGCATTTGCTTCCAATTTTGCTGATTGAACGTCAGATTCTGTAACTGGTTTGGTAATTTTTTCAGATGTCTTTGGTTCAGTAGATTGTGGTTTTACTTCTTCGGCGCTTACTTGATGTGATAAACTACCCGAAATAATTGTCGTTGCAGCTAAACCGGTCGCAACGACTGACTTTTTTAGTTTTCTCTCCATTAGAGGACCTCCTAATATACTTGCTATTTTTTATTATAAACCATTTCAACCCAAATTACAATTCCACTAATGTATTACGCAGATAACTATTTCATTAAATTTCTTTTACACTGATTATTTAGTGGAGAGTAATCCACAGGACAATCTTATACAACACAAACTATCATTTCCTGATTGTAAAAGATTTCAAAATACGCTACAATAAAGAAAATTTCTTCTGTACGGGGACAGTTAAGATGCCAAAATCTAAATATCAATGTATCGTAGATCGGATTCGTCAAGATATTCAAAATGGGAAATTGCTCAAGGGGCAGAAGATTCCTTCTATTCGTAAGTTAGCAGATAAGTATCATTGCAGCAAAGATACAGCCCAGAAGGCACTAATGGAATTAAAATATCAAAAATACATCTATGCTGTTCCAAAGAGTGGCTACTATGTCTTAGAAAATAGTCTGGAAGATCAGCAAGATATGGAATTATCTGTCAGGGATGACCGCCACCAAATTTATGAAGATTTTCGAATTTGTCTCAATGAAACACTGATTGGACGAGAAAATTATCTTTTTAACTACTATTCACAGCAGGAGGGGCTGGAGGACTTGCGTCAGTCGGTTCAGCAACTGCTTCTCGATTCAGTTGTTTACACATCTGCCGACAAACTGGTTCTAACCTCTGGTACCCAGCAAGCTCTTTATATTCTGTCACAAATTGTCTTTCCAAACGAAAAACATGAAATTTTAGTTGAGCAGCCGACTTATCATCGAATAAACGATTTGCTAACTGCCCAAAAACTTCCTTATCAAACGATTGAACGGACTCCGGAAGGAATTGATTTAGAAGAATTGGAATGGATTTTCCGAACGGGTCATATCAAGTTTTTCTATACCATTCCACGCTTTCACTACCCCTTAGAACATTCTTACAACCGAAAAGAAAAAGAGGAAATTATTCGTCTTGCTCAGCTTTATGATGTTTATATCGTAGAAGATGATTATTTAGCTGACTTTGACAGCAAACATGAGTTGACCTTTCATTACTTGGACGACAGCCAACATGTCATTTATATCAAATCTTTTTCTGCCAGTCTTTTTCCCGCCTTACGAATAACAGCTCTACTACTGCCATCGGATATTCAATCGGCTTTCATTGCTTATAAGAAAGCAGTAGACTACGATAGCAATCTCATCATGCAAAAAGCCCTATCTCTTTACATTGATAATCTTATGTTTGAGAAAAATCGTCTTTTTCTTCTCAATAAACAAGAAAAAGAAGTAATGAGAGCTAAAAAACTTTTAAGTGAAAATCAACTCAAACTTTCCTACTTTCTCAATAGGGATGGTATCTTACTGGATCTACGTGGACTTAAATCTGTCAGCTCTTTCAAACATAGCAATCTACCATTGGATTTTTTTGAATCAAGTTACATACATGATTGTCCTTATCAATACGCAAAAATTAGATATGAAAATCTAGAAAAAACCTTACAACATTTAAATAAATATTTATAAAAGGAGCCGAAGCTCCTTTTTTCTAAGAAATCACTCCTCTCCCATCATACCTGCTTGAAGTTGGTACATTTTATAATAAGTATCGTTGAGAGTTAAGAGTTCCTCGTGAGTGCCTGATTCGATAATTCGTCCTTGCTCCATCACATAAATACAGTTAGCATCCTGAATAGTGGACAGGCGGTGAGCGATGGCAATAGTCGTTCGTCCTTGACGCATTTTTCTTAGCGAAGCCTGAATCAGTTCCTCAGTCTCTGAATCAATATTGGCGGTTGCTTCATCCAAAATTAAGATTTTAGGTTTGCTTGCAATTGTTCTAGCGAAAGCTAGCAATTGTCTTTGACCACTCGAAAAAGTCGCCCCTCTCTCTGTCACTGGGCTATCGTAGTTTGCAGGTAGCCGACTGATAAAGTCGTGCGCGTCAACAAATTTAGCAGCTTCTATAATCTCTTCTCGTCCTAGATTTTCTTGATACATTTTGATATTAGAAGCAATGGTACCATGATAAAGGAATGGGTCTTGAAGAACTAATCCAACATTGCGACGCAGTTCAGCTTGGCCGTAATCCTTAATGTTTTGATTATCAATTAAAATTTCTCCTCTTTCAAATTCATAAAAACGCAGAAAGAGATTGATGATAGAAGACTTGCCTGAGCCCGTTGCACCGACAAAAGCAATTGTCTCCCCTTGTTTGACTGAAAATGAGATATCCTTAAGAATATCATGCTTGCCATCATATGAAAAGGAAACATGCCGAAATTCAATCTTTCCATCTGTAATCTCTAGCGGTAAATTGGTTTGCTTCGGTTCATAATCCTTACGGTCCATGATTTCAAAAACGCGGCCTGCAGCTACCATAGATGTTTGCAAAACAGAATAATTCTGCATCAAATCAATCAAAGGATTAAAAAGCTGATTGACATATTGGACAAAGGCATACATAACTCCGGCTGTTACTCCTGCAATTTGCCAAGTAAAACCAAAATAAGCTAAAATGACCGCATAAGCTAAAATTTTCAACAAAGACATGGCTGGCCGCAGAAAAAGGCTATTAATATTAAGATAGCGAACTGTATAATCCAAATGCTCACCGTTAATAGTTTCAAATTCCTTTATTAATCGATTTTCCTGACCAAATGCCTGAATAATACGCATTCCCTCAATACTTTCAGAAAGTTTAACATTCAAATCGCTTAGTTTACTTCTGACAAGCTTGAGGAGACGATGAGATAAGCGTTGATAAAGCAAAATGAAACCTAATATGACTGGTAAAAAGAGTACAATAAGACCTGTCAATCGCCAATTCAAGCTAAACATCGTCACCAATGTTACGACAAGAATAAAAACAGAGCTTAAAAAACTTGAAAAGATACTACTAAACATATCCGCTACTGCTTGTGTATCATTTGTCAAACGGGAGACAATCGCTCCTGCTGGGGTCTGATCAAAATAGACCATCCCTAAATGCTCAATATTTTCAAAACTTTCTTGACGAAAATCGCGAACAATGCTATGTGCCACACGCGCAAAAGAATATTGTCCCAAGAAAGTAAATAACACTCGCAAAAGAAAAAGAGCATAGTACATAATCAGAACATAAAAACCTGTCATAATCTGATAACGACTAATAAAATGGTCAATGAAATAGCGAGCTAAAAGTGGCAAAGTTGTTGTTACCAAGGTTGTCGCAAAGATGAAAACGAGCGCCAAAATGCTAATCCATTTATAACGCCACATATAAGTTAGAAGGCGATAAAAGGTTACTTGTTTTCTCATTATCGATCCTCCTTTAGATTTTCTGCCAATTGTTGTTTATGATAAGTTTGTGCATACCAACCATTTTGAGTTAATAACTCTTGGTGAGTACCCCGTTCTTTAATTCGTCCATTTTCCATCACTAAAATCAAATCAGCATGAACAACTGCTGACAGTCTGTGGGCGGTAATAATAGTTGTTTTGTCGTCTCTTTCTGTTTTGAGGTTTTTCAAAATCAAGTGTTCTGTTTTAGCATCAACAGCAGATAAAGAGTCGTCCAATATTAAAATATCTGGTTTAAGAACAAGTGCTCGACTCATTGCTAAACGTTGCTTTTGTCCCCCTGAAAGAGACACACCTCTCTCACCAACAATCGTATGAAAACCTTCTGGCATGGCAACAATATCTTCATAAAGACCACACAGCTTACTACTTTGAATCACTTCATCATCTGATAGACTTGGATTTGCAAATCGAATATTATCTATAATTGACATTGCAAAAAGAATCTGCTCCTGTGGTACATAACCAATCAAACTCCGCAAATCCTTTAATCTATACTCTCGAATATCATGATCATTCAGATAAATAGCACCATCTTGAATATCTTGCTCTCTCATCAGTAAGCGCAAAAGTGTCGTCTTACCAGAACCTGTTTGTCCGACGATTCCTAACGTTTGCCCTTTTTCTAACGAAAAGTGAATATTGGACAAAGTTGCTGTTTCCTTATAAGAAAAACATTTAATGTTATAGACCAAACGACCGTTTTGGATAGGGGAAACAGGGCTTTTTGTCTCTTTGACATCAGATTTTTCTGCTAACAGTCGCTCAATCCGCTCATAAGAAACCATTCCCCTCTGGCTAATATTAAAAAGATAACCCATTGCCTGCAAAGGCCACACTAACATATCCAGATAAGTGATAAATGTTACTAATTCTCCAACTGTAAATTGTCCTCTAGAGATGAACAGTCCACCAAAAATCAAGGTTAAAGCATAAGATAAGCCGATGAAAATCAACACCATAGGATCAAAGAGAGAATTGTATTTTGCAGCTAGAATATTTTTTTCATAGACATCCTGATTTATTTTTGCAAAAGATTGACTTTCTGCTGTTTGATAGCCAAATGATTTAGTCACTTTAATTCCCGAAACACTTTCCTGCACCTTATTGTTCAAATCAGAAAAAGCTTCTTGGGCTGCCTTAAAACTCTCATGATTTTTTCGCCCAATTAGACTCGTTCCCCAAGAAAGAAATGGCAATGGTAAGGTGGCAATCAAAGTCAGGCGCCAGTCTAAAACAAAAAACATAGTCAACAGCGTTACCAGAGCTGTGATAGTGGCATCTACTGCCGACATAACGCCTCCACCTGCCACGCTCACAACTGCATTAATATCATTTGTTGCATGCGCCATCAAGTCTCCTGTTCGATATTTTTGATAAAAAGACGGAGACATTTTAGTAAAATGCTCAAAAAGCCGAGAACGCAACAGTCTTCCCAAATGATTTGCTGTACCAAAAATATATAGCCGCCAAAGATAACGCAGTCCATACATGATAAAAGCTGAAGCAAGCAAAACCGAAAGATTTAAAACTAATTGGTTTGATGTTAGATTTCGACTAGCAATACGGTCAATTACCACACCAATTACTCTAGGGGGGATTAAATTAAAAACACTAACCAAAGACAAGGCTAGAATTCCAATTATATACCGCTTTCTCTCTAGCTTGAAAAACCAACCTAATTTTCTGATAAGATTCATATTCTCTCCTCAATTATTGCTGATTACCATTATACACTATTTTGTACAATCACTCGTAAAAATAAAACACAGTCAGTGCAAGCTAACTGTGTTTCTCATTTCTTTTTGGTTAATGTAAAACTTTCGTCCAAAAGAGCAAAAAGTTCTATATCTGTTAAAGTATCATCCAAGGGCAGGCTAAGCCAATATTTTTTGTTCATGTGAAAGGCTGGGTAGATCCCCTTTCTCTGAATTAGCTCTACCACATGTTCATTCTTAATATTAAGTATCTCAATAATACCACTTCGATCTGCTTCAAACTTAGACCAATCTGTAGTCAGAAAGGCCCCATACCATTTTTTACTGTCCTGATGGCGGAAAACTCCAGCTTTGGTAGAACTCTTCCTGGAAGACTTTTCCCAGAGGTATTCTAGCTTTCCATCATAGGTTTTTGCAACATAATCTTGCAAACGGCTACTCTGTTTATAAAGAAAGCCAACTTCGTCAAAACAGTTAGCTCGAATCATCAGGAAAATCTCTTGACAAGCTTCACGAACCTGTCCGACAAATTCCCCCATCATCTGCTCCATTTTGACCTGCACGTATTCATCGCCTGTTTCTTGATCAAGCACTTGGTAGTCCAGCTTCTCACCCTGTAATTTTAGTTGTAATAAAAAGTCGCCCTTCATTATTTCCTGAGAATAAACAAACTCTACTCCTCTTTTTTCAAAACCAAAGGCTTGTAATTTTTCTGGATTTGCTTGGTATTTCTCAAATAAGTCTAACATGATTTTTACTTTCTAAAATACAATTTTGGTGCCATGAAGTTGGTTCACGCCAAGATTTGCGATAATTTCATCACGATTATTAACCGTAATACCACCTCCTGGTAAAATTTCAATTCGACCAGCTGCATGCTTTATCAAAGTATTTAACCAGAGAAAATGATTTTGAATCGGCTCTGTAGCTACTCCTCCATGAGTTAAGATTCTACTCACACCATGTTCGATTAACCAATCTATTGTACTGAACTGCTGTTCCTTTGGAATAGCATCAAAAGCCATGTGAAAGACGATTTCTAATCCTTGAGCAGCTTCTACCAACTTTTCCATTTTTAGATAATCAATTTCATTAGCAACTGTCAATGCACCAAACACTACACCATGTGTACCAGCTTTGCGAGCCATTTGAATATCCTCTAACATGATTTTCATTTCTAAATCATTGTATACAAAATCTCCTCCACGTGGACGAATCATCGTTATAACAGTTGTATGATAAGGACTCACTAACTCTACAGCTGCTTTTATGACACCATAGCTAGGCGTCGTTCCACCCACCGCCAGATTATCACAAAGCTCAACCCTCCGAGCACCTGTTTGCATGGCTTTTTCCAAATCAGTCACGTTTTCTGCACAAAATTCATAAATCATTTTTGACCTCTTCTATATGAAACAGTTTTCTTGACCATTATAACACAATCTTTATTTATTCCTCAAACTTCTTTGCGACTCGTTGACACCAATCTAACCAATTTTTCTTGTAATCCGACACAGACAAAATCCGATTTTCTAAATCTTTTATTGTAGCAATACCTATTTTGTCACAAACTTGAAGACAATAGGAATAGAACTCCCAATTCAAATCGTCTTTTTCTGCATAAACTGGAATCTCTTCAAAACCAGCTTGATAAGCTATAAATGCTCTACTGTGTCCATCAGTAAAAAAGATTTTGTCTTGGAAGCGCTTAATTGGCAAGGGTTTTAAACTACTTATGTTCTTTGTATCAAACCATGTCTGAACCTGCTTTAGTTTCTCTTCTGAAAGATAAAATTGACTTGGTTGAATAGCTGATAAAGGAAGCAGTAAATCCAAAGTATAGCGATGTCCTTTTTCAGTCTTTTCTATGGGATAAAATCCTACCGATTCAAACATCTTTTTAGAAGCAGTATTGTAATCATAAATTTCTCGAACATACAAACGTTCATAGCCCAGCTGACGTCCACGTTCAATTAATGCTTGAACAACAGTCTTCCCGATTCCATGACCACGATAATCTGAGTTACCAATAACAATAGGCATATCCTCTTGCCAAAAACTTACATCACCAATTGGCATCCAATTTTCATTTATCAGAATCTCAATAAAATACACTTCTCCATGCTGAGTAAGATAGTCATACATTTTCTTGATTCGCTGAAGTGTATAAGGCTCTCTACTACCATCAATCAAACGGATTACATCAGGATTCTGATACCAAGAAAAAGCTAGATGAGCTTGTCCATCATACTTTCGCAAACGTAAGGAAGAATGAATAGCAATATACTCTGGCTGTTCCAACATATCTATCATAGTTTTCTCCTCTTATTAATATTCTAACAAACATAGTACCTACTATTTAAGAATTTTGTTTACTTTATCGAAATTTCTCTTGACATTATCTGTAAAAACAGTAAAATATACTTATGTGTATACAGTAAATGGAGGGGATTATGAAACCAAAAACAAAAAACCAATTTATAACTCTCACAGCTCTTTTGACAGCGCTAGCTATTGTCATTCCTATGATTATGCCTGTAAAAATTATTATTCCACCCGCTTCTTATACGTTAGCAAGCCATGTCCCTATCTTTTTAGCCATGTTTATCTCTCCTTTGATGACTTTAGTCGTTATTCTAGGTTCCACCTTTGGATTCTTAGCAGCTGGTTATCCTATTGTTATTGTTCTTCGTGCCTTATCTCATCTCTTCTTCGGATTGTTAGGTGCTCTTTACCTTAGAAAATATCCTAAAACTTTAGATAAACCAATTCAAACTTGGATACTAAATATTATTCTTGCTTTCGTTCACGCGATTGCTGAAGTTCTTGCTTGTCTCATCTTTTACGCCTCTACTTCTTTTCCAGAAAATATGTTTTACCTTCTCTTCATTCTCGTAGGTGTTGGAACAATTATTCATAGCATCGTTGACTTTATCATTGCACAATTTATTTATAAGACTCTACAAAAAATCCGTTAAACCTTGAATATTTAACGGATTTATTCTACAATGAATTTATGATAAAAAAAAGAAGAACTGATTTATTACAACTTTTAAAAAATGCGGAAACTCCTTTAAATGGTCAAATTCTAGCAGAAAAATTCAATGTTACGCGCCAAATTATTGTTCAAGATATTGCCGTTCTTCGAGCTGATGGTGCTCCTATTATTAGCACAAATCGGGGTTATATTTACAAAATGAACGATACTGTTAAATATTACCACCAGCTTTTTAAAGTCAAGCACACAATTGAAGATATCGAAACAGAATTGTTAGCAATCGTAGACAATGGCGGACGAGTCAAAAATATTATGGTGGAGCATCCCGTTTATGGGGAAATCCAAACGTATCTGAAATTAACTTGTCGCAGAGATGTCCAACATTTTATCCAACAAATTCATGAAAGTAATTTTCGAGGTTTATCTGAATTGACAGATGGCATTCATTATCATTTGGTTGAAGCCGATTCGCAGCAAGATTTAGATTATATCGAAAAAGCATTAGAAAACTTAGGTTTTCTAATGTAAAACATACACAAGTCATTTTAAGTATAGATTTCCAAAAATAGAGCCTAAGTGGCTCTATTTTATTTTTCATCAATAACAATTCTAACTTTTTTATCTTCGGTTGGAACAGAGTAAACAATCGTTCTTATCGCAGAAATTGTGCGACCTTTACGACCGATTACACGTCCAACATCACTTGGATCAAGATCCAAATGATATTCCAAAAATTCTGGTGTATCTTCAATCTTGATAGTTAAAGCATCTGGTTGTGAAATCAAAGGTTTCACTATTGCAATAATAAGATTTTCAATCGTGTCCATAGTCAACCTGCAATTCTGTTATTTAGAGTATTTTGAATCGTGAAATTTCTTCATCACACCAGCTTTTGAAAGGATGTTGCGAACTGTATCAGAAGGTTGAGCACCTTTCGACAACCAGTCAAGAACACGATCTTCTTTCAAGGTCACTTGGTTTTCAGCAACAAGTGGATTATAAGTTCCGATTGTTTCAATGAAACGTCCATCACGTGGTGAACGTGAATCTGCTACGTTAATACGATAGTAAGGTTTTTTCTTAGAACCCATACGAGTTAAACGAATTTTAACTGCCATTTTTAAAATTTCTCTTTTCTCTTTTTATTTTTAGGTATAGCAGAGCTATTACCAACGTACTCTATCATATCACAAGTAAGAATAGGTGTCAAGAAAAAAACTTGACATCTTTAAATTTACCACTCTACAACTTCAAAGACTGTCGCTGTCAAATCTTCAACAAAAGAATCACTAACTTGACGACTATTTCCAGCTACAAGTCTCAAATTGCCAATATCTTCAATGTTGTAACTTTGACCGCTTGCATTGAAAATAATGAGATAATATTTCTCATCTTTCACCTCAAAAATAACAATCCCACTCCCTGAATGAGCTGAGTGCACAAAGACGTGCTGGTAAATGTCTTCGTAATGTTGATAAGAAAATTCTTTTGTCATAGTTTTTAAATGGATAATCTGTTTGATGTAGTCAATACTTTCTTGGTGATCAGCTATCAAATCCCAATTTACCTGATTGACAGTGTCAGGAGCGTTATAACTATTCATAGCACGCTCATGATCTTCCTGAATAGTTTGACCATTTTCTCCAGTTGCTATTAGCTTGCTACGTGAAAATTCCTGTCCTAGTTCCATAAAACTCATACCTTGCAACAGCAGATTCATCGCAGTCGCTAATTCAATCCGTTTAGTACGAGTCAAGTCATCATCATCTGGGTGTAGTTCCACTAACAAGTCATGCAAATTATAATTATCATGCGCTTCTACATAGTTCACAACTTGGTTTGGCGTCAGATAAGTCCCTAACTCATTGCTTCCTAATATTGCTTTCGCAATAATAGCCTCTGTTGCCTCTCCACTGACAAAACCAGCTTTTAAGCCACCGTAGACCTCTGCTCCTTTAACCGCATCACGTTCAGTATCATTGAAAAATCCGATATTTGATAATTCAAAAGCATTATCTTTCTTAGCTTTATCAAGAGGAAGCAATCCTGTTCCCATGTCCCATCCTTCTCCATAAGTCAGGATTCTCGTATCAATCTCATCTAACGCTTCTCGAATCTGACGCATGGTTTCAATGTCATGAATTCCCATCAAATCAAAACGAAAACCGTCAATATTATACTCTTTTACCCAATAAAGGAGCGAATCAATCATATATTTCCGGAACATCTCGTGCTCACTAGCTGTCTCGCTCCCTACACCTGTTCCGTTTTGGAAAGAGCCATCTGGATTCATTCGATAATAATAATCGGGCATTGTGGCTTGAAAAGGAGAATCATAGGTAGAATAAATATGGTTGTAGACAACGTCTATCACCACGGAAATGCCTGCATCGTGATAGGCTTGAATCATTGTTTTCAAGTCCCGCATGCCTTGAGATGGCTTTGTTGGATTTGTTGAAAAACTCGTTTCTGGAGTATTGTAATTTTGTGGATCATACCCCCAATTGTAGGTCACATTTCCATGCCAATCATACTCTTTGTGTCGATCAGAGATTGGTTGCAATTGTACAACATTGATACCTAAAGATTGGATATAATCAAATCCCGTCGCCTGACCAGATCGATTTTTAGTTCCTTTTTGACAAGCACCTAAAAAGGTACCTCGGTATTTTTTAGATACACCAGAACTACTAGACTTTGTCAAATCTCGCACATGCATTTCATAAATAACTGCCTGACAAGGATTATCCAAACGCCAAGTCGCTTGTTGGCCTTGTTTCACTTGAAAATGTTTTGGATTTCGCTCTGTAGGTGACAAAATGACAGAGCGTTTCCCGTCTTCAGTTGTTGCTTCGGCGTATGAGTCACGCGTCAATGTTTTGTGATGTTCAAACTCTAATTGATACTGATAAGCTCTATCTGCTAGATCATCTGAAATCACTCGAGACCAAATTCCGATTGTATTTTCAGAATGATCTTTTGAAAAATTTTTCCCTCTTTGTAAGTCATAAACTTTCCAGATTTTCGAGTGGTTACTACCATTCTTATACACCACTAATTGAACTTTTTTTGCAGTTGGTGCCCAAAGTTTAAATTCAGCTTTTTTACCATCATACCGACAACCTAGCCAACCTTGATAGCCCCAATGCTGATCAAAACGTTTGCTGTCTAATGCCATATCAAAAGCATGAGGATCTTGCTTTGCATAATACGGACTAGTCATAGCAGCTTGTCGGGAATAATAAACTTGACTGTCTCCTTCAATAATCCAAATTTCCGTCACCAGATGAGGAGGTAATAACTGAATGGAATAATCAACCGACTGGTGAGACCAATCGATTGTTTTTACAATGACATGTACATATCCCAAAGCCTGATTACTCTTATACGATAAATTCCCTTGAATGCCAAAGTCATCTCTCTGAAAAAAAGAAGCCTCCTCTCCCCATTGATTCATTTGCCACTTCCACATATTGTAAGCAGCATAATTGTCTAACTGATTGTGGTAATGAATTAAGACACGATAGTCTAACATCTAATTCTCCTGATTATTTTTATTTTCTAATGACAAAGCGCTATCGCTAATCTCATCAATATTTGCAAAAAATTCTAAATGGTTATGAAGAACTTCTAACTCAACAGGAGTGTCTCCACCATATTCACCATCCAAATTCAACATAAATGGTGCTTTTTTATCTAAAACTTCTAATTTTAATTTACTTGTTTTTAAATATTCTACATTCGCATCAGTCACATGCTGTCCGCCATTGATGGCTTGAATCATTAAGCCCAGCATATCAAATAAGCGAGCAGTTTTCACTAAAATCAAGGTGAAATTTCCGTCATCTAACACCGTATCTGGCGCTAATTTTTCAAAACCACCGATTGAATTGGTTAAGGCAACAAAGATTAAAGAGACCTTGCCTTCAAACACACCGTGGTCGTGCTCAATATGTACTTTACGTAATTTAGATTTTGGCAGCATTTCCGCTCCCTTGGCTACATAAGCAAGATAACCAAGGCGCGATTTTACTTCACTTGGAACACTATATGTTAATTCTGTCAAAGTCCCTGCCGCAGCGATATTGATGAAATATTTTTTCCCATAAGCCTGACCAATATCCATTTTTATGGTTTGATCTTTTTCAATAATCCGAGCAGCTGCTACTGGATCTCCCATTGGAATTTTGAGAGCACGCGCATAGTCATTGGTTGTACCAGTAGGAATAAACGCCAACTTAGGACGGTTTTCCAAAGGTGCCACGCCATTAACCACTTCGTTAATTGTTCCATCGCCACCAGCTGCCACAATTAAATCAAATCCTGCTTTAGCCGCTCTCTCTGCTTCGTTTTGAGCTGATAAAGGAGCGGGCGTTGTCTGATAAGCACTTGTTTCATAACCCACATCTTCTAAAACGTCTAAAACTTCTGCGATATTTTTTTTAATAATTTCCTGACCAGAGGTCGGATTATAAATCAATCGTGCTCTTTTTCTAGCTGTTTCCATACAAACCTCTACAAGCTCTCAAGCCAAGATTCATCACGAATGTCAATGCCTAACTCTTGAGCTTTTATTAATTTACTTCCTGCATCTGCTCCAGCAACGACTAAACTCGTTTTTTTAGAAACAGAGCTCGTCACCTTTGCACCTAAACTTTCTAATTTTACTTTTGCTTCTGAACGATTCAAGCGTTCTAATTTTCCTGTTAAGACAACGGTCAATCCAGAAAGAACTGCGTTTGCTGCAACTTTTTCACCTAAGTAAGCTAGATTAAGCCCTGCTTCTTTCAATTCTCTCAGTAGAATTTGCGATCCTTCCTGAGCAAAATAACTAGTCAAACTTTCAGCAATCACCATTCCTAGACTATCCAGTGCAACAATTTCTTCTCTTTCTGCTTTTGCTAATTGTTCCAAATCATGAAAATGCTCTAACAAAATCTGACTCGCTTTGCTTCCAACATGGCGAATGCCCAGCCCAAATAGTAATTTCTCTGCTGAATTTTCTTTAGAAGCTTGAATAGCAGAGTACAACTTGTTAGCTGATTTTTCCTTAATATTCTCCAATTGCAACAAATCTTCGACAGTCAAGTGGTAAATGCCAGCCACATCTTTCACCAATTCCTGAGCAAATAATTTCTCCACCACTGCTGGTCCAAGCCCTGTGATATTCATGGCATCACGACTAGCAAAATGAATCAACCCCTCCTTAATTTGTGCAGGACAGCGCGGATTGATACAGCGCAAAGCCACCTCATCTTCAAAATGAATCAGCTCGCTGTTGCAACTTGGACAGTTCGTCGGAATCTCTAGTTGCTCTTCTGATTGGCGCCTGTTTTCAACCACTCGCAAAACAGCTGGAATGATATCACCCGCCTTATAAACGATAACTGTATCGTCTTTACGAATATCTTTTTCAGCAATGTAATCAACATTGTGCAGAGTTGCTCGACTGACGGTTGTCCCTGCTAATTTCACAGGTGTAAGATTAGCGGTCGGTGTAACCACTCCAGTTCGCCCAACCGTCCAATCAACCGATAAAAGCTGTGCTTCTTTTTCTTCCGCCGGAAATTTATAAGCAATCGCCCATTTAGGAGCTTTCACGGTAAAACCGAGCTCTTCTTGAACAGATAAATCATTTACCTTGATGACAACACCGTCAATATCATAAGGCAATTGCGCACGTTCGTGATTGATTTGCTCTATAAATCGCCATACTTCATCCATCGAATATGCCAAAATATGCCGTTCATTTACGCTAAATCCATTTTTAGATAACTTATTTAAAACAGCTTCTTGAGTTGACACATCTGTTGGACTGGCTTCTTGATAAAGAAAAGTTGCTAGATTTCGCTTGGCAACAATTGCAGTATCCAACTGACGCAGCGTTCCTGCCGCTGCATTTCTCGGATTTGCAAATTCTGGCTCTCCATTTTCTTGACGCAGTTGATTCACTGCGTCAAAAGAACTACGTGGCATGTAACATTCACCACGAACTGTCAAATTTACAGCAGTTGGCAAAGTTAGCGGAATATCTTTCACCCTTTTTAAATTTTCTGTGATATTTTCTCCGACGGAGCCATCTCCCCGAGTGGCTCCTGCAACCAAAATACCATTTTCATACATAAGAGAAATAGAGAGACCATCAATTTTTAACTCACACAGATAACTCACCTTTGGAAAATCTTTGCGAATCCGTACATCAAATGCCTCTAACTCTTCACGTGAAAAAGCATCCTGCAAACTATATAGCGGATACTGATGTTGGTATTTTTCAAACCCTTCTAAAACCTTACCACCCACACGATGAGTTGGGCTATCAGCCTGAACGAGCTCTGGGTATTGCTGTTCTAAATCTAACAATTCATGATATAACCTATCATATTCACTATCCGATACGCTTGGATTATCAGTTGTATAATATTCATGCGCATATTGATTTAGTAGATTCACCAGTTCTAACATTCTGTCTTTCATATTTCTATTTTATCATAAAACATACGATTCTACAGGATTATTACTGTTAATATCATAAAAAATTTAGACATATCAAATAAAACAGCGTAAAAACAATGATGTCTAAATATTATAAGTATTTACTAGCTAAAATCTGCTGTATTTTTACAAATAATTTAATGAATTTTTTTGGTTAAAAAGCTAGAGCCAGCCTACAACTTCAAAAATTATAAATTCAAAATTTAATTGATAAAAAAAGATAAAAGAAGTAAAATATATATATAGTTCATTTTCTTTTAATAAAGAAATAATCCAAACAATATAGAGGAGGAATCTTATTGTGAATATTACAATTGCAGGTGCAGGTGCAATGGGCAGCCGGTTTGGTCTCATGTTGCATCAAGCGGGTCATAAGGTCATTTTAGTAGATGGTTGGGCAGACCATGTAAAAGCTATCCAAAAAAATGGCTTGCAGGCTAATTTTAATGGCGAGGAGCTTGTTGCGAAATTGCCAATTTATCTTCAAAACGAAGTAGAACCAACTTTGTCCAGTGATTTAATCATTCTATTTACTAAAGCAATGCAGTTAGAAGCAATGCTAACAGACATTCAGCCATTGATAAAAGAGCACACAAATGTTCTTTGTTTATTGAATGGAATTGGACATGAAGAAATCATTGAAAAATATGTTCCAAAAGAGCATATCATGATCGGAAATACTATGTGGACAGCAGGTATGGAAGGACCAGGTCGAGTGAAGTTATTCGGAAACGGAACTGTTGCACTGAAAAATCTAGTTTCAGATTCAAAAGCTAAACAAGCAGCTGATCACATTGTAGAAATCTTAAATTCTGCTGGATTGAACGCACAGTATTCTGAAAATATCTTGCACGCCATTTATAAAAAAGCCTGTGTAAACGGGACAATGAATGGTTTATGCACTATTTTGCTTTCTAATATGGCAGATTTCGGTGACACCACTCCCGCCCATACGATTGTTGAGCGCATTGTCAGCGAATTTGCGGCGGTTGCAAAATATGAAAATGTCGATTTGAATGTTGAAGAAACTGTAGATTACATCGAAAAAAATTGCTACAATCGAGATACAATCGGATTACATCACCCATCAATGTATCAAGATTTGAACGAGCATAATCGTCTGACAGAAATTGATTATATCAACGGAGCTGTCGTACGAAAAGGTCAAAAGTATGGTATACAAACTCCATATTGCTCCTTCTTGACAGAATTGGTTCACTGCAAAGAACAAATATTAGGCGCTAAATAATTTGGAAACAGAAAGGGAAATTAGATGGAAACACAAGCACAAGAAAAGATGACGGCAAAAATATTTGTCAATAAAGTATTGTCGGGAACGGCATTAGGAGTTATTATTGGTTTAATTCCAAACGCTGTTTTATCAGCTATTTTAAAATATTTCAGCACCGTGCCAATTGCACAGACCATTATTCATATTGCTGTTATCTTCCAATTAGCTACACCATTGATTATCGGTGGGTTAATCGCTTTGCAATTTGGATTTAAACCCATGCAGATGATGGTCACTGCAGGAGCTGCTTTTGTAGCTTCAGGTGTCGTCACTTTCAATACTGAACTTGGAAAATATGTCGGAGCTGGCACAGGAGACCTAATTAACACCATGTTAACAGCAGCTATCGCAGTTGGCATGCTTATGTTAATCAAAGATCGATTTGGTTCAACAGCTGTGGTAGCTATGCCAATTGTCGTCGGGGTAGGTGCAGCCTTGATTGGCTTACTGCTCTTGCCATTTGTTAAACAAATTACAACTGGCATTGGAGTGGTTATCAATGAATTTACACACTTACAACCGCTATTGATGTCTATTTTAATTTGTTGTTCATTTGCCTTTATTATCATTTCTCCAATCTCAACCGTTGCCATTGGTTTAGCCATTCAATTAAATGGAATTTCAGCCGGAGCTTCAGCAATGGGTGTGGCAGCTACAGCCGTTGCTTTAGTTGTTCACTCTTGGAAAGTGAATAATTCAGGGGTGACTTTAGCTATTGCTTTGGGAGCTATGAAATTGATGATGCCAAACGTCTTTAAATATCCAATTATTTTAGTTCCGTGTTTGACAACAGCCGTTATATCCGCTATCCCGGTAGCTCTTTTCTCAGTCAGTGGAACAGCTCAATCAGCAGGTTTTGGTCTCGTAGGTTTGGTGGGACCATTAGCCTCTATTGATGCAGGATTAAATATAGCTTTAGCAGTTGTTGTATGGCTCATTGTTCCAATCCTTGCAGCTCTTGCAAGTAAAATTGTTTTTGAAAAAATCTTGAAACTATATGACTCTTCTGTTGTATTTAAATTCCAAGACTAATAAAAAATCTGTCGAATCTTCGACAGATTTTTTATTAGTCTGCTATTCAAAGCATTTATTTCTCCAAGTCAATCCGCTTATTTAGCTTGTCCATTAAAATTCCACCAATAATGAGTGAAACAAACTCTCCAATTGCCGTTGTAAACCATGTAAAAAGAAACGGGGCTTTCGCAACAAAATATAACTCTGCAGCAATTGTAATCATTGAAAATGAAAAGAAAATCGCAAAATAAAAGAAAGCTTTATTGATCAATCCGTTAAACAAATATTCGTTCATGTGTTTTCTAAAGAAATACACACCCAAACTCAAAAAGACCAAGGTTGATCCGCCACCAACAAAGACATCAATGATTCCAAAACTAAACAAATTAGCAATCATACAGCCCAGTGTGACCCCAATGATGTACTTGGGTTTATAAAAAGCCATAAAATTCATCATTTCAGAAATCCGAAATTGATAGGCTCCATAACTAATAGCATTCAGGGGCGGTGTCATTGTTAGAGCGACATAAATCGCAGCAACGAGAGCAATCTGAGCCATATCGCGAATAGTAAATTTTTCCATGTTTTCTCCTTTGGCGGCTATAACCGCGTATAATATGCTTGGCGAAAGGAAACTAAGCGCCAAGGGCTGCATTGAGAACATTAATACAGCTTTTCAAGTATAGCACAATTTTTTTAAATATGATAGAGTAAATATATGAAAAAATATATTACACACTTTTTTGACAATGAAATTTTATCTTACCTGTTTTTTGGATTGTCTACCACGATTGTTGCTATCATCACACGCATACTCTATTATGCATTGAGTAACAACGAACTATTGGCGACCGCCTTAGGAAATATCGCTGGTATCCTCTTTGCTTTTGTAACAAACGATACGATTGTCTTTAAACAAGAAAGAAAGGGTTGGTTCTCTCGTTTTATCAAGTTTGTTGTTGCGCGACTCTCTACCTTTTTATTGGATATGGGACTCACACTCGTTTTCGTTACTACTTTTCCTGCTATTATTGGTCAATTTGTCCACAATGACATTAAAACGGTCAACACTATTGAAACTTTGCTTGCTCAAATTATTATTATTGTGCTCAATTATGTTTTCAGTAAAATCTTTGTATTTAAAAATAAATCAAAGAAATAAAAAACAAACCTACTCAAAATGGTGGCTTGTTTTTAATCCCAAAGAGCTTTGAAGCTCTTTTTTATTCTTAAATTTCTACACTTGGATGCTCCATTGTCAAGTGAGTGATTTCTCCTTTTACATCAAAATAATCTTCTACCAAATATTGCAATTCTTGCATAGCAGCTTGTGCACGTTTTGCTTGTTCTTCATTGACAGCTTCAATAACTAGCACTGCATCTCTGGTTTCTTCTGTCAGCATAGTTCGCTTAGCTTCGCGCCAGTTGAGACAACGACAAACCGCTCCTTCATCATCATGGTAGATGATTTCTTCTGGAAGAGCTGGTGCATCCGTCTCTGCTCCAAGCGGAAAGAAAGGTTCTCCACCTTGCGCTTTAGCTAAATGTAGTCCTCCCTCAATTTTGTCAATATCTTCACCACCACAAGGCACAGCATAAGAAAGTGAAACACTATTATAAATATCCACCAATGGATTGATTGGATTGAACTCACGACCTTGACTCACTCTTTTTAAAAGTGCTTCAATGGAAGAACGGGCTCCTTTTTTAGTTTTAAATTTGGTAAAAGCCTGCCGCCATTCCTGAATAACCTCATTTTGCGTAAATGGTTCATCAGAAATAAAATCTTCTGCTCGTTTGCTTCCCTTGTCTAACAGGGATTTAAAATAAAGGTCCTTACTTTCATCAACACTATTATCCAATCCTTTAGCTACCATAATACTAATTTGTGCTTGAGGAAATAACTCCCAAAATTCATTTTCAACTGTAACTTTCATCATCTACCTCTTTCGTAATTTCTTTTTTGTCCTTTTTTTACTGAATCCCAATCACCTGTGATATTTTCGCGAACTCGAATCAACATTTCCTCCAACTGCTTTGCTTCTGCTATCGAAAAACCCTGCAATGAAGTTTGCTCAGAATATTGATTTTCAGCTAAAATAAATGGATAGAGAGCCGCGCCTTTTTTTGTAACAAACCATTCTTTGTTTTTTCGGTTATCAGGTGCTGACTTCTGTTCTAAAAATCCTTTTTTCTCCAATTTCTTCACAGAACGGGCAACCGTTGAACGATCTACTTTTAAAAGTTCAGACAACTCTTCCTGAATAATCCCTGGATTTTCAGCAATTCGGACTAAATACAAATACTGTCCACGTGCCAAATCAATATCACGAAATTCAATATTCGCAATCGAATCCAGCGCTCGAGCAATAATTCCAATTTCCCGCAAAATAGTCATATTCCCTCCTTCGCCAATTATTATAAACTATTTTTGTTGCAAATGCAATAAAATAATATTAAAAAAAGAAGTTTTATCTTCTTTTTTCATTTTTTTGTTTTTTGAATGAGTCGTGTGGTCAATTGTTTATGCCTTGTTTCAAATGAACTTTCGTGACAACGTTGATAACTTGCATTTAGAATCGCGCCAATAATAAGTATTTGAGCAATGAGAGTAAACCAAATCATCACGACCACAACAAAAATGGAACTGAAAAATCGAACATCCATTAAGTGATTTACATAGGTGTCCAAATAAACGGAAAACAAATTTAGCAATACACCAATTGTAAGAACTACAAAAACCGTTCCTGGTAGTACGTAGCGAATTTTCTTGATTTTGACATTAGGTAAAAAGTAATACAACATCAATAAAGAAAGAAAAAGTAAAGTGTAAATGGTTGGCTGCGTCATCTTTTGTAGACTAGTATAAAGCTGGTTATCAAATCCCCAAAAACTATGGAGCAGACGAAGAGACATTCGCCCAAACATTGTCATCAAAAGAGAAAGAGCAAAGAGCAACTGTAATCCTAAACTCATCACTATACTAAACAATCTGTGCGAAATGAGTCCTCTATCTTTGGCGACACCATAAGCTTTATTAAAAGCTTTTTGCAAGAAAGACATTGATTGTGAAAAAGCCCATAAAGCCGAAAGAATGGAGAAGCTCAACAAGCCAGAAGACGGTTGGGTTAATACATTACGAATGACCTTTGCAATCACTTCATAAAGTGACTCTGGCAGAACATCTTCTATCGCTTCTAAAAATTCTGCTATTGGAATTTGAAAATAAGGCAATATATTCACAACAATTAACAGCAATGGAAAAATTGAAATCAACAAATAATAAGCCACTGCAATGCTGGTCAAATCAATCTCAGATGCCTGATAAAATTTAAAAAAAGCTTGTAAATATGGATTATGTCCGATCCTAGAAACCAACTTCTTCATCTCATCCCCTATAGAAGAAGGAGCAAAAAGCCCCCTCATTCTACTTCTAGTTTTAATACGTTCCTTCTTCCCCTTGACTGGTCAAGATAACAGGTCCATCTTTGGTAATCACAAATTGATGTTCGTATTGACAAGAAAGTCCACCGTCCAGCGTTTTATGAGCCCACCCCGTCTCAAAATCTGTGTCAATCTCCCAAGTGCCTGTTGAAATCATCGGCTCAATTGTCAAGACCATTCCTTCACGAAGACGTAAACCACGTCCAGCACGTCCGTAATGAGGCACCATTGGCTCTTCGTGCATAGTTGGTCCAACACCATGTCCTACTAAGTCACGAACAACACCATAACCATGACTTTCCGCATATTCTTGAATCGCTGCACCAATGTCACCAATCCGATTGCCAACTTGAGCAGCTTCAATTCCACGATAAAGGCATTCTTTTGTAACCTCCATCAATTGTTGTACTTCTTCACTCACTTGACCAACTGCATAAGCCCAGCAAGAATCCGCCACACCTCCACGGAAATTTTCCGTATAGTGTTTCATTTGTTCCACATTATTGAAATCAAGTTTAGAAACATCTAACTCAGCTTTATCAACCAAGCCAACGACCATATCTACTTTGATTAAGTCACCTTCAACTAATTTTTTGTGACGTGGAAAAGCATGTGCCACTTCATCATTCAATGAGCAGCAAGTGGCATAAGGGTAATCCATGATGCTGCCTTCCACACCAATTTGAAGAGGAAGCGCATTATCTTCTTTACAGCGTCTACGAACATATTCTTCTATGTCCCACATATCAACACCTGGTTTAATCAAATCTCTTAAACCAATGTGGATACTGGCAAGAAATGCTCCACTCTTATCCATTAAATCAATTTCACGTTGTGATTTTAAAGTTATCATTCTTTCTCCTTAATATCTGAAGTATTAGTTTATCTTTACTGTAATCGTCGCTTTTGCAACCAATTGAAGTTTTAAATAAATATCATAATCTAAAATGGCAGAATGCCTTGTTTGTCGAACTATTCTTGGACGAAGTATCAAGGTTTCATCAATTTGAACAGCTTGTAAGAAATAAATTGTCATTTGCTCAATGACAATATTTTTCTTGCCAGATGTCACATACTGATGCGTTGCTGTCGTTAAAATTTCTGTCAAAATACCATTAGATAAGACACCGTTATTTTCTAACATAAAGGGTTCTACAACAAAAGTAAATTCATCATTAATGTGACGCAGTTTTTGAGAGACTTGATCGCTGAAAGTGGGCAGGCTGGAGACTTGGTCGCGACTCATTTTTTCCATGACATCACGACGCGTGATGACTCCAAGCAGAGTTTGATCGTTGCGAATAACTGGCACCATTTCAAAATCTTCTGTAATCATACGCTGACTAACATTGGCAATACTAGTATTTAAAGTGACGGCATAGATATTTTTCGTCATCACTTTATCCAAAATAGTGTGAGGTGATTTATCGCTAGCATCACGCATTGTTACCACACCAACTACCATATTGTGCTGATTAACGACAGGAAAACGACTGTTGCGATTTTTCCGGACCAAATCCATAAAATCACGAACGGTATCAGTATCTTTCAAGAATCCATATTCATGACTCCCCCGATACACTTGCTCCACTGTTAAAATATCTGTTTTAATCTGCATATTAGACAATGCACGATTGATGATTGTCGCAACTGTAAAGGTATCATGTTGTGATCTTAGAACAGGAATGCTTAAGCGATTCGCTAATTTTAAAACATCGCGGCTTACTTCCAAACCACCTGTCACTAATACAGCATTTTCATGCTTCAAGGCTAATAACTGAATACGGGTGCGGTCTCCAATAATCAAGAGACCTCCTTCCGTTAAGTAGCGTAAGAGATTCTTTTCGGTCATTGCTCCGATTGAGAATTTACTGAATTCCTTTTCAAGTCCATCCTGACCAGCTAAGACTTCAGAACCTGTAATTTCTGCAATTTCCTTATATGTTAAATGTTCTAGCTCCACCCTAGGAGATTTTACACGAATCGTGCCACTACGAGGACGCGTTTCAACCAATCCACGGTTTTCTGCTTCTTTAATTGCACGGTAAGCAGTTCCCTCACTTACTCCTAAAAAATTAGAGATACTGCGTACACTGACACGCTTTCCTACTGGTAATTCTTCTAAATAAGTGATAATTTCTTGATGCTTACTCATGAAAGTCTCCTTTTTCATAGCAAAACTCTAAATAATCCTGCATTTTACGTGTATAACGATCGCTTCCCCTAAATTGACGACCAAACCGAAAACCAGACTTTTGAGCAACTCGTTGACTAGCTTTATTTTCCAGATGAGTGACAATTCGTAACTTCTTAAACCCAAATTGTGTAAAAGAAAGATAAATAATATTTTTGACACATTCAGTCATCAAACCGCGTCCCCAATAGGCTTGGTGAAGAAAATAACCTAATTCTGCTTCGCCTCTGATTTCATCCATTTTTTCAAATTTAACAGAACCAATCATTTGCCCAGAATCTTTATCACAGATCGCCCAAATTCCAAGAGGATATTTCATGAAATAATTAGCCAATACATGTTGACTTTCTTGCAAATTAGCCTGTGCAGGAAAAATGAAATGTAGATTTTCAGGATTGGAGGCAATTTTATAAAAATCTTCACTATCCATAAAGGAAAAGGGACGCAATACTAAATGTTCTGTTTCTATAAAGGCAAATTCTGCCAATTTTGTCCACAAATTCATATCTTACCTCTAAGATAAAGCTCAGCTGGCGCGTACCAACTGAGCTATTTCACTTCATCGCGCCAACACTATTCAGAGTTACTCTTCAACAAGTTGAATGTCTGCTCCTAAATTAGTCAACTTTTCAATAATATTTGAATAGCCACGCAAAATAAATTCTACATTTGTAATCTCAGTTTTTCCGTGAGCTAGCAATCCTGCGATTACAAGAGCTGCTCCTGCTCGCAAATCAGTTGCTTTGACGACTGCCCCTTGCAATTGATTAGGTCCTTCATAAGCAATATGATTGGCACTTGTTGAAATCTTACCGGTCATTTTTGCTAATTCAGCGACATGATTTACTCGCTTTTCATAAATCGTATCAATAATCAAACCACGTCCCTTAGCCGTTAATAAAAGCGGCGTAATAGGCTGTTGCAAGTCTGTAGCAAAGCCTGGATAAGGAGCAGTCTTAATGTTGATTGCTTTCAAATTATGCTGCTTTTCGACATACACGCTATCTTCAGAAACGGTCATGCGGACTCCCATTTCTTCTAATTTCGCAATAAAGCTCTCTAAGTGTTCATAAAGGACATTATTGATTTGCACTCCTTCACCAATTGCCGCTGCCATTGAGATATAAGTTCCTGCTTCAATTCGATCCGGAATAACTTGGTGACGAGTTCCATGGAGCTTATCAACACCTTCAATGATAATAATGTCAGTACCGGCCCCTCGGATGTGGGCTCCCATATTATTTAAAAGTGTCGCTACATCAATGATTTCAGGCTCACGAGCCGCATTTTCAATAACAGTACGCCCTTTTGCCTTTACCGCTGCAAGCATGGTATTAATAGTCGCTCCGACACTTACTGTATCCATGTAAATACTAGCTCCATGAAGCCGCTCGCCACCTGTCGAAAGGTTCATGGAATTTCCCTCATAGGTCATAGTAGCCCCCATAGCTTCAAAAGCTTTGATATGCAAATCAATCGGTCGAGGCCCCAAATCACAGCCACCAGGCAAGCCAACTGTTGCTTCGCCATAGCGTCCAAGCAAACTACCATAAAAGTAATAAGAAGCACGCAAGCTATTGATTTTACCATAAGGCATAGGCATATTTTTTATCCCACGAGGATCAATTTTCAGCGTATCGTCTTGACGCTCAACGCTTGCTCCCATAGCTTCCATGATGTCAATCAAACTCACAACATCGGAAATATCTGGCACACAATCCAATGTTACAATTTCATCAGATAAAATTATCGCTGGAATTAAAGCAACCACGCTATTTTTAGCACCGCTAATGGTCACCTCTCCCTTTAAGGGGCGACCACCATTAATTACAATTTTTTTCATTTTTAGCTCTTTCAAGGAATTTATAATCAAATATACTGCACTTTATTATAACACAGTTTCTGTGAAAATCCTATCCTTTTAAAGAAATCTCTTTTAACTTGTCATTCTTGTTATATAACGATTACAAAACTCTTTTATTTTGGTGGCATTCTAAAAAGAGCGGGACAAAAATCAATTTTGTCCCGCTCCACAAAATGATAACTAGATCCGACAATCTAGGGAACTGCTGGAGTTTGCAGATAACACTAATATAATCGGCACAAATAAATACGTTTTAAGTCAGATTGCAACTGCGGCTGATTGTAAAATGCCACATAAAAAATTTATAAACAAGAGACTTGTATCCTAACTTCTTCTTTATTTTGCAACAACTGCTTTTAAAGCATCTACTTTATCAAGTTTTTCCCACGGCAAGTCAATATCCGTACGTCCCATGTGCCCATAGGCAGCAGTCTGACGGTAAATTGGGCGTTTCAAATCAAGCATTTGAATAATACCAGCTGGACGAAGGTCAAAGATTTGTCGAACCGCTTCTTGAAGATTGCTTTCTGAAACTACACCTGTACCAAAAGTATCAATGCGGACTGATACTGGATGTGCAACCCCAATAGCATAGGCTAGCTGGACTTCAGCTTTCTTGGCCAAGCCAGCAGCGACAATATTTTTGGCAATGTAACGAGCAGCATAGGAAGCGGAACGATCGACCTTTGTAGCGTCTTTACCAGAGAAAGCTCCTCCTCCGTGGCGTGCATACCCGCCATAAGTATCAACGATAATCTTACGTCCAGTTAAACCGGAATCTCCTTGAGGACCACCAATAACAAAGCGACCAGTTGGATTGATGAAAAACTTGCTTTCTTCATCTAAATATTCTGCTGGAACAACTTCTTTAATGACCTTTTCAATTACATCTTGATGAATCTGCTCATTGCTTACTTCTGGGTCATGTTGAGTGGAAATAACTACAGTATCAACACGGACTGCTTGGTCGTTTTCATCGTATTCAACCGTTACCTGAGATTTTGCATCCGGACGAAGATAGGAAATTTCTCCAGATTTGCGAAGCTCTGCTAAACGACGGACTAATTTGTGACTTAAAGAAATAGGCAGTGGCATTAGTTCAGGCGTTTCATCTACGGCAAAACCAAACATAAGACCTTGATCTCCAGCGCCAATCAAATCAAGTGGATCTTGATCAACATTCCCACGAATTTCTAAGGCCTCATTCACCCCTTGAGCAATGTCTGACGACTGCTCAACAAGCGACGGATGCACTCCCACCGTCTCTGCAGAAAAACCATATTCAGCATTTGTGTAGCCAATCTCTGCAATCGTATCACGAACTATGCGGTTAATATCCACATAAGCATTTGTAGAGATTTCTCCAAAAACATGGACGGAACCTGTATAGACAGCTGTCTCAGCAGCTACATGAGCTTCTGGATCCTGCTCTAAAATAGCATCTAAAATAGCATCTGAAATTTGGTCTGCAATCTTATCTGGATGTCCTTCAGATACAGATTCAGACGTGAAAAGTTTACGCTCTGACATATTCATGTCCCCCTTTTAATGAAATATTATCCCTAGAAATTCTATTATTGCTAGGAAGTTACTTGAAAATCTGTAAACAGACTTACGTTAAAAAGTTACAAAGCACTAGTCTCTACGGTCAATATTTAACCTTTGACTACCTTTTCGGGACTCTTTTAACTTCTCTATTGTATCATTTTTTATTAAAATAAACAGACAATTTGATAAAAATTAGAAGAAATTAAGAATATAAAAAGGTTGAAAAACATTTCCAACCTTATGTCCTTATCACGATTTACCTTCATACACGATTTGTCCATCACAGATAGTATAGCGAACAACACCTTTCAATTTTTCGCCAATAAATGGTGAATTAATTGATTTTGAGGCGAAATCTTCTGTTATCATGCGTTCGGCATTTGCATCAAAAATCGTGAGATCGGCTGGACCGTTCTCAGCAAGATAGCCCGCGTCAAAACCATAAAGCTGTGCGGGGTTAATCGTCATTTTTTCCAGCAACTGCATGAGGGTCAAATGACCTGCGTCTACCAAATACGTCAAGCCAAGTGAAAGCGATGTCTCTAAACCTGTCATACCAGACGGTGCTTGGGTGATATCTTTTACATTTTTTTCATCGACATGGTGAGGTGCATGGTCTGTCGCAATAACCGAAATCACTCCTGATTTAAGCCCTTCAATGACAGCTAAACGATCTGATTCCAAACGAAGGGGGGGATTCATCTTAGCATTGCTACCTCTGAGCAACAATAGCTCTTCTGTTTTAGAAAAATGCTGGGGTGCTGCTTCTGCTGTCACATGAGTGCCCAATCGCTGAGCAAATTCCACGACTTTCACGCTTTCTGCTTTTGATAAATGCTGAATATGAATATGAGTATTGGTTGCATGAGCAATCATGACATCACGCGCAATCATACTATATTCAGCAACACCTGTCGCACCGCAGAATCCAAAATGTTCTTTAGCGATATGCTCATTGAATCCCAAAATACCATTTAGTTCTGGATCCTCTTCATGAAGACAAATAAATGCACCATGTTTGTCAGCTTCTTCTAAAGCTTCGCGTACCATTTTCGTACTTTTTAATGGAATTCCGTCATCTGAAAAACCAATAGCTCCCGCTGCTAAAAGCCCTTTAAAATCTGTCAAATGTTGTCCATCAAAATTCTTTGTAATAGTTGCAACAGCTTTAATATGAATTTTTTCACGATCGGCAGATGCTAATACTTCCTTTAGTGTCTCTACTGTTGAAATCGTTGGAGTGGTATTTGCCATCATGACAACCGTTGTAAATCCGCCTGCTGTCGCTGCCAAAGCACCTGTGTGGATGTCTTCCTTATGTGTCTGACCAGGCTCACGAAAATGAACATGGATATCAATCAATCCTGGTGCTACCACCAATCCAGTCGCATCAATTACCTGAGCATTTTCTACTTTCAAATCTTGACCAATTTGAAGAATTCTTTTATCCTTCATCAAGATATCACAAATCTGATTTAAACCAGATTTAGGATCCATAAGTCGACCATTTTTAATTAACAACATAAATTTTCTCCTTAATCTTCATAAAAATCAACATGGCTCTCCACTAACGTCTCTCCTTTGTAAAAAAATTTGGCCGAGAAAAACGGTTTATTTTCTAAAAGCCACGATACAAAGATGTGATCTCCCTCCCAAGTTGGCCTAGATAGAACTTGTTCATACGGTACCCATTCCAAAGTACCTTCGTCGCAGTCAATTAGTTCTCCCTCAAACTCTGTCACTTTAAATACATAAGTGTACCAGTCATGGTGAGGCGTAAAATCCGGAAAAGTGATAATACCTTTTAGTACTGGCTTATTTACTTGTAATCCCGTTTCTTCAAAGATTTCTCGCACCGCACACTCCTGCGGTGTTTCACCTTTTTCTAATTTACCACCAACACCAATCCACTTGCCAGCATGAATATCATTAGGCTTTTTATTGCGATGAAGTAGTAAAATTTCTTTTCCATTGTCAATGTAACAAATCGTTGCTAATTTAACCATTTCTCCTCCTAAACTAACCAGTCAACGGGTTCTAATCCTTGATTTTTTAAAAATTCATTTGTCTTAGAAAAAGGTCTACTTCCAAAAAAACCTCTATGAGCCGATAAAGGACTCGGATGAGGAGATTCCAAAATGAGATGTTTTGGATTGGTAATCAATGCTTTTTTCTTGCGTGCATAAGAACCCCAGAGAATAAAAACAACAGGTGTATCTTTTTCATTGACAACCTTAATAACGGCATCCGTAAACGGTTCCCAAATTTGACCAGCATGCCCATTTGCTTGACCAGCAGGAACAGTCAAACTCGCATTTAGCAACAGTACTCCTTGACGCGCCCAAGATGTCAAATCATGAGATTCTTTCATTCCAATGTCATCTGCCAACTCTTTCAAAATATTTTGAAGAGAAGGTGGCGCTGGAATATCATCTGGTACTGAGAAACTCAACCCCTGTGCCTGACGCGGACCATGATAAGGATCCTGCCCTAAAATTACCACCTTTACATCTACTAAATCAGTCGTTTGTATCGCATTAAATACTTTTTCACGCGGCGGATAGATTGTGCCTGATGAATAAACCTGATTTAAAAAATAATTAATTTTACCAAAATAACCATCAGGTAATTGTTGCTTAATCAAACTATGCCAAGCTGAGTGTTCCATTGTTTTCTCCTCTTCTATACTCAATTACTTTTCTTCCTCAGGATAGGTCATTCCCCATTCTTTTCGTAAATCTGTCATGATTTTCATGACATCACGACTATAATGCAAGTACATCTCATCTTTGTCACCAGCTACTGCTTCTTCCATATCAAGAATTTCATACATTAAAGCATCACTCGTCTTTCCAGCTTCAATGATTTCTTGATGCCCGTCTTCCGTATAGGTAATAACCGCCTTTTGTCCTCGAGGATATTCATATATTTCAATATAGCCTTTATCATAAGCAATTGTTCCTCGCTTAGGCTGTTTAGCGTGGAGACTCAAGGTCAAAGTTGCCATTTCTCCTTCAGCATTCGTCAGAAGAATCCCCGCCTGCTCATCAACGCCCGTTGGTGCAAATTTCACTTGTGAAAGAATTTGATTGGGTCGAGATGTCATAAACCAGCGAACAAATGATAAGGCATATACACCAATATCCAAAAGGGCTCCGCCTGCAAGCTGACGATTAAAGAAACGATTTGTCATATCATATTCTTTATAACTGCCAAAGTTCATTTGAATCACTTTTAAGTCGCCTAATCGCCCGCTAGAAATTACTTTATTTAATTGACGATAAATCGGCATATGATAAATTGTCATAGCTTCAGCTAAAACAACATGATGCTGTTCCGCTAGGAAGATAGCTTCTTCTAATTCTTCAGAATTAAGTGTAATAGACTTCTCACATAGAACATGTTTTCCATTTTTTAGTGCTTTTCGTAAAAAATCAATATGCGTATTGTGTGGCGTGGAAATGTAAATAATATCCACATTTTCGTCACTAAATACGTCATCTATCTGGTCGTAGACTTTTTCAATACCGTATTTTTGTGCAAACTCCAAGCCTTTTTGATATGTTCGATTAGCAACCGAATAAAGCTTCCCTCCCAATTTCTCCAAAGCTTGTGCCAATTCATTAGCAATCACACCTGTACCTAAAGTTGCCCAATTGTAACGTACTTTGTTTTCCATAGTCTTTCTCCTAGCTACATGATTATTCTTATCATACCAAATTTTCCTTCATTTAGCTGACTTTTTATGTAGAGATATTACCTGTATCAAAATCTTCTAAAATCAAACTGTAAGGACACACATACTTTTCTATATAAACAATCGAATAAAATCAGAGTATTTCTTTATGTTATAATAAACTGAGGAAGGAGCAACCTTATGTGGTCTTGGTTTATTTTATTTTTACTCTTGTTTATTGCCTTATTTTACTTTTCAAATATGATGATAAAAATCATCATCGGAATCATATTATTTATTTTTGCTATTGCAATAATTTGCCTCATAATTGATTTTCATAACGATCCTAATAAAAACTAGTTGCTATCCTTATTTAATATTGTAAACTTAAAAAGCCCATTCAATGGGCTTTTCTTTATATGTAATTATTTAACTGTAAAATGTCGTCTATTGTCCGAGTTCATCTTTTTTAAATTGTTCATTTTCCGTGATTGCTGAGGCTAAAGTTTCCTCTTCCGATTGAATAGTTTGATCAGTTATTTCTGTCACTTTCATTTCTTGTTGAACTGGTGTTACTTCTGTTTTCATCGCTTGAGATTGTGCTGATTCTTGCGGTTGAGTAAATTGTTGCGTTTGAACAGGTTGTTGAGATTGTATTTGTTGTGTCGTAAATTGTCCTTAATCAACAGTAGATGTTTGCGCTTCTTTAGTCGGCATACAAAGTAAGATAATCAAAGCGATAGAACATGGTAGCATAGCTAAAACAGCTAAGATATTTAAAAGTGGAACCCACATCAAAAGTACAGGAGCTACATATAAAAAGATGAATGCCCAATGATAGCCAGCATCGCGCAAGCGACGCACAATAATTGCTAAATTTGGAACTAAAGTTGCTATCCAGAAAATACTCAATAAAATAATGATAATAAATGTAGAACCTAAGCTAGCTATAAAAACACTTGGATCAAATTCACCAAGTTCTTCCCGATAGTAAACTGCTTGTTGCACAATGTTGAAAGTTGCAGTTAAAATCGACCCAAAAGCTATCATACCAAATGGCAGTGTAATCAACACATTGCACAAAACAGACCACCAATACTCAGGTCTTGTTGATTTTCCTTCAAAATCAGCATAATGAGTCCAAAACTTTTTATAAACTGTAAACATAATAAATCTCCTAAGTTTTTATTTTTAAATATCATACTCTTCCTACTAAATCAACGGAATTTCAATTTTAGAACTCTGACTATTGAACAGTTTCTAATTGCCATTTTGTCCATCCTGAAAACTTGATCGCCCCTCGTTCATCTGTTCGATAAATCTTCGCATTTAAGCGATTCAATCGCTCTATCATTTCTTGATTCGGAGATTTGGATTGGTTATTTTTCCCAACAGAAATGAGTGCAACTGCCGGTTCTATTTGCTGTAAAAATTTTGAATGTGATGAATTTTTGGCTCCATGTTGCCCAACCTTCAAGACATCTGTTTTTAGCTTTGGATAAAGTTGCATTAGCTTTACTTCATCCTCTTCTGTTAAATTGCTCATAAATAAAAACCTTGTACGAAAAAATTGACCATATAAAACTAGCGATTGATCATTCTTATTCGTACCAGAAAGAACTTGCAAATGATGATCAAAAATAGGAAGTTTGTCTCCTTGTTTTACGACATGAACAAATGCCCTTGTCTCCTTTAATTTATTTAAAAAGTCTGCATCATTCAAACTACTTCTGGAAATAAAAATTTTCTTTACCGCAAACTTTTTAACCACTTTTATTACATCTCCCGCATAATCTGCATTAGGATTTGTTAAGATTAGAGTATCAATCGTATCTATACCACGACTTTTTAGGTAAGGAATCAAAGTTTTCTCCGCATTTGATTTAGTTGTTCGTTTTTGCCAAGATTCTTTTGTTCTAATTTCTTCACGTCCTCCAACGTCAATCAATACATTTCTACCTTTCCAGTCTCTCAAAAAAAGACTATCTCCCCGTCCAACATCAACCATTGTGATCTCATTTTGCAAAGGAAATTTAGTTATAAAAAATAGTATAGCAAGACACAAGCTGAGCAATATCACCCATTTTTTATTTTTTCTAACATCATACAAAATAGCCAGTACAAGCAGCATAACAACTAACAAAAGCGAGCCAGGTTGTCCAAAAACGATTGGTCTGCCAAAGACATTGGCTATCCAACGAATACTATTTTCTAAACCTTCAAAAAGAAAATTTACTTGAATGAGCTTTATGAAAGGTGAAATGAGAAAAATCAGCGTTAAACCCGGTAACATCACTATATCGAAAATTAGTGAAAAAACAAATGTCAATAAAATAGACCAAGGTTGAAATTCTCCAAAATAAAAGATTAGAATCGGTAAAACACCAAGTGAAATGATACTGCTCTCTACCACAACTTTTCTCCAAGAAGTCAGACTTTCAAAATCTATAACACTAATAACAAAAGCATAGGCACAGGAGAGAACTCCTCCTGCCGTTAAAAGAAAAGATGGCATAAGCAAGGACAACACTATTATTGTTAAAGCAAAATTATCTAATTTAGTGATACCATGTTGCGACAATAATTTCTGAATTAAGCTCCGTACAACGGATACTGAAAATCCAGTCATTCCTGCATAAAAGAAAGAAAACGGATATTGGCATTTATGAACCATTTCCTTCGTAAGTCCCAGCTTCAAAAGCAACTTACGAAATCCTTCCATAAAAAAGCCAACTTGCATGCCAGATAACGCAAATAAATGAATAATTCCCAAGCTAGAATAAAGATCACTCATTTCATCAAAATCTGTCTCTAATGCGCCAAATAAGAGCCCTGTCATGTAATGATTCATCGGATTTGGAAAATTTCTCTTAATGAAAACCAATGCCTTTCTTCGCCAGCTAGACAACCACTCAAACGGTTGGAAGCTAACCCTATCTTGACTAGACAAAATTTGATCCACCTTTAAAATTCGATAAATCCCTTGTGTTTTTAGATAGACTTGATAATCAAAACCAGAAAAATTGCGCTGCTTTTCAGGAGATTCAAATTCCCCCTCAACAGTTAATGTGACAAGACTGGATAGATTTTGAAAAGCCAACTGTTCTTCTTTTGATTTCAATTTGTAGTAAATTTGATAAGTCTGTCCATTTGCTTTACCGCGAAAAGAAAGCGAATCTCCATTTACCTTAATCGTGTCAGGTAGAACTGCTACTTGTCTTACAGAAGAAGGTTCTGCTTTTGTTTGCCACTCTGCCATTTCTCTACGAACAAAGAAAAAAGCAGCAAAACAAGCGAGAAACATTAAAGTTGTGAAACATTTTTTCGGTGAATAAAGGACAAAAAGACGGATTATTAGAAAAATAAAACAAAACCAAGCCAACCAGCTACTTTGATAGATTGCAAAATATAGCCAGACAAGTAAGAAAGCAATGTAAATTGGTTTAATCGGAAATATCTTAATCCACTGTGACATATTCTTTCAATTTCTCTAATGTTTTAGCACCAACTCCTGATATATTTTTAAGATCATCAACAGAATTAAATTTTCCATTTGCCTCACGATAATCTAAAATATCTTGGGCGCGCTTTTGTCCAATACCAGAAATAGACTGTAAATCAGACAAATTGGCCTTATTTAGATTGACCTTATTCCCTTTTTGTGCCGCAGTTCCATTGGTATCTGTCGTTAAAGTTTGTCCATTACTACTTGCAGCATTTGTTACATTTTCACCCATAACTGCCACGTAAATCACAGCCTCATCTGTTAGTTTTTGAGCCAAATTGATAGATTTGCTGTCAGCGTCTGTCGTTAGTCCACCCGCTTTTTGGATAGCATCATTTATTCGGCTTGTTTTTTTTAATTGATAAATACCTGGATTTTTAACAGCACCTTTAACATCTACAGTTAAAAATTCCAATTCTTCACTCGCTAAATTCTTTTGAGATTCTGTTTCTTCTTTCTGTTGTTTTTTCTTCGTTTCAGTTGAAGTTTCTTTCCGTTCTAGTTTTGCATTTGTGGTCTCTTGTGCAATATCTCCCACATTAGATTGTCTAGCAGATTTACTAGTCATCATAAAAAATCCTGCTATGATCAAACCAATCAGGCTTAAACCAACTAAAATTTTATACTCTTTTATTTTTGCGATGATTACCTCTAACATTTTTCCTCCTAAACTGAATGAAAATTTACTTTATCTGTTTATTCGTAAAATAAATAAAAAAGCTGAAAAAATTTTTCAGCTTTTGCGATATTAGAAAAAGAATTTTGATAAGGATTAACCAATGAAACACTTCACCCTATTAAAAAATGAGAGTAATATAATGGATATTATCGTATATTATAAGTCTTCATAGTCCGAGCAATATCTCTATTTTGCTCACGACGTTTAATAGATTCGCGCTTATCATAGTCATGTTTCCCTTTAGCCAATCCTAAAAGCAACTTAGCATAACCATCTTTAAGATAAACTTTGAGAGGAACTAAAGTCATCCCAGTTCCTTTGGTTTCCTGCTCTAATTTTTTAATTTGCTTTCTATGCAACAGCAATTTTCTCCTACGTTCAGGATCTTGATTCCAAATATTTCCTTCTTCATAAGGAGCTATATGGACATTACTGAGCCAGACTTCTCCATTTTTGATTTGAGCAAAGCCATCTTTTAGGTTAATTCGTGCAGCGCGTACGCTTTTAATTTCAGTTCCAGTTAAAACCATGCCCGCTTCAATCGTATCAACAATAATATAGTCGTGACGTGCTTTCTTATTTTGAGCGACGACCTTTCCCTCTCCTTTTGCCATTCTTACTTCCTTTCTTAGTCATTTCTTTATAAAATGGTTTCTTCCCTTTGCTTTTCTTTGATTTCTTATCCCTAGAAATGATTCCTTTTGAAGATTTGCTCTTTCGCTCTCCGTCACCGCGATAAGACTGTTGACGTCCGTCTTGCCTGAACTTGGAGTGCTTTTTCTTTTCAATTACATCATATTCACTAGGTAGGTATTCAAAGTCAATCTCACCAGTCGCCTTATCCGATCGAACTAACTTAATGCGAATCTGTTGACCGACTCGAAAAACAACACTGGATTTTTCACCCTGCAAAGTTAGATTACGTTCATTATAGTGGAAAAACTCTGGCAAGTTAGCTACATGAATCAAACCTTCAACTGTGTTTGAAAGTTCGACAAATAGACCGAATTTGACTACACTCGACACAATACCATCAAATTCTTCTCCCACAAATTCTTCCATAAACTCAGCCTTTTTCATAGCTTCTACTTCTCGCTCCGCTTCAATAGCTCGCCGTTCCCTGCTGGAAGACTGACTAGCGATATCTGGAATGACTTGCTCAAAATGCTCTGCTATTTCCTTAGAACGCCCGTAATCGCGCACCATGCGATGAACCAAAAGGTCTGGATAACGGCGGATTGGACTGGTGAAGTGAGTGTAAAACTCGGCTGCCAAACCATAATGACCGTAGTTATGCTCTGAGTAACGAGCCTGCTGCATGGAGCGCAAAAGCATCATAGATAGCACTTCTTCATAGGGCTGACCATGCACCGCTTTCATAATATCTTGAAGAGCAGATTGACTTATAGAATTAGCCGTTCCATATACTCGAACTCCAAAGGTAGAAGCAAAGTCAATAAACTTCTGTACTTTTTCAGCTTTAGGTTCTTCGTGAATCCGATAGATAAAGGGCAGCTTTAGTTTAGCAAAATGCTCTGCCACCGTTTCATTTGCGACCAACATAAAAGACTCAATCATACGCTCCGCAAGGCCACGCTGACGTAAAATAATATCTACTGGACGTCCAGCCTTATTGACCAAAATTTTAGCCTCTTTCGTATCAAAATTAAGGGCTCCTCGCTTGAAACGCATCGTTTCTAAGATAGCATGAAGCTCTACCATTTGCTCTATACTTGGCACAATCGCTTTAAAAGCTGCTCGTTTTTTCTCGTCTCCCGCAATCATGTCATTCACATCGCTATAGGTCATACGAAAAGTAGTTTTAATGACTGTTTGAGTAACAGTATGCTTAACAACTCGCCCTTTTTGATCAATCTCCATGATGGCTGATTGCGTCAGCCGATCTACATTAGGATTGAGTGAACAGATGCCATTTGACAGACGCTCAGGCAGCATAGGTACTACTCGATCCGTCACATAAACAGATGTTGCTCGATTGAGCGCTTCCTTGTCCAATTCAGAACCTTCTTGAACATAGTAAGAAACATCTGCAATATGAACTCCCAGTTCAAAATGTCCATTTGATAGTTTCTTGATATGAACTGCATCGTCCAAATCTTTAGCATCCGCCCCATCAATAGTAAAGGTAATTTCATTACGCAGATCTAAACGACCTTCAAAATCCTTTTTAGATGGCATATCCGGAATTGCTGACGCTTCTTTCAAAACTCTCTCTGGAAACTCAGACACAATGTCCATGGACTCCAAAACTTCCAGAACATCAATACCCGGATCATCCTTGTGACCCACTACATCCAAAATAGTAGCTACAAAAAAATCATGTTTTTTAGTCGGGTACTTATCAATCTCTACTTTTAAAATTTCTGTCCCATCCAAAACCAAAGCTGGTTTCTTGATATAAATAGGTTGAGATATTTTCTGATTTTTTGACCGAATATAACCAGCATACTTAGGCTTTTCTTCATCCAAGATGAGCTGACCCACTGCTGTTTTTAAGCTGTGTTCCAAAACATCAATAACCTTCGCTTCAGCAGACGTTCCCTTGCTGCGATCTGCAACCTTAGTGATTGCAACTTCTACCGTATCGCCATCAATCGCATAGTTGACATCATTGCGACCAATAAAAAGATCATCCTCTTCTTCATTTAAGGTAACAAAGCCAAAGCCATTTTTATGGGCGTGAAAGGTCCCTTTCAAAGTAAGCATCTGCTTTTCTTTACGAAGTTGGATTTTCCCAGCATTGCTAAAGGTCAATTGACGTTTTCGCTCCATTTCAGAAATCGTCTGAACTAAATTTCTAAAGTCTTTTGCTTTTTCTTTTCCTAATCTTTGTGCCAGCTCATCCATACTAGCTTCTTTCTTTTCTCTTAAATAGTTTAAAATTTCTTCTTTCATTCTTTCCTTTTTTCTTATATTCTCTAAACTTTAAGTTACTTTTTCCTCACCTAATACAGAAAAAATAGGCAAAGACAAAGTCAGAGCCCATTTTATTTACTAGATAAGATTGTCAGCATTAGTGCAATCAACAACCAAAAGAAAACCATCACTCCTGTCAAACGCTGCATAACTGCTTCAAAGCCTCTTGCTTTTGGTCGTTCAAACAAATCTCCTGCACTTGCGTCAAATACATTACTTGATTGATTTTTTGTAGGTTGCATAAAAATTGCGATTAAAATAAATACTGATAAAATCAATAAAATGGTTAATAATAAATTATACATATCAAACTCCTTAAAATCTCATTCATTTTACCATAAAACTTATTTTGATTCAAGATGTAAGGTCACTTTTCTTTCTTTGGGACAGTATTTTAATACCTCAACCTTTTCTGGATGTGTTTTCATATTTTTACTTGTTAAATAATTCTGACTGCCACAAGAAGAACACTTTAAATTAATTTTTACTCGCACTGATTTCCTTTACTCCTAAATATTTTCTAAAACTAAACAATAAAAAGAAGAAGTTCAATAACGCTAAACCTGCTGTGCTATAGAAAACCCAATGATAGCCAAAATGAACAGAAATAGCTGACCCCATTAACGGCCCAATAACACCACCGATATAAAAGAAAGTTTGATTGTAACTGAAAATCCGTGAAATACCTTCTTTTGGTGTGATTTTATTGAGGAGAGAGCTAACTCCAGGCAGAAGAGCTCCAGTGCCCAATCCAAATAGAAAGCGATAAATTCCCAATTCAAGTGGTGTTTCAGCTCTAGCACAAAAAATATAAATAACAAAACTATACAAGAGAGCCAGCAAGAGCAAACGGTGGTTTCCTATTTTATCCCCTAATTTTCCCAACCAACTAGATGAAAATATGCTTGAAACGCCCATTGCCGAAACGATTGCACCAGATACCAATAACAAATTTTCTTTTTGTCCTAAAGAACGGATATAAAGCGTCAGAATAGGGGAAATGGACTGCCCAATCATTTGAATCACCATGCTAGTAATAAATAAGCCAAAAAGGATTGATTTTTGAGGAATTCGTTGAAATAGTTGCTTGGTCGAAACTTCTTTTTCCTTAGAGACGGGATGAAAATCTTCTTTTATCCCAAAAATGGTCCACACAGTAACAAGAAATAAGAAAAATCCCACCAAAAGAAAAACATTTCTCATCCCTAAACTTTGTGCAATTACACCTCCCAAAAGAGGTCCCATCAGAGTTCCCGCTACTACACCTGTTGACAATGTTCCCAAAGCATATCCAGAATGTTTTTTGGGTGCTTGGCTAGCTATTAAAGCAGTACTATTAGGTACATAACCAGAAAACACACCATTTAAAAGTCTCAAAACAATGAGCCAAAATACATTCGGCACAAAAGCCAAGCCTCCCATCGTAAAAGTCATTGCAAAAGCTGCCCGAATCATCATTGGTTTGCGACCATATTTATCAGCTAAACTCCCCCAGACAGGTGATAAAAGTGCGGCTGTCAAAGCTGTACTCGAAACCGCTAAACCTGAATAAAATTCAACCATAGAGCCTCTAGCGCCTAATTCTTCCACATACAAAGACATAAATGGAACAACTAGTGACATACTAGAACCTACAAGAAAGTTTCCCAGCCAAGCAATCCATAAATTCCGTTTCCAATTCACTTGATTCTTAATAAAATCATCTTCTTTCTTTGTCTAAAAATGCCTGCACCTGCTTTAAAGTAGCCAAAAGCGCACCATTATTGTCAATCACAATCTCAGCTCTTTGTCTTTTTTCTTCCAAAGAAAGCTGAGCTGCTATGCGTCTTTGAGCCTCTTCTTGACTAAGATTATTTCGAGCCATCAAACGTTCTAATTGAGTATCTTTGCTCACATCTACTAGCCAGATTTGATCAAACCAATCTTCATACTCCTGCTCAAATAAGAGTGGGATATCCATAAAGAAAAGCTCTTCTGTTGCTGCCAATTGATTACGTTTTAAAGCTAATTCTTCTCGAATAATATCATTTTGCAAGCGACTGGACTTCTCTAGTAAATTGGGACGACTAAAGAGAAGAGCTCCTAGCTTTTTTCGATCCAATTGACCGTCTGCCAATAAAATTTCTGTTCCAAATTCTGACAACAGAACTTGATAAAGTCGACCTCCCGGTTTCTGCAATTCATGAACTACCTGATCCGCATCAATCACTTGATAACCTTGAGAGCGCAGGAAGTCTGTTACAACTGATTTTCCAGAGGCAATTCCGCCTGTAATTCCAATTATTTTTGCCATGTCCTACCTCATTTTTTGACAATGTGGACAAAGGTGAGTTCCGCGACCAGCTAGTTTGATTTTTTCAATTTCATGACCACATCTAGTGCAAGGTTGCCCTGTTTTTCCATAGACTTGCAAGAAATCTTGCATTGTGCCGTCTTCTCCTAAAGCATTGCGATAAGTGCGAATGGTCGAGCCTCCCTTTTCAATTCCTAACTGCAAGACCGCAATAATTTGTTCTCGCAGATGCTTCATTTCTGCTCTATTCAGGCTTTGGGCTGCTCTTGCTGGGTGAATCTGTACCCGCCATAAAACCTCATCCACATAGATATTACCAAGACCCGCTACTAAGGTTTGATCCAATAGGTAAGGTTTAATCGGTTTCTTAGACTTTCTCAGAGCTGTTGCAAATGATAGTAAATGAAAGTCTAATTCGGTTGGTTCTGGTCCTAACTTTTTAGAGAGAAAATAGCTATCCAGCTGTTCTTTTTTCAACAATTCCATTGTACCAAATTTCCGAACATCCTGATAAACGAGGTTGCTGCCATCTGTGAAATGAAAAATTACATGAGAATGCTTAGTCAATTGGGCCTCTTCAGGGTAGAAAAGATACTTTCCTTCCATGCGCAAATGCGAAATCAGCACCCAATTTGTCAAATAAAAAATCAGATATTTGCCCCGACGCTCAACAGCATCAATACTTTGTCTCGGTAAATCTAAGACAAAAGTATCTACCCCTGTCCCAATCATCTTGGTATAACGGACATCTACCTTTTCAATCTCTTTTCCTTTAACCAGCCGCTCCAAACCACGGCGTACCGTTTCTACTTCTGGTAATTCAGGCATGAAATTTTTATCCTTTCTTATCCAAATTTAACGTGTAATGGACTGTTCGACTTATTTCTTTAAATCCTGCCTTCTTATGGAAAGCTTGACTGACTGCATTGTCTATATCACAATCTGAAGCTAGCTGAGACACTCCTTTTTCTGTCGCCCACGACTGAGCAAAGTCAAGAAGCTGAGTAGCGATACCATGTCTTTGAAAAACAGGTACTACCGCTATGCCTTCAATATATGCGACAGGAAGTTGCTCCGATCCTTCCACATACTCCGAACGCATAGATAAGCTGACCCAAGCAACGGCTTCTCCTTCTATGTAGTACAAAAATTCATTAGGAAATTTTCCTTCAGAAAATGCTACTAATAATTTCTTTTTCTCTGTCTTCCAAGCTAAATGAGCAAAGTAAGCCCAATCAGCTAGCTGAGATTTTTCTACCTCTCGGATTTCTCCTATCATGATTATTTCTTTCAATCTTCTCTTCCTAGTAAACGGCGTGCGTATACTGTCTGACCTGAATGCATAGCCGCATCGTCAATGATAGATACTAAACGATTTCCACGTTTAACAACTGGAATCCAATTCTCATCGACAACATCATCCAGACTATCTTCATTTACCTTTGATAAATAAGCAATTGTTGCCGCAACCGCATCAGACAGATAACCTTTAAGAAAATCAATATCTGTCACCACAACTTTATGCGCTTCTTGAGGAGTGTGATGCCAATCTTCCGTATCATCTGGTAAATCCAAAGCAAATTTTTTCTTCCAACCTTTAGAAAACCAGACTGGATTAGTCTTTGCTAAATCAGCAATCTGGAAATCCAACTCCCGTGCCGTATGCCAAGTCAGCCAAGTGATAGACTTAATAGATGGAGCAGTATCTACAAGTGGAAAAGCGTTCACCTCTTCTAAAGACAAACCTTCCAATACAGACAAAAAACGCTCCTGAGCTCGTTCTACATTTTCCACTAAAAGTTCTACAAATTCCATTGTCCTGCCTCCTTTATTAAACTGTATCAAACACTAAAATACATCTATTATCACTGCAAATCTGATTTTAAAATTCCATAAGAGGAAAAATCCTTGATCTTCCCTTTATGAAATACTGCTTTACGAAAGGTTGCCTCGTATATCATTCCAGCCTTGGCCATAACACGTCCTGAAGCAGGATTGTTAGTAACAAAGTCTGCTGTGACACAATTAAAGTCTGCTTCTTTCAAAAGATAAGAAAGCACCTCTTGGAGTGCCTCAGTCATCAAACCTCGTCCCCAATATCTTTTACTCAGGACATAACCAACTTCGCAAGCATTAATATCTTCATCTATGTCCACCACACTAATATCGCCAATCACTTCATCAGAATTTTCTTTCAGACAAATCGCCCATTTATAAAAATCCAGATCTTGATATTGTTAAACCCACTGAGCCACTGATTGTTTGGTAACGTCAGTATTCTCATGAGTAGACCAAGTTATATGACGAAGATTGTCTGGTTCAGAGGCCCAGTTACGATACATGGCAAGGTAATCTTTAGCTACAAAAGGGCGAAGCAGCAACCGTTCTGTTAACAATCTTTGTGTTCCGATATGTTTCATAAAATCTTACCTCGTCATTATTCTTTATTCAATGCCCCAGAGCAAAGCTGTCTGCAAAATATTCCGCTAACATCAAACGGTGTTTATCACTTACAGAATCCAGCTTCTCAATTTCTTCCTTAGAAAAGAAACCCAGACGCAAGGTTTCTTCATTGTGAAAATCAGAAATATTTACTGGTGAAACAGCCGCCAGCTCATAGATGAAGACAACCGTCTGCACCTTATCACCATTAGGATAGACTTCCTCAAAATTGCTATAAACATTGAGAAAACGTGTTGCTTGTACTTTAATTCCCGTTTCTTCAAAAAACTCACGCTTAGCGGTATCAAGCGTGGACTCCCCAAGCTCCATTGCACCACCTGGAATTGCCCATGTTTTCTTATCACCGCGTAATTGCAAAAGTACGCATCCATCCTTATCCGTCAAAATGCCCCCAGCAAAAGTCAGAATAACCTTGTCATGCCCAACTTTTGATCGGATATAGGAAATGTAATCTTGAGTCATGTTTAATACTCCTTCTCTTTCCACCCAAAGTCCACCAACTCTATTTTCTGATTGCTTTGTCTATTTCTGATAATCCATTTCTTCTATAATATGAGCATAATGGACTTTCATAGCTTTCCTCAATTGTTGGCTAAACATCCCAAACATAAAATAATAAGCCAGACCAAGACACAATAAAGCGAATATTGGCACCAAGAATAATTGTACTATGAGGAAAATTAAATTTGCTCTACCACTAAATATCGCCAGCAACGGCATTAAGACAAGAACAACTACTAATGTCACGCCAGCTGTCTTGAATCCCTTGTACCGTTGCTCTTTCAATTCTAAGTACTGATGGTAGATAGACCTTACTTCATCCTCTTTATAACGATTACAAAGCAAGCCGTCCTTTATTTCCTTATCTAAAGTAGTAAACCAAATTGAATAAACCATTTTCTTCTCCCTCTCCTACGTTAGATTCTCTGTCCCTAAAAGTCGTCCTCAATACTCCTTCTCATTATAGCCAAAATCTGCCAAATCCAATTTCTTGTCCCGCCAGTTTTTCTTGACTTTAACCCAAGTTTCGAGATAGACTTTGTCGCCTAGCATGATTTCAATGTCACGGCGTGCCATTTTACCAATCTTCTTTAGCATAGCACCTTGCTTGCCAATGATAATCCCCTTTTGACTATCACGCTCCACCATGATGGTGGCACGAATATGTACCTTGTCCGTCTCCTCCTCACGTTTCATAGATTCAATAACTACCGCCACTGAATGCGGTACTTCTTGCTCTGTTAATTTCAAAATTTTCTCTCGAATCATCTCAGAAACCAAAAAGCGTTCCGGGTGATCGGTAATTTGATCCTCTGGAAAGTATTGAAAGCCTTCTTCCAAGTTTTCTTTCAGCAATTCCATCAGACGAGGGACATTATTGCCTTGCAGGGCAGAAATGGGCACAATTTCCTTAAATTCCATTTGTGTCCGAAAATCATCAATCTGCTCCAGCAGCTGGTCTGGGTGTACTTTGTCAATTTTATTGATAACGAGAATGACAGGAATTTTTGCTGCCTTGAGCCGTTCCATAATCATATCATCACCCCTACCACGCTTTTCATCAGCAGGAACCATAAACAGGACTGTCTCTACCTCCCGTAACGTTGAATAAGCAGACTCTACCATAAAATCACCGAGCGCTGTTTTAGGCTTATGAATTCCCGGCGTATCAATAAAGACAATTTGCTCCATGTCTGTCGTATAAATCCCCATAATCTTGTTACGAGTTGTCTGAGCCTTATCACTCATAATAGCAATCTTTTGTCCCATGACATAATTCAGAAAAGTTGACTTCCCAACATTAGGACGTCCTAAAATGGCTACAAAACCAGATTTAAAAGTCATTATTTCACCTCTATTTCACTAAATAACAGAAAATCGGCAGTCTCCCCCGATTTCCAAATCTTTAAAAAATCAAATTCCAAATTTTAGGAATGAAAATAACCAAACCTGTCACAACTGCAAATCCAGAAACTACTAAAACTGCACCAGCTGCCATATCCTTGGCATTTTTAGCTCGTATGGAGAAGTGATAATCACTAGCTAAATCCACCACATTTTCAATAGCCGAATTTATAATCTCAAAAGCGATAACCAAAAAAATGCTCAAAAAAAGGAAAAGCCATTCTATCGCAGATACCTGAAAAAGGAAGCCTGCAAGCACCACTACAACTGCTGAAACGGCATGATTACGCATATTACGTTCTTCTTTGATTGCCGTAAAAATCCCTGTCAGAGCAAATTCTAAACTCGAAATGACATCCCGATTCTTCCATTTGCGCTTGTTTTTTTTATTGTCTTGTAAGTCCATAAGCAGTCAAAATTTCTTCCTGTAAACCAAACATTTCCGCCTCTTCTTCTGGCGTATAGTGATCGTATCCATTGATATGCAAAAAACCATGCACTGCAAGAAACCCCATCTCTCGCTCAAAACTGTGACCATACTCTTTTGCTTGCTCGCGCGCCTTATCTATGGAAATAAAAAGTTCTCCGATATAAGCATCAAAGTCCTCTAACATTTCCGCCAACTCAGGATTTTTTAATAAGTCCTCCTCATCAATGGCAATGTCCAACTCAGGCTTGTACTCCAAACTAATAACATCTGTCGGACGGTCCGTATCTCGATATTCTAAATTCAGCTCATGACTACGCTCATTTGTGACAAACGTTACAGCCATTTCCTTATTTTCTTTCCCAATCTTCTTCGCAGCAAACTGCAAAATTTCCTGCGTTTGCTTTATCATTTTTTCCGAAACTTGATTTGTTTCATCTATGATTTCAATATACATCATGCACCCACTTTATTAGTATCATTTTCATTATACCATATTTCAATTAGGGATGGCTGATTTATAAATCATTTACTATTTAGTTCTGCTCTTTATTGCACATTTTTTCTTTCAAAACTTATACTTGTTGCTGGAGACGGCTCATTTGAGCATAGATTCCATTTTGTTTTACCAATGTGTCATGTTGCCCTCGCTCTACAATCTTTCCCTCAGAAATAACCAGGATTTGATCTGCCTCTTGAATGGTTGATAAACGATGAGCAATGATAAAAGTTGTTCTCCCTTCCTTTACAACAGCCATTGCTTTTTGAATCAGTTCTTCGGTTTCTGTATCAATATGAGAAGTTGCTTCATCCAATATTAAAATTTGAGGATTAGCATAGAGAGCTCGAGCAAATGAAATCAGTTGACGTTCACCACTCGAAAATGCTGCCCCTTTATCCTTTACAGGCTCATCAATTCCTTCTTTACAACGAGCCAGCAAGTCCCCTGCACCGACTTTTTCTAAAGATTCCAAAACTTTTTCACGATTGATACCTGAATGGCTCATAGCTACATTAGTTGCTAGTGTTCCTGTGAATAGATAAGGATCTTGCAAAACAATCCCCATGTGACTACGAAGACTTTCACGAGAATATTGTTGAATATCTTGTTGATCAACATAGATTTTCCCTTTTTGAGGATCGTAGAAACGATAAAGTAGGTTCATGATAGAAGATTTTCCAGAGCCGGTATGTCCTACCAAAGCAACCGTCTCTCCTTTCTTTGCTTTAAAACTAATATTGTGCAGAACTGTCTTGCCTTTCTCATATGCAAAGCTCACATGTTCAAATGTAACTTGTCCTTTAACAACTGCCAACTGTGATTTTACATCCTCTTCCTGAGGTTGATCTAACAATTCTAAAACTCGTTTTCCTGTTTCCAATGATCGTTGTACATTTGGGAAAAGCCGAACCAGAAAACCCATCATCTCAAATAAATTGATAATATAATTGAGATAGATAAACAGTACACCAGCGGTAATGACATTGCGACCGCCTAAAAATTGCTGGCCAACTATCGTCAAAATGACAGCAAGCACTGTATTTTTTAAAAATTCCGTTAATGGCCAAGACGAAAGAGCACTCACCCATACAATTTGTTTATCAGCTTGGCTCATTTTTCGAGCAGTTGCATTAAATTCTGAAAGAACTGTTTTTTCCTGATGATATAACTGTATCAAGCTGGCTCCATGCATCAATTCATTCACTTGATTATTGATATCACTCCGTGAATCATAAAAGTCTTTCATCGGCTTGTCCGTTAGTTTTTTATAAAATACTTGTATCCCATAAAAAGCAGGAAGCAATAGCAAAAGTACCGAGGCAGCAAGTGGACTAAGGTAAAACAATAGAGCGTAGGTAAAAACAATCCGAAGAACTTGAATCAAAACACTAACCAAACTAGCATAAAATTGTCTTCGTAAGGTTTCCGTATCATTTACAATTCTGGTTGCAATCTTACCTGCTGGTTTATCATCAAAGTAAGAAATCGGCAAATTTTGCATAACCTGATAAGCTTCATTCCTCAGATGTTCTGCTACTTTGTTTCCACAATGCGCTAAAAGGCGATCACCTAAGTAAGTCAGTATGCTCCCCAAAACTACAACAATTATGTATAATCCAGCTAATTGCAAAAGCTGAACCTGACGATCTTTTCCGCTTCCAATCTGTGTAAGCGGTCCGTCTATCATATTTCTCAAACAGAGAGGAGACAGTTGGCTAGTCACCGTTGCTAAAACAGCAATTCCAACCGCAAAAAAGAATGCAGTTCGAACAACTCTTAGTTCTTTTAATAAACGACTAATGATACTCATTTGCTCCCTCCTTTCTGATGTTGCTGCCGCTGATATTGTTCGGCATACCAGCCTCCTTTATTTAGCAACTGGTTCGGTGTCCCTTCTTCAACAATTTGTCCATCTTCTAAGACAAGAACCCAGTCTGCCTGCTGGATAGCTGACAAACGGTGTGTCACAATGATCGTTGTCTGATTAGCTCGCATATCCTGAAGATTTTTGATAATTCGACGCTCTGTTTGAGCGTCAACTGCTGACAAAGAATCATCCAAAATGAGGACTTCTGGTTGTCTAATAAAGGCGCGTGCTAAAGAAATTCTTTGTTTTTGACCGCCAGATATTGACACTCCTCTCTCACCAATAAGAGTTTCCAGTCCGTCTGGCATTCGTTTTAAATCTTCTGAAAATGCTGCTGTTTTAATAGCTTTCTCAATATCGCTTAATGTCGCATTTCTCTTACCAAAGGCAATATTGTCTTTGACAGATTTTGAGAACAAAATATGCTCCTGAGGGACATAGCCAATCATTGCTTCAATCGATGGACGTGAATAGTGACTGACGGATTTTCCATTTATCTGAAATGTACCTCGTCCAACAGGATATTGCTGAAGAAGCTGACGAACTAAGGTTGTTTTACCAGATCCTGTTTTTCCAACAATACCATACGTCTTTCCTGCTTCAATTTGCCAAGCTATGTTACGCAAGCTAGGTCTTTTTGTTTGTGGATAAGTGAAATGATAATTCTGAAAACGAATAGAGATAAGATGTTTTAACTCCTCTTTGCCACTCATTTTCATATCATCTGTCGTTTCAATCAATTCTGTGACCTTTTTAAAAGACGTTTTCCCTGTTTGATAAACCAAGATAAAGTCCGACAACATCCAAAAAGGTTCAATAAGGCTAATCATATACAATTGAAGAGCGATCACTTGCCCAATTGTTAACTGTCCCATTTTTATAAAAATAGCCCCAATAAGAAGTACAATAATCGTTGATAAAGCGATAAAGACAGAGGAGAGAGGCGCGTAAAGATATTGAATGCTGGCAATTTGATCACCAACCTTAGATAAAGCTTTTGTGCGCAATTGGAACTGTTCTTTCTGAGTTGTCTTCTTGCTATAAGCACGCGCAACTCGGACTCCCTCTATTGTTTCCAGCACCTCATCATTCAAAGATGCCACTGCTTCACGATTATTTTCGACTAGTTTATCTTGTTTTTTACCAAGAAAATAAATCCAGATCATCAATGTCATAAGCGGAATCATAGCCAGTAAGCTAATTTCCCATGAGATAAAAAACATGGTCGGAATGACAAAGACAATCATACCTCCAGCATATAAGAGAATTACAATTCCATAACCAGCCATCTCCATCATTCCTTCAACATCTGTTGAAAAACGCGTTAGAATATCACCAGAACGAAATTTTTCATAGAAAGGCATTCTCATAGCTACCAATTTTTCAAAAGCTCTTCTTTGAATGAGAAATTTATAATCAATGGACGATTGAAATATCTTTAAATGCCAATAGTAAGCTGAAAGATAGTTACAAATCGTCACCAGAGCCAACAAACTAACATCTCTAATTAAATTCTGCTGTGTCAAACTATGATGCGAAAGATGATCTACTAAACGCTGAATTACCTGTGTTGGAATCAACATTGTAAAATCATACAATAGTAAAACCAGAGCAATGGACAAATATAACCATTTATGCTCTTTTATATATCCAAATAAACTTTTAATCATCCTAATCCTTTCCTAAACACACAAAAAAGCTCAAGACAGAATAAACCTGTCCTGAGCTTACTTGTTTTTATTTATTTTTTCATCAAAAATAAATTACAGTGCTGTGCTAGAAAGGAGTTCTGTCGTATGATATACCTGAGTACTGTTTTGTTTTACATTATTCATGATACATTCTCCTTTCTACTTTTAATTAGTTAATACTTTAACATTAAAAGAAATGCTTGTCAAGAATATTTACAAAAAATCCTCCCAAAACTGAATGAATTTTCTGCCTTAAAATCAAGATTAACAATTCTTTGTAATAGCAATTTCGGCTGCAATACGTCCAAAAGTAAAAATATCAGTAAGGAAATTACCACCCAAACGGTTTCCAACATGCAATTCGCCAGCTACTTTCAAGCTGCGTAGAAACTTCGGATAACTTGTCCTTGCTTATTGATAACATACGTTTTCGTATCAATCTTAAGACCGCTCATAGTATGGTGAACGACTGGTTTTCAAGGAGTGGCATAAAATGGTGACTTTTCAACCTTGAGGTCGAAAGCTCTTTTTTCAAATTCGGGACCATAGCCTACATCAACATAAATATTATAAGCTGTGATCGTCTTGGTAAAGACCTGTGGATCCATTTGTAGCTGTTAAGCCAACTCTTCCAAACTATCTGATCGGTAAATCATTCCATGTGCTACCTGTGCATCAATCTTTTCTTGACTGTATTATAAGCTGTTTCTTTCATATTATCGTCTACAATCAGATAGAAAAAACCACCATTGTCAATTGCTGCCTGAACTCATTTATCCCGACTACCGTACTCATCTACAAAACGTTTTCCTTAAGTATTGACCATGATGAAGTTAGCCGGAGGCGCCTGTAATCGGGTCAGATACCAGCATTATTTGATAGAAGTCCAAACCGACTAGGTCTGTACCAACGCTTTGACCTAAGAGAATACCATCACCCATAATAGCTGGTGAATTTGATATCTTAATATCGTCACCAATGCAAAAAAGCCCATTAAAATTGGGCTTTTTCCTGTTCTTCATGCTAATTGCCGGGATCGAACCGGCGACCTCATCCTTACCATGGATGCGCTCTGCCAACTGAGCTAAATCAGCAGTCCCTATCTACTATATCATGCAGAGAGGTACTTGTCAATAGATTTGAAAAATGTTTTCATTAAAAGAAAAAAATTTTGCTAGAAGGTTCCAGAAAAGAACCTAGTCACCATTAAAATTTCCTATAAATCTCACATTCACATCAGTATTTTTCAAAATAATCTTTCTTTGTCAAACGATAATAAGCTCTTTGAGAAATTCGGCCTTCCTCGTGCTCATCGAGTGCTGCGTATGGGTCAATATGGGAAAACTTCATACCAGCCTTTTCCATAACCCGTCCTGAAGCTGGATTTTCTACATCATGGAGAGCAACCAACATATTCATATCCAAACTTTCAAAAGCCAGCTGGATTATTTCTTTCAAAGCTTCCGTTGCCAAGCCCTGATTCCAGTAATTCTTATGAATCACATAGCCGATAGCCGCCTTTTTGAGGACCGGATCTAGCTTGTGTAGGTCAATGCTGCCAATCAGTTTTTCATTTTCTTTTAACTCAATTCCCCAATTTCCAAGCGGTCGACCAATAAATAAACGAGCAATAACATTTTTAGTTTCTTCCAAGTCTTTGTTAGGTAAAAAAGTATAGCGAGTATTTTCTTCATCAGAGGAATATTCAAACATATCTTCAGCATCATCTAATGTCACAGGTCTCAAAAGTAAGCGCTTTGTTTCTACAACTCGGTTTTCAACTAGTTTTAGATAAATACTTTCCATCTTGAATGAACCTCCTTTTTTGTCTCATAGCATAACACAAATATTCACTTAAATCAATATTTTCTGATTTCATCTTGATTTTTAAAGCGTTTTCATATACAATAAAAACATCCCAAAAAAGGAGGAAATCTATGTTAATTGGTATCCCAAAAGAAATTAAAAACAATGAAAATCGTGTTGCTTTAACGCCAGCTGGTGTTCACAGTATCGTCCAAAAAGGTCATCAGGTTTTAGTTGAAACTAAAGCTGGGCTTGGTTCTGGATTTATAGACGCTGACTATGAGGCACAGGGAGCGACAATTGTTGCAACTGCAGCGGAAGCTTGGGCAGCTGATCTAGTTGTCAAAGTAAAAGAACCCTTAGTTACTGAATACAGCTTCTTACGTGATGATCTCCTGCTCTTCACTTACTTGCATATGGCTACTGCGCCTGAATTAGCTGATGCTATGACGATTAGCAAGACAATAGGAATTGCTTACGAAACCGTTCGTGACCAAGAGGGGAATCTCCCCTTACTTGTGCCTATGAGTGAAGTGGCAGGACGTATGGCTGTACAGATTGGTGCTCACTTTCTAACCAAACAAGAAGGTGGTTCTGGTGTATTACTGGGTGGTGTTCCAGGTGTTCCAAAAGGAAAAGTCACTATCATCGGAGGTGGTGTGGTCGGAACCCATGCCGCTCGAATCGCTCTCGGCTTAGGGTCTCAAGTCACTATTCTAGATATCAGCGCTAAACGCCTATCCGAACTAGAAAATCTTTTTGGTCATCAAATTCAGACCCTTATGTCTAATTCTTTCAATATTGCTGAAAGTGTCAAAGAGGCCGATGTAGTGATTGGAGCGGTGTTAATCCCTGGTGCCAAAGCTCCCAAGCTTGTTACTGATGAAATGGTCAGTAAAATGCGACCTGGATCTGTTATTGTGGATGTAGCCGTTGACCAAGGTGGAGTCGTTGAAACTGCTGATCGTGTAACTACTCACGATGAACCTGTCTATGAAAAACATGGTGTACTTCACTATGCCGTTGCCAACATACCTGGTGCTGTTGCTCGCACATCAACTCTTGCTTTAACAAATGTAACACTTCCTTACATTGAAGCTTTGGCTGACAAAGGTTTTGAACAAGCTATAGCAGATGATTTGGGGCTACAACAAGGAGTGACTACTTATAAAGGTTATCTCACTAGCCGACCCGTCGCAGAAGGGCTTAATCGTGACTACACCGATATCAATGATTTAGTATAAATTTTGAAAATAAAAGGATATGCCAACTTGCTTCGCAGGTCCTATACACCACCTTTTAAGCAGTTTTTTTGAACAATCACCTACTACACTGCTCATTTATTATAAAAATAATTTGAGTCTGAGACGCTATTGTCCCAGACTCTTTTTTACTTATCATTTTAAGTCGTATAACTATAAGAAAAGAGCTTTCAAATCCACCTCTTTGCTTCATTCCATTTATTTTTTCTTTTTAGGTTTAGGTAGCGGCAATTGATCATACATGGCTAAAATTAAATCTTCTAGAAACACCTTATTTTCAGGGTCTTCCACTAAAATCATTTCTTTGGCGCCTTCGTATGGAAACTCATACGAGGGTTGGGCAATCTTATCTAAGACTGCTTGAACTGGCTTAACTAAAAAGCGATTATCATAAATACCACCAATAATCTTACCACGGAAGTAAAGAATATACTCTCCCATCATAGAACGGTAAGTCACATCATCTAATCCTGATAATTGCTCCAAAACAAATTCCAAATAGTTTTTACTTGATGCCATTTCTAACCTCTTAAGCTCTGTTCAACGATAACAACCGTATAGAGTTCTTGCTTGACCTCACTTCCAATGGGTTTGAAGCCCTGCTTTTTCCAAAAATGCTGAGATTGCGGATTCCCCTTGACATAAGCCAAACGTGCTTTTCGAAAGTTTTTAGCAAAATAGGTTAGCGCTTCTGTCACAATCTGGCTGCCAATACCTTTCCCTTGATAGATCCGATCAACCATAAATAGACCAATAAAAACTGTCTCCTCATCAGGATAGGCATAGACAAAATCCATAACAGCTACAAGGTTAGAGCTATCCCAAAAGCCAACATAAAATTTATCAACCTTAGCCTTGCCTTCAGGCAGACGAGCCATGTCTTCTTTTACACTTTCCAAATTTGGAGCTGGTGGACAATGCTGAAAATACAGAGGATTGCTTTCATATAAAGATAAAATACTTGGAACATCCTTTTCTGCTAGTATCCTACAGCTGTAATGCCTAGATAGTTGTTCAATCATCTTTTAAAATCCCTACTCTTTGTGTCCTATAATGATGGTATAGGACGATGTATTGATGGCCAACACAATATAATTATCAGACACATAGAAGTTCTTTTCTTTATGACTAATCTTTGTCTCAGATCTTTGGATAAAACCCTTAGCCCATAAAACTGGATTTTCCTCTCTCAAAAGCAGATTCTTTTGCAGACGGACTTTCCCAAAATCAGTCGTGTGCAACTTGTCTAGATTAGCTAAGAGAATTTCCTTCATTATCTTCTGATTCCTTCTCCTTGATTGGGTCGCCAACGATTTCGGAACTAGCCAAACTTGAATGTTCTTCTTTAGAAAAATGACTATGTGTCACTTCAGTAGAATGTTCATAAGCCTTGATAATTTCAGCTACCACAGGATGGCGGACAACATCTTTTGCAGATAAATAAACAAAATCAATCTGCTTGATATGTTTCAATTTCTCTGTCGCATCAATGAGACCTGATTTACTATTCTTCGGCAAGTCAATCTGGCTAATGTCCCCATTGACAATCATCTTAGAATTAAAACCAAGTCGTGTCAGAAACATCTTCATCTGCATAATAGTCGTATTTTGCGCTTCATCTAAGATGACAAAAGCGTCATCTAATGTTCGTCCACGCATGTAAGCCAAGGGGGCTATCTCTATGATTTCTCGCTCCATAAGGCGCGTTGTTTGATCCTTGCCTAAAATCTGATACAATGCATCGTAAACCGGTCGTAGATAAGGGTCTACTTTTTCTTTTAGATCCCCCGGTAAAAATCCTAGACTCTCACCAGCTTCAACCGCCGGTCGGGTCAATATAATCCGTTTGACCTGCCCTCGCTTCAGCGCTGTCACAGCCAAAGTCACAGCAAGAAAAGTCTTACCTGTTCCTGCTGGTCCAATCCCAAAGACAACATCATGGTTCTTAATGCTATCAACATAAATTTTCTGCCCTAAAGTCTTAACTCGAATGGGTTTACCATAAGAATCTTTAATAATCTCTTCTTCATATAGAGCCACAAACTTATCAATTTCACCATTTTTGACCATTGTAATAGCTGTCACTACATCTGGTGTTCCAATCGTCATTCCACGGTTAACTAAGACTAGCAGAGCCTGAATAACCTGACGGGCTTCTTCACAGGCCATCTCCTCACCAATAATCTGGACAATTTCTGTCCGCGCATGAATCGTCACCCGCAACTCCTGTTCCATTAAACGCAAATGACGTTCATTAGAACCAAAAAGATGAAATGTATCATCTGGATGCTGTAGGATGATTTCTACTGAATGTTCTTGCAAACAAAGAACCTCTTTCTTCACATTATTTACTTTATTATAGCAAAGTAATTCGGAAAATTCTATCTTTTTCCCGAACTAATGCGCTTGATATTCTTCCCAGATCGCATCAAAATCACTAAGATTAAAGGAAAAATCAGCATGCTCTTCTAAATAGCGGCTAATTTCATCAAAATCATCCGTATGCTTAGGAAAAGTTGATTCATGAAAAACTAAATCGGCTAGTATTGCCTTCGGCGCTGTACTTTTGGGATTGCGCTCTGTCATCAACCAAGTATAAAATGATTTTCTCATTCTATCTTTTCTCCTTTCTTGCTTTTTAACCAATCTGGTAAATATTCAGTCAAACCTAATGCAGATAACATGATGATTTGGGGTAAAAATTGTATCAAATACCGCGTCTTTCCACCTTCAAAAATTAGCAAAAACAACAAACCTCCAAAAACTGCAAGACTGATACCATTCAATTTATCATCTGCATGATATTTCCATAAGGCAAAAATAATCCCTACACTCATCACAATCCAAACAACTTGCTTCACAATCTCATAATAGCGATACTCACTCTTATCCACACTCAAAAAATAAGTTCTGATAAACTGTGCCACAAGATTCTTTTTTGTATAAGGATAAAGAGGGGAGATATAAGGCGTTTTTTCATATTCCACATCTCGATATAACCAACCTAAAGTTCCTTCTGAAACAGTTAATGAATGCTTATAGTAAAGATGATTGAGAAATCCCAAAAACGAATATTCTTTTAAGCGTCGTTTGATTTCTTTTTTTACATTTTCTTGCTTAAACATTCCATTATTATACTGTTCTCTCTGATCCACATCAATGTATTGAAGCAAGCCCTCTTTCATGTCTTCTTGATCGTGTCCAATAAAAGTCAACCCTAAGTCAATAAAGAGCAGAGGACTTTTAGACAATCCTTTCTCTTGTATCAATGTCACTTCTGTTTGCGTCGCTTTCAGATAGTTTCCGCCGATAGAAGTTACGCCAAACGATAGAAGAAAGGTGAAAAAGATGAGGATAAATTTCTTCCATTCCTTTTTGAACAACAGCAAAATAAAACCTGCCATAATAACAATCAACACAGTTGGTCGTATCAGCACTGCAAGCCCACTTATCAAACCTAATCTGATTGTCTTTATGAAGAGTACCCTCTTATCCTGCCATCGAAGCCCAAGTAAATCAAAAAGTAAGAATATTTGTAAAGCAATGAGCGGAAGAGGCCATATATCCGTGTACATCGAATAAAAATAAGGTGAAAAGCCAACTAGCAAGACATACAAACTAAATGTCACATCAGCAGCAGACTCACTCACATATTTTTTCATTCCCTTGTACAAAATGAGTGCCGTTATATCGGCATAAAATATATTTAATCCCTGCAAAATCCATAAAGCTGAGCTTCCAAAGATATTATAAAAAAAGCGCTCATACAAAAAGAGAAACAAGTTATTAGGATTGCGTGTCAAATAACTGGAAATAGAAGTCTCTTTTGAGTACTTGAAAGCACCATTGAAAACAACTGCTGCATCTCGCCGAATCAGCAACTGAGCAGACAAAAGCATTGCCAACTGAAATACAATCACTGCTATCATAATAGCAACTTTGTGTCTCATCATGTAGTGGTAGCATTTTTTTAAATTTTCTAGATAACGATAAGCTAGAAATACTAGTATGACTGCTCCAATCAAAGCAAGACTAGAAATTGTCCCTAGATGAATAATAGCAGTAAAAAACCAATGCAAGCCCATAATGAACATGATTTTTTGCAAGATTCCAAAGAAAAAAGAGTACATTTTTAGCATAGGACCATTATATCAAAATCTAATTTGTTTCTCTATTTAAAAAAACAACAATCATCAGATTGCTGCTTAACCTCTAATTGGACCCAGAATCCTCAGAACAAAAAAGTCAATTAAAATACCAAAACTCATGAGTGGTGTATAAACAAATATTGTTAAAAGAAGAAAAATAAGTTTAGAAATTAAATCTCGCTGCAAATTTATTGGACGAAAAAGTTAATAGTCTCTCATTTCGTGGGAAAGGACTTCCTCATCAATATCCCTGCCAATTTTCTTGATCATGTTTAAATTTCTCAAGTAGAGCTAAGCCTTCTGCCGAAACATAGCCTTCTTGTTCTGCCAGCTTGATTAATTCAGTGTAGTTCGATAACGTTACCAATCGAACACCCGCATCTGAGAAATTCTTTTCTGCCCTAGGCAATTCATAAGTAAAAATAGCTACCACTCCAAGGACGTCAGCCCCCTCACGCTTAGCAGCAGACACCGCATCCAGAACCGACCCTCCAGTTGAAATCAAATCCTCAATCACGACCATTTTCTGACCTGTTTTTACTCGACCTTCAATTTGATTTCCAGCACCATGATCTTTTGGTTTGCTACGAATATAGGCAAATGGTAAAGTCATCTTGTCAGCAATGATAGCACCATGAGGGATACCTGCTGTTGCTGTCCCAGCGATCACTTCTACTTCTGGAAATTCAGCTTTGATTTTCTCCACAAAACCATTTTCAATCAAAGTCCGCGTTTCTGGATAGGCCAAGGTCACACGATTATCTGTGTAGATTGGAGACTTGATGCCACTAGCCCAAGTGAAAGGCTCTTCCGGCTTCAAGTAAACAGCCTCAATTTTCAGTAAGTCACGCGCAATATCTTTTGCTAAAGTCATGATTTCTCCTTTATAATAATTCAATAGTGGAATCAAAATATTGTTCCAAAAAATAAGTCTTTTCTTTTATGTCTTCTAAAGTGACGATCTCGCTAGATAAAGTTAACACCCATTTATCTTCAACATCATCTTGTCGATGAATAACAGCAACTAATTCTCCTTCAAAGTATTCTAACGGTTCTCGTACCTTTTCCGACACAATGTAAACATCTTGCTCTTCACCATCCTCAGCAAACAAATTCGGAATATAACCATAATTGATAGGATAACGATTTCCAAAACTATCTTGATAACCGATGGGTCTGTCAATGATTGCTTGATATACTTTTCTAGCCATCTATCCATTCCGTCTTAATAGCGCGATAAGCAGCTACTGGATCTGCAGCTCGTGTAATGGGACGTCCAACCACAATATAGTCACTACCAATTTGATGTGCTTCTTGCGGTGTCATGACCCGTTTTTGGTCCCCAATTTCAGAACCAGCTGGTCGAATACCTGGAGTAACGCACAGAAAATCTTCTGACGTCGCCGCTTTAATCAGCTTAACTTCCTGAGCTGAACACACAACTCCGTCCAAGCCGGCCTCTTTAGCTTTGCAAGCATAATTGACAACCGATTCTGAAACAGTTGTTTGGATATTTTGGCAGTCTCGCATATCGGCTTCGCTAGTAGAAGTCAACTGAGTTACAGCCACTAATTTTGCTTTATCTCCCAAAACTTTTTTAGCTTCCCGCATCATCTCGACACCACCTGCTGCATGCACAGTGACCATATCTACTCCAAAAGTTCCTAAAACAGACATAGCCGAGCGCACCGTATTGGGAATGTCATGCAATTTCAAATCTAGGAAAATGCTGTGTTCCAAACCTTTCAAATAGTGAACGATTTCTGGACCAATAGCATAAAAAAATTCCATACCAATTTTGACATAAAGATTTTCATCTTTTGGAAAATGTTCCAGAAAGGTTTTAACATCATCAAAAGAGGGAAAATCAAGAGCAATAATAGGACGTTCTTCACGCATAGGTTCATCTCCTTATTTAATTTATAGGCAGTTTGTCGTTTTAACCTTTGGACACAGGGTCTTAATAACTTGAAATACTGTCTGTACTACGGTTTCGTTTGCTAATCCTGACCACTTAATTTCAATAGAAGTAAAGTTACTGACACTTCCTAACGAAAGCTTTACCCATCGTCTTAAATCCCCGCCGAAACTTTTAAGCACACTTCGTACAAACTTCTTAAGAGCTATAGAAAAACCTTGCCTGAGGCAAGGTTACACGAAAATTGACAGTTTACTGCCGCTTTAAACCGTATCAGCCTTAGTAGCCTCTCTGGACTTCTTTAAAGGTTCCATTTCAATTATTTTATAATTTACTCCGTCTATTGTCAAGCAAAAAATGAGGCTACAACAAGTTTTTTCTAATTTCTGTTCGCAAGCTTTCCAAACTTTCAATACCGTATTTATCCATGACTTTAGGTAGATCCTCAATAATATTAGGACACGCATAAGGGTTTGTAAAATTTGCTGTCCCAACACCAATCGCTGAAGCTCCTGCGATAAACATTTCAATGGCTGCTTCTGCTGAGTTTACTCCACCCATACCAATAATTGGTAAACTACTAGATTGTGCTACCTGACGAATTAACTTCAGGGCAACTGGAAAAATTGCCGGCCCCGACATGCCACCTGTTCCGTTTGCAATAATCGGCTTTCTGCTCTTTGAATCAAATCGCATTCCAACTAAAGTGTTAATCATGGTTAAACCAGAAACTCCTGCATCTTCAACTGCTTTCGCTATTTGTGTAATATCTGCTACACTAGGTGTCAATTTTACATAGACTGGCACTTCCGACACGTCTACCGCTGCCTTAGCAGCCTGATATGCTAAATCTGGCACCTGACCAATTAGCAAGCCCCCATTACCATGATCAACATTGGGGCAGGAAATATTAAGTTCAATAGCCTTGACGTTTGGAGCTTTAGATATTTTTTCTGCAACAAAAGCATATTCTTCGTTAGAAAATCCCGCAACATTAGCAATAATCGGAAGACTAGGATAATGGTGAGCCAGCCAAGGAAGTTTTTCTGTCAACACCACATCTACCCCAGGGTTTTGTAGTCCAATAGCATTGAGCATACCAGCTGGTGTTTCTGCCACTCGTGGCGTCGGATTGCCAAAACGAGGGTACTGCGTGGTCGCCTTAATCATTATGGAGCCAAGTATATTGAGATCATAATATTTGGCATATTCCTGACCAAAACCAAAACACCCCGAAGCTGGAATAATTGGATTTTTCAATTCCAAACCAGGAAGAGAAATTGCTAAACGACTGTTAGACATATCAACCTCCTACATCACGATTGTACCAGTCTCAAAAACTGGACCGTCTTCACAAACCCGCTTATTGACTGCTTGATCCTCGCCAGCAACATGAAGTACACAAGCATAACAAGCCCCCATTCCACACGCCATTCGTGATTCCATAGAAATGTAAGCTCGCGGATGACTGCAAAATGTTTCATTCACATATCTGAGCATACCAGGAGCTCCACAAGCATATACCGCAGTAAAATCTTCTGATAACTCATTCACAATGGAGGAAACATAGCCTTTGCGACCATAAGAACCATCATCCGTTGTTATCAGGACACGACTGTATTTTTTCATTTCTTCTTCCAAAATGACAACTGCTTTTGTTGCAAATCCAAGAACTGAAGTGACCTTCACTCCCTTGCTATATAATTCTTTTGCCACTTGTAGCAAGGGGGGAACACCAATCCCACCTCCTATAATTAGAGCTGTATCTGCAATACCTAAACCAGATAAATCAAAACCATTTCCCTGAGGCCCCATGACGTCTAACTGAAAACCTTTTTCCAACCGAGAGAAGAGTTCTGTACCTGCTCCCTCTATCCTGTAAATAATCCGACAGATTTTCCGTTCTCTGTTAATCTCTGAAATCGAAATAGGACGACGTAGAAGCTTTGTATCATCTGGAACTCGGATATGCAGAAATTGTCCAACCTGCATCTGGCCAACCATTTCTCCTAGTAAATCCATAGCAAAAATTCGTGGAGCAATTTTCTCTTGGTGCACAATGGTCATCTTTTCCAACATGATTTTTCCGAGTCTCTTCTCGCATGAGCTGCTTGTCATTTCTACCTCATTTCTTTATTAAAAAAGACCTTGCATATACACAAGGCCTCACGAAAATAAAGAGTCGGTTTTCTCACTCTTCCTTCACCCGAAACCTTGGAAGCCTCGCTGGACTTTCTTAAAGGTTAAATTTAATCTATTTTACAACTTCAAATGTGTTTTGTCAATTCCAATATGATAAAATAAGTTTATGAGAATTCAACAATTGCACTATATTATTAAAATCGTCGAGACTGGCAGCATGAACGAGGCTGCCAAGCAACTCTTTATTACCCAGCCTAGTCTGTCTAATGCGGTGCGCGATTTGGAAAATGAAATGGGCATTGAGATTTTCATCCGCAATCCCAAAGGTATTACTCTGACCAAAGACGGTATGGAATTTCTCTCCTATGCTCGTCAAGTGGTAGAACAGACTCAGTTATTAGAAGAACGTTACAAAAATCCAGTTGCCAATCGAGAGCTTTTCAGCGTCTCTTCTCAACACTACGCCTTTGTAGTCAATGCTTTCGTTTCTCTGCTCAAAAAAAGTGATATGGAAAAGTATGAGCTTTTCTTGCGCGAAACACGAACTTGGGAAATCATTGATGATGTCAAAAATTTCCGCAGCGAGATTGGCGTACTGTTTCTCAACAGCTACAACCGCGATGTCCTCTCTAAAATGCTAGATGATAATCACTTGCTTGCCACACATCTCTTTACTGCCCAGCCACATATTTTTGTTAGCAAGAGCAATCCTCTAGCAAAGAAGAAACTGATCCAATTATCAGATTTGGAAGATTTTCCTTACCTCAGCTACGATCAAGGAACCCACAATTCCTTTTACTTTTCAGAAGAAATCCTATCGCAAGAACACCATAAAAAGTCCATCGTCGTCAGCGACCGAGCAACTCTTTTTAATCTTTTGATTGGTCTTGATGGCTACACTATTGCAACTGGTATTCTAAATAGTAATCTCAATGGTGACAATATTGTTTCTATTCCACTAGATATTGATGACCCTATTGAGCTGGTTTATATTAAACATGAAAAAGCTAGCTTATCTAAAATGGGGGATAAATTCATTGAGTATCTGTTGAATGAAGTTCAATTTGATAAGTGAATTATCAAAATCGGTTCCATAATTCCTAAAGTAGTTTTACCCACTACAGAAATTACAGAGCCAAATAAGATAGCTGTTTAAAATTCATTCCATTTCCTCCTGTGCTTACTTGTTTTTATTATATCGTGAAATAGCAATAGCAGGAAAAAACGTTGAAGAGTCTGGGACAATAGTCCCTTTGCTACAAAA